>JAATFM010000290.1 GCA_015655195.1 Terriglobales bacterium
CCCAGGCGCATCAAGCGCATTCGTGAGAGCCAGAAGGTCAGCCAGCCCGTCTTTGCCCGCTATCTCAATACGAGCGAATCGACGATTGAAAAGTGGGAATCGGGCGCGAAAAAGCCCAGCGGAACGGCTTTGAAGCTCCTCGATGTAGTCGAGAAGCACGGCCTGAAGATTCTTGCCTGAGAAAAGGGCAGTGAAAAGGCGCTACTCCCGTGCCGATGGCCGGATTTCGCCATGCAGCCCGGAAGCAGCGCCGATTGTTCTTGTCTTCTGCCGTTTAGAGAGCCGAATCGCCCCGCTCGTCGTTGCGAATGCGAATTGCCTCGTCGATCTTGCTCAGAAAAATCTTGCCATCGCCGATGCGCCCGGTTCGCGCCGCGCCCGTAATCGCCGCGATCACCTTGTCCTTCAGCTCGTCGGCCACTACCAGCTCAATCTTGACCTTGGGCAACAAATCGACAGTGTACTCGCGCCCGCGATAAAACTCCGTATGACCCTTTTGCCTGCCGTGGCCACGGGCCTCCAGAATCGTCATTCCCTCGATGCCTGCTTCGAGCAGAGCATCCTTGACTGCATCCAGCTTGGAGGGCTGGAGAACCGCTTCAATCTTCACCATGTGTAGTGCCTCTTTTGTAACTGCTCCGGCTGATTAGCCTAACAGGCCGGACGGCACCTGTGGATCAGCCGGGCGTTGACTCTCCGTGAACTCCCGACAAAATCTACGAGTTGAAGTCGTATCCCTCTTCGCCGTGCTGCGAGAGATCGAGTCCCTCGACCTCATCCTCCGCCGAAACGCGCAGCCCGATCGTCCTGTCCACGATAAAGAGCAGGATCGGCGTCCCGATCAGCGAGATCAGCCACGCGATTCCCGCGCCAGCCGCCTGGTTACCAAGCTGCGCCCAGTGGCCGTCGAGTCCGCCGAGCGGCAGCGGCTTGCCGGAGGCGTCCGTGCCCAGGGCGGGGTTGATGACGGCCACCGCGAAGACACCTGTCAGCAGCGCGCCGAGCGTTCCGCCCATGCCATGCACGCCAAAAGCGTCAAGCGAGTCGTCATAGCCGAGCTTGCCCTTGACTATCAGCACCATGAAGCAGCAGAAGAGACCGGCAATCAGGCCAATCGCCAGCGCCGACATCGGCTGCACGTAGCCCGAAGCCGGCGTAATCGCCACCAGCCCGGCTACCGAGCCGGAGATCGCGCCCAGCGCCGTCGGCTTGCCGTTGTGGAACCACTCGGCCACCGTCCAGCCCAGCGCCGCCGCCGCCGCCGCAAAGTGCGTGTTGATAAAGGCACTCGTTGCCAGCGAGCTGGCATTCGTTGCCGAGCCGGCGTTAAAGCCGAACCAGCCCACCCACAGCAGGCACGCGCCGATAAAGCTCAGCACCAGCGAGTGCGGCGGCATCGCCGTTTTGGGATAGCCGATGCGCTTGCCAAGATAAAGCGCCGTAATCAGCGCCGAGACGCCGGAGGTGATATGCACCACCGTTCCTCCGGCAAAGTCGAGGCTGGGAATCCTGCCGCCGTTCGCGTTCAGCAGCCCGCCCGCACCCCACACCATGTGCGCCATCGGACAATAAACTACCAGCGACCAGAGCGAGAGAAAGACCGCCATTCCGCTGAACTTCATGCGCTCGGCGAACGCGCCGGTAATCAGCGCCGGTGTGATGATGGCGAACATCAACTGGTAGACCATGTAGGTCTGCTCGGGAATCGTCTGCGGATAGACCTTTTCGAGCGAGGGCGTCAGCGGCACATTGTTCAGAAAGAGATGCTCGAAGCCGCCGATGAACCAGTTGCCATGTCCGAAGGCCAGCGAGTAGCCGACGAGCGCCCACAGGATCGTCACCAGGCCCATCATGGCGAAGCTCTGCATCATGGTGCCGAGGATGTTTTTCTTCCGCACCAGCCCGCCGTAAAAGAGCGCCAGTCCGGGGCCGGTCATCATCAGCACCAGCGCCGAGGAGACCAGCATCCAGCCGTTGTCGCCGGCGCTCTGCGCGCTGCTTACAGCGGTTTGCAGCGCGTTAATTTGAGCCTGCGTGGCTGGAGCAGCGCCGGAGCCGGCCGCCTGGGCCAGTCCCAACGCCGGCGCTCCAAAAAATACGGCCAAAGAGAGCAATCGACGGCAACAATCCATAGTTATCCCGTTTCCTGGAAGTAAAGTTATGGAGAAGCTGAAAATGTTTGGACCTAATCATAGCGCATGGCTCGCCGTTGACAAGCGCCCGTGCGATTCAGGGTAACTTACAATGAATAAAGGCCGCATAGGGAAACTTATTTTGCTCTTGGCGACGGGCATCTTGCCGCCGCTCGCCATTGCGGCTCCCGCGCGTCCGGGGCGCTCGTCTACTGCCTGCGCCAGAATCACCATCGAGGGCGAGGTCGCAGCAGGGCAAGAGTGGTCCTCGCCCATCGGCCAGGGATGGGTCTTCCGCATAGTGCCGATTCAGCCGGCTGCGAAATACTCCGGCTGGGATCTTATCGTGGACCGGAGCAATCCGGACCGAAGTGGCCCCGCGGGATTTCCCGATGCCATTTATCTTGCCACTCCGCCTTACGGCTCGCTCAGTGAGCGCGAGATTGGCACCACCTACGGCCTTCGTGCTCAGGATGCCATCGGCTGGAATCCGCGCAGCTTCCGCTTCCTCACAGATCCGGCCGCCTTCCGCGCCGCGCAGCAGGCATTTCACGCAATGCCAAAACAGCCTCCGCCGCTGCATCCCGGGCAATCCGGTCCGGACGAAGCCACGGCACGGCTTCTCGATCTCATCGCCCCAGCCTCGCAGGGCGAGTTCCGCATTCTCGACGCCCGGCTGATTCCCGGCATTGGCGATCCGGCTCCCTATGCCCAGAACTGGGCGTTGGCCGCCTCCCGCACTCCGCACCAAGAGGTTCCACCACCCTCCGGCACCGCTTCGCAACGCGGCTCGCTCCTCTGGATGCGCTTTTCGATCACGCTCACGCCGCCCGCGGGCTGGCCGCATCCGACAGGTTGGAGCGCCAAACCCGTTCCGTGCACTGTGACCGCAAACACACCGCCGAGCAGATAGTTCTTTCGCAGGGCATCCCCGCGCCCAAGTGCCGCATCGTACAAGAAGAATCGTAACCACGCGGCTCCAAGCAACTTAGGGTGGCCTCGGGTATGCGGTAGGGGTATATTGGAAGACATGACAACCTCTCAAGAGCGCGACCGTTACCTCTTTGGCAATCTTGAAAGCAGTGCGTTCAATCGCGCCAAGCTGCGCGAAGTGAGCTACGGCTTCGAGCAGCCGGAGGGCGTCTTCCTCACTACCCTCGATTTTGCCGTGAACTGGATTCGCAAAAGCTCGGTCTGGCCCATGACTTTTGGCTTGGCCTGCTGCGCCATTGAGATGATGTCCATGGGCGCTGCCCGCTTCGATATTGCACGTTTCGGCGCAGAGGTATTTCGTCCCTCGCCGCGCCAGTCCGATCTCATGGTTATTGCGGGCCGCGTCTCGCAGAAGATGGCGCCTGTGATTCGCCGCCTCTACGACCAGATGCCTGAGCCCAAGTGGGTTATCTCCATGGGCGCATGCGCCACCTCTGGCGGGGTGTTTAACAACTACGCCTTGGTGCAGGGCGTCAATCAGGTGATTCCGGTGGATGTGTACGTTCCAGGCTGCCCGCCGCGCCCTGAACAGTTGATGTACGCCATCACGCTGCTGCAGGAGAAGATTCAGCGGGAGCCGCGCAGTTTGATGAAGACGCTCAACCTGCAATAATTCCGCTCCGCGGAAGCAGGCTGCAAGTAGTGAGGGGTAGTAATTGGGATTTGCCGTGACCTAAGTACCGTATGTCGGGTTACTGAGGAAATGGCAGGTGGTTCAGCAAGGTACATACCGGCTGAATCGTTGAAAAAGTACGCTTTAGCGGTTTCATGCTGTGATACCGTACGTAAGGCGATTTGCTCAAGGGGTTGCGCGTATGCTGTCGGCGCATTGCTTGCCGCGCGTTCGTGCACAGCGTCAGGGTGGGACCTGACCCGGGTCAGGCAAGACAAAGAATTTCAGTTTTGAATTTCGGAGGAGAAACGATGCACTCACGATTGAAGGCGGCAGTATTGGGCGGAATGGTGCTCGGTCTGTTGAGTATGGCGCAGGTAGGATTGCTAGGACAAGCCCCAGCGTCAGCGAAGGGGAACCCGGAATC
>JAATFM010000294.1 GCA_015655195.1 Terriglobales bacterium
AAAGGCGCGCCTCACTGCTGGATTCCGCGCAGGAAGCTACATTGCTAAGTGTATTCCCATGGGGCGGGTGCGTCAATCAAGCGCACGCGGGACGGGCACTTGCGGCGGAACGGTGCAAAAACAAGCGGAAATCCCGGGAAAATAAGGGTGGAAGCTGGATCGGACCGGGCGGCAGGCCGGGCCGGAATGCACGAAAATTCACGGAAAAATTGCAGGCGGGTGGCGGTCGCTGTTCCACCTTTGCGGCAGGAAAAGGCCGTAAGGATGAGGCGCGGAGTTTTTGTAGTGTGGTGGCGAAAAGTAAATGCCGGGAGTCCCACATCCCTACTATTGGGACCCTTCGGCTCCGCTCAGGGCAGGTTGTTGGATAGAGCACCTCCACCGGTTCCGCTTATACTTCCATCCAGCGATGGACACTCTCTGGACCCCCTGGCGCTATGCCTACATCACTGCCGGCGACAAGACCGGCCGGGCCGGCGTTCCGGCTGCGCTGGCCGCCTGGCCGGGCGACACCGGCTGCGTCTTCTGCAACCTGATTGCGGCCACGGATTACGCTATCGAGCAGGGAATGCCGCGTGACGAAGCCGAGGCCGCCGGCGGGCTTATCTATCGCGGCAGGGATTGCTTCCTTTGCCTGAACGCCTTTCCTTACACCTCCGGCCACGTGATGGTAATGCCCTACGCGCATCGCGACCGGCTGGCGCAGCTCGACACAGAGACCGCGCATGAACTGATGGACCTGGCGCAGCGGACGGAGCGGGTTCTGGAGCGGGCTTACCGGCCGCACGGGCTAAATTTTGGCCTGAATCTGGGCGAGGCCGCCGGCGCGGGGGTTGCCGGCCACCTGCACCTGCACGCCATGCCGCGCTGGACAGGCGACACAAACTTTATGACGACGGTGGGCGAGACGCGGGTGATTCCCGAAGACCTTGCGACGACATGGAAGCGGCTGCGGGCGGCTTTCATGGGCGATAAAGGCTGAGGCGCATCCTTATGCTGGCACGGCGACTGCCATGCAGGCTTCCACGTAGGTGCGCACAAGAAAGACGAGTTCTTCGCGCAGAGCAGGAAAGCGCTTTTCCGGCGCGTGGGATTCGAGCACTTTGCGGCTGACGCCGTTCATCATGCTTTGCAGCATGGAGGCGATCATCTCGGGCTCTTTGATGAGCGGTTCCGGAGCGGTGGTGATCAGCGCAACGACCTCTTTGTGCACTCGTATGCTTGTCTGTTGTGCGATCTTCCATCCGTCCACATCGGAACTGACGGAGTAGAGGGCCGCGCTGGTCTTTGCGTCGCGCATCTTGGCCGCAAAGAAGGCGTCAATGAGAGTCACAGTCATTACGAGGAGTGGGCGGCCCGCCTGTTCGCGGCAGACGTGCTCGACGGCGCCGGCGACTTCTTCCAGGTGGAGGCGCAAGGCGGCCTGGAGCAGCGCGCTTTTGTTGGGGAAGTATTGGTAGAGGGTTCCCACGGAGACGCCGGCGCGCTTGGCGACGCGGCTGGTGGTGAGCCGTTCCTTTCCGTCTTTGAGCAAAACCTGAACGGTGGCTTGAAGAATAGCTTCCACGGTGGAGGCGGAGCGCGTCTGAACGGGCGATTTACGCGGGGTTAGTGAAGGTGCAGGGCGGCGCGGCAAATGCGAACTCCAAAACTGAAGTTTTCTTCATCTAAGAGATTGTACGCAGAGATTTCCTGCGAATCTTCGATTTTCGGTAATGGGTCAGTTTAAAAGGTACGGGCTTCAGCCCGTACGTTAAGCGCAACAAACCGAACGGGGCTTTAGCCCCCGAGGGAATGCTTCCTTCCAAACTGCACCGCTACCCGATTTTCCAACGTTCAATATTCAAGGAGATACTATGACACAGCAAATCAATCTTGGCGGTGCGTTTACCTTCCCTGGCACGGATCTGACCGTGCATCGCATAGGCTATGGCGCAATGCAGCTTGCCGGGCAGGATGGCGAGAAGCGCGTATGGGGTCCGCCGCGCGACGTTCCTCAGGCGCTTGCCGTGCTTCGCGAGGCG
>JAATFM010000199.1 GCA_015655195.1 Terriglobales bacterium
CAAGCTCGGCTTCAACGTGCGCCGCACCATGGGCGTGGCGCAGCGTTTGTATGAAGGCATCGATCTTGGCGCCGAAGGCACTACCGGTCTCATTACCTACATGAGAACGGATTCACCGCGCGTGGCGCCTGAGGCCGTGACTGCGGCCCGCGAGTGGATCGGCAAGAATCTCGGCTCGCAGTATCTACCCGCCTCGCCCAATGTCTACAAGGGCAAGAAGGAAGCGCAGGACGCGCACGAAGCCATTCGTCCCACGGATGCCTCGCGCACGCCGGAGTCGATTGCGAAATATCTGACCGACGAGCAACTCAAGCTCTACCGGCTCATCTGGCAGCGCTTCGTCGCCTCGCAGATGACGCCCGCGGTCTTCGACGTTACTACTGCGAAAATTGCAGCCGTCTCGAAGAAATCCGGCAAGACCTACGACTTCCGCGTCTCCGGCTCGGTCCTGCGCTTTGACGGCTTCCTCAAGGTCTACGAGGTCGCCGAAGACAAGTCCGACGACGAGGACGAGTCGAAGAACAAGCTGCCGATTCTCGACGGTGTAAAGACGCTCATCAAGGACGAGCTTTTGCCCGAGCAGCACTTCACCTCGCCGCCGCCGCGTTACAACGAAGCGTCGCTGGTAAAGGTGCTGGAAGAGCGCGGTATCGGCCGCCCGTCCACCTATGCGTCGATCATCAACACGATTCAGGATCGCGAGTACGTGACGAAGATTGCCAGCCGCTTCTATCCCACGGAGATCGGCATGGTGGTCTGCGACCTGCTGGTGAAGAATTTTCCGTACATCTTCGACACGCAATACACGGCGAAGCTCGAAACTGAGCTCGACGACATCGAAGACGGCAAGGAGAAGTGGACCGATCTGCTCAAGGGCTTCTACAGCTACTTCGAGGATGAGCTTAAAGAGGCCGAGCAGCACATGGAGAGCATCAAGCGCATGGAGGTTCTCACGGACGAAAAGTGCGAGCTCTGCGGCTCTCCGCTGGTTTTGAAGTGGGGCAAGTTCGGCAGCTTCTATGCCTGCTCGGCCTACAACAAGAAGGACCCGACCTCTTGCACCTTCACCAAGGAGAACACCGCCAACAAGCCCGACCTGAACACGCCCGAGGCGCAGGAAGCCACCGAGCAGGAGGAGTACTGCGAGAACTGCGGCAAGGTGATGATTATGCGCCGCGGCCCCTTCGGAATGTTCCTCGCCTGCCCGGATTACAATGCGGACCCGCCCTGCAAGACCTTCCGCAAGCTGAGCCAGAAGCAGCAGCAGAAGCAGAGCGCGCCGCAGCCCACGGGTGAGGCATGCCCGCTGTGCGGCAAGCCGCTGGTGCTGCGCCAGGGAGCTTACGGTGAGTTCGTCTCCTGCTCCGGCTACCCCAAGTGCAAGTACGTCAAGCAGAACCTCATCGAGGGTTTGAAGTGCCCCAAATGCGGCACCGGCGACATTGCCGAGCGTAAGGCGCGCCGCGGCAATCTCTTCTGGGGCTGTACCAACTATCCGAAGTGCGACTTCACCTCGAATTACAAGCCCGTGGCGGAGAAGTGTCCCGATTGCGGCAACGCGTATCTCGTGGAGCGCACCTTCAAGGACGGCGTCTATCTCGTCTGCCCCAACCGCCCCGAGAAGCCCTCAGACAAGCCGGCTGAAAAGGAAGCTCCCGTAGCGAAGAAGCGCGGCAAGAAATCCGCCGAGCCCGAGCCAACCGGCGTTGCGGCCTACCACTACTCGCGCCGCATCGGCGACGCACCTCCGCCGCCGACAGCCGAGACCCACGGTCCGGTCGCAGAAGGGGAAGAGAAGAAGGAACTGCAGCCGGCGTAATCTGCCGATAAGAGCAGAATGGGCGAAAAAGAGATCGTTATCATCGGCGGGCCGAATGGGGCAGGGAAGACCACTGCGGCCCGCGCTCTACTGCGTGACATTTTGGACGGTATCGTATTCTTAAATGCCGACGAGATCGCACGTGAGATTGCGCCGCACAATCCCGATTCCGCAGCTCTGGCGGCGGGCCGTGTTTTCATTGAGCAGATGCGCGATCTGAATCGTCAAGGCCACAGCTTCGCCTTTGAAACCACCTGTTCCGGCAAGTCCTATCTTCGCTTGTTGGAACAATGCAGGCGGGATGGCTGGCGCATCACTCTATTTTATTTCTGGCTTCCATCTCCGGAGTATTCAATCGAGCGTGTCGCAAGACGCGTGCTCCAGGGTGGCCATCACATCCCTACGGATGCGATCTATCGCCGGTATAAGGCCGGCGTATCCAACATGCGCCACCTCTATCTGTCACTGGCGGATGAGGCCGAAATCTACGATAATTCCGATAAGCAGCGCCGCTTGATTGCTGCGAGGCGAAATGGTGGCGCCATTCAGATTTTGGATGAGGAATGCTGGGCCGTAATTGAAGGGATAGCTCAATGAAACACATGACATCCGAAGAGATTCACGAGGCTATGCGGCGCGCCCTTGAAGAAGTCGATCGCCAGATTGCCGATGGTACCCTCGATCAATCCGGCCGCTTTTATACCGACGCAGAGCTGGAAGCCCGGCGCCTCGCCATTGCTGCTGGCAAGCCCGCTAGCCGGGCGAAGATTCCCGCCGTTTAAATAAGCGCCGCGGGCCACTTTGCCAGCCAGCCCGTGGCAGGAGCTGGAGCAGGGGATCGAGTTCGGACTGAGGTTCCTCTACCGCGCCGGGCATGTTGGAAGCGTGAGCTGCATCATTAGCCATCCCGCCCGCATCGGTTACTATCCTCGGCAGAGGCTCTTTATGGAAAGCAATCTCGCCAATCCTTCCGACGCTGACATTATTCTTAAGCTCTATGACCTGCGCCGCGAGCCCGTCATGCGCCAGGCGCGTGCCTGGGTTATCGGCGAATTTTGGCCTGCCAGCGTCGCCGACTACCTCGCCGTCGCTGCCACTCCCTCTCATCCGCAAAACCCCTTCGTCCGCCAGGTCAATTCGTACTGGGAGATGGCCGCGGCGCTGGTGCTGCATGGCACGCTTTCCGCGGAACTCTTCATCGACTGCAACCAGGAGGGCCTGCTGCTCCTCGCCAAGTACGATCCCTTTATCGAGGAGATGCGCCAGCGCAATCCGTTTTTCATGTCCAACACCTCTGAGCTGGTCAAACGCTTTCCGGCCGCCGCAAACCGCTATGAAGCTGCGCGAAAAAATGCCGAGGGCCTGCGCGCTCGGATGAAGGCCGCCCCCAGCGCTGCGCCGCAATACGCCTACCCTGCGAAGTCGTAAACCCTCCCGTGCTCTGCCCTCGCGGCGTCTTTGCTTTTGCCGTGAGGGTGGCGCAGCGCACAAACCGTGCGAACCGCCCGCACTTGCCCGGACGCCCCTCGTGGGAGCATGATGGGAACGCACGCAATTTACCCACCCCGGAGGTCTGAAGTGAAACGCTCACTCGTTCTTGCTGCTGCCGTTCTTTCCTTTGCCGCCGCCACCGCTTTTGCGGCGGACTCGAAGCTCACCGGCTACATCTCCGACTCCATGTGCGGCGCCAAGCACGCCGGCACCGGAGCGGCCTGTGCCAAGAAGTGCATTGAAGGCGGCTCTGCCCCGGTCTTTGTGGATGCCGACAGCAAAACCGTTTACGCAATCGACAACCCCGACTCGGTGAAGGGCTTTTACGGTGCCAAGGTGGATGTTACGGCCACCGCCGATACGGATAAGAAGTCCGTCCACATCACCGCCATTGCCGAGGCCAAGTAGGCGGCAGTCCTGGTTCGCAACTTTGGTTCCCGTCGGGCTTTTCCGCAGGCCAACTCTCGACCCATCGGCCAACTTCTGCTAATGTCGTATGGACTCCGCCGCCGGCAGCTTCATGGCCGGCGGCAGACAGTTCGTCGAATTGGATAAGCCGATGGCAAAAGCAATCTGGAACGGCAAAGTGATTGCCGAAAGCGATGCGACCGAAGTCGTGGAAGGAAATGTCTATTTTCCCGAGTCCAGCATCAAGCGGGAGTATTTCCGCCCCTCCAGCAGCACCTCCACCTGCCCTTGGAAGGGGCAGGCCCGTTATATGAGCCTGCTCGTAGACGGGCAGGAGAACCCGGATGCTGCGTGGTACTATCCCGACCCCAAGCCGGCCGCCCGCAAGATCAAAGGATTCATAGCTTTCTGGCGCGGTGTGGAAGTGGAAAAGTAGGTTTTCCCCGTGCCCCGCGTCTCGTTTTCCACAGCGTATCCGGCCCATTCTGGCCGAGGATCGGCATTCATTCCGCGCCCTATCCTTACGCCTTTTTTCTGGTGCAGGAGTGGGACGGCGCAAGTCCTCCAACCGGGTGCCCCACCCGCGTCGCGTTCTTGTTTTTGTGCCTTGGGCGAGATCGTACGACCCATCCTGCCCGTTGTTGTGCTTGCCCTCATACTTACCGGCTGCGCCGCTCATCAGCCCGCCACCAGCTCGAACTCGACCGCTCCGGCTATCTCCTCCACGCTTTCCGGCGACCCGGCCCACCCTGGGCGCACCGGTGGCTGGGTGGAAACCAAGCTCTACTTCGGCCTGGGCCTCGCTGACCATCCTGAACAGGGAGTTTCCGAGGAGCACTGGCATGAGTTTCTCGACCGCGAGGTCTCGCCCCGCTTCCCGGATGGTCTCAGCGTCCTCGATGTCTACGGCCAGTGGCAGGGAAAGGACCAGACCGCGCCGGAGCGCCTGCGCTCGAAGTGCCTCATCATCGATTATCCCGACACGCAGCCCAACCGCGACAAGATCGAAGCCATCCGCGCCGCCTGGAAGAAAATGACAGGCGACCAGTCCGTCATGCGCGTGACGCAACCGGCAGACGTCTCCTTCTGACCACTGTGTTTAGAGCAGTTCTCCTATTGCTGTGGGGGGGAGCTTTGTATCCCCCCCTAGCTGCAAAAACAATTATGCGGCTAGGGGGACACCCGACACTCTATACCATCACAGAAATGCTCTAATACGCCTGGAATTGCTCTACCGGCAGCCGCACCCGGAAGCAGGTATCTCCCGGCTCCGAGCGCACTCCCAGCAGCCCGCGGTGCATATGTACAATCCGCATGGCGTTATCGAGGCCGAGGCCCAGCCCTTCGCCCGGCGCCTTGGTGGTAAAGAATGGCTCGAAGATGCGGTCCTTTAGCTCCAGCGGAATGCCGCGGCCATTGTCGTGAATCTCGATCAGCAGCAGTTCGCCCTCCATGCGGCAGACCAGCCGCAGGCAGCCGGGCCGGTCGATGCCTTTCATGGCGTCGAGCGCGTTCTCGATCAGCGCCGTCCACACTTGGTTCAACTCGCCGCTGTAGGCGTTGATCGCCGGCAGGTCGGGCTCATACTCGCGCACCACCGTAATATCGTCCATCCGTGACTGCAGCATCCGCACCGTGGCGTCGAGGCCGGCCGGCACATCCACCTCCTGAATCGGTGCCCGGTCCATGTTGGAGTAATCCTTGATGGCAGAGATCAGGTCAAAGATCCGCGCCGTCGAGTGGATCAGCGTCTCGACCGACCGCCGCGACCGCAGGTAGCGCACGAAATACTCAAGAGTGACGGAGGTAGCCTCGGGATGCAGCATCGAGTTCAGCTCGTCGAGATCGGCCACCGTCACGCCCTGCTCGGCCAGCGGCGGAGCCACCTCCCACGCCGTATCGCAGGGCAAGGCAACGAGCCAGACGCGCAACTCCTCCTCGCGGGCAATCGCATCCGCGGCATTTTCCATGAGTTGCTCCTGGGCCTGCGCCGGAGTTCGGCTCAGAATGTGCTGCTCCCACGCCTCCACGCGTCGCACCAGGTCTTCGCCCAAGCAGAGATTCACCAGCCGGAAGCGGTTTTCCCGGTTGGCGCGCAGCTCTGTCACCAGGTTTGCCGCCGCCCGCTGCGCCGCGGACGCGGGATTGTTCAGCTCATGGGCCAGGTTCCCGGCCAGCTTGCCCAGGGCCGTCAGCTTTTCCGCCTGCTGCTCGATGCGCGTCACCTCACGGACGCGGTCCAGCATCACGCCCACGGTGCGCTTGCCCATGGTGGGAATCGCCGCCAGCATCTCCGGGAAGAGTTCCCTGCGGACAGTCAGCGCCCAAACCTGCGCCACCGCCACGCCCTGCCCGCCGAAGGTCTTCATCCGCGAGTAGGGAAGCAGTCCCGTAATGGGATGCACGCGCCCGATGAACAACGACACCGGGCCGCCATACTGCCGGTAAACATGAATCTCGCCCTTGAGCAGGATCACCATGCGGTCCGCCGGCTCGCCCTCGTCAAAGAGCGTGTCGCCCGGCTCGGCAACCAACTCCTCGCCATGCTGCGCCAGCCAGAGGCGTTCTTCCTGGCTGAGTCCGGCCAACGGCACAAGCCGCTCAAGTGCTGCCGCAATCTCCTCGGCGGGCGTGGGCAATGCGGGCGGATTGGCGGCCTGGGATGACGGCATTTGGAACGAACCTCCATTGTCCAGCAGAGAAAATCATAGCCCAGCCGCGGGTGCCGCGGGTTCAGCCCCTGAGATGCTCAAGATACACCAAAAACGCCAAAAGTGCTGTATTCTCCTCAGGCCCGCTGCTCCGGCGACCGATAATGTATAGAGGTTCGCAGCCTTGCCGAGCGCGCCGCCGAGATGCAGAACCAGATGATCGCGCACATTGCCAGCACCGCCACCGAGCGGCTAGGTGAAAACATGCACGAAATCCTGAAAATGGCCGAGCAGTCTGTTCGCGGCGCCACCCGCTCCGCGCAGGAGTGCAAAAACCTCGCCGAGCTAGCCGCCGATCTGCAAAAAGTAGTAGCGAACTTCGAGATCGACGAGCCATCACAGCGCGTGAATTTGCACGACCGTAGTGACAGACAGCGGTATCAAGCGAGGTCTGTGACCATTCATTCGGCAGACCTCGCGGCCAGTGCGAAGATCGCATTCCGGCGATCAGTGATACGTATCACTGATCGGCAGGCACCGCCGATTCGATGCTGGAACGCAGCACTCAGGAGAACCTTTCCATGAATCGTTTCCGCGCGTATATGTTCGGTTCCGCCCTGCTCGTTTTTCTCTTTTCGGCTGCTGCCGTCCAACCTGCCATTGCTCAGCAGGATCAAGCCACGCATATATACCATCGGCTGATTCCAGCCGGGGATACCTGTGCCAGCTGCCATAAGGTGGTGTATGACCAATGGAAAGCCAGCCCGCATGGCGCCAACGGTGTCGAATGCACCGCATGCCATGGCGAGACAACAGCAAAGGACTTCGCGGGCAAGCCGGCGTTAAGCGCATGCGACACCTGTCACAGCGATCAGGTGGCACAACTGAAGTCCGATCCATTCATGAAAGGCAAGACGTGTGTGAGCTGTCATCAAGCACACATCTTCGTGGAGCACAAGAAAGCGGCATCGGCAGGCGAGTAATAACAATTTCCAGGCGTCGCATTCTCACACTGCTGGCCGGCGCGTCCGCGCTCACCGTCCTGGAAATGTGTCCTCGTGTGCCAAGGGAATGTACGACCGGTTGCCCTGAGAAGCAGCAGATCGTGCGCTTGGAAAATTCTGTCAAATCCCCTGATGTTCCGCAAACGTGTTTGCAGCTACTGCGAATCGGAAGCTGCCGGGGCTCCTCTTCCACTAGTCTGTTCTGTTTGGGCAAACGCGGAACGATGAAGTCGCGCAGTTCGCTAATTGGTGTGAATATCACCAGTGATCCCAATTTGCACGATAGCTGCTGGACGTCGACAATCAGGAAGCACACCCGATTCCACGCTGCTCCTCGGATAGGTCCCATGAAGTCGGCCAGTGTTCAGGAATGTCATGTGTACAGCACTCAACTGTTGACATCAGCCCAATGCACTCATCCAGACGAGTTGGCCGTCAAATCGCGTGTTCGAGTACGGCAGTCTTAGCAAAAAAAGAACAGGCCGGGGAACATTCGTTCCCCGGCCTGTTCTTTTTTTGCTATGTCTCACCGCGTCTTCGCCACTTCCTCCACCGTTACCGGATCGAGGAACGGCATGGAAGCGCGTAGTTGCTTGCCGACAATCTCGACCGGATGCTTGGCCTCGGCCTCGCGGAAGGCGAGAAACTCCTTGCGGCCCGAGCTCTGGTCGGCGAGGAAGCGCTTGGCAAAAGTGCCGTCCTGAATCTCGGTGAGAATCGCCTTCATCGCCTTCTTGCTCTCATCGTTAATCACGCGCGGGCCGCTCACATAGTCGCCCCACTCGGCGGTGTCGCTGATGGAGTAGCGCATGTAGGCGAGGCCGCCGCGGTAGATCAGGTCCACGATCAGCTTGAGCTCATGCAGCACCTCGAAGTACGCGCTCTCCGGCTGGTAGCCGGCTTCGGTGAGCGTTTCGTAGCCCGCCTTGACAAGCGCGCTCACGCCGCCGCACAGTACCGCCTGCTCGCCGAAGAGGTCCGTCTCGGTCTCTTCCTTGAATGTCGTTTCGAGCACTCCGGCGCGCGTGCAGCCGATGCCCTTGAGATAGCTCAGAGTCAGCGCGTGCGCCGTGCCGGTCGGGTCCTGGTGCACGGCGATCAATCCCGGAACGCCGCCGCCCTCAGTAAAGACCTCGCGCACGCGATGCCCCGGAGCCTTGGGTGCGGCGAGGGCCACGTCGATGCCCGCGTCAGGGATGATGGTCTTAAAGTGAATGTTGAAGCCATGCGCGAAGAGTAGCAGCGTGCCGGGCTTGATATTCGGCCCAATCTCTTCGTCATACAGCTTGGCCTGCGTCTGGTCGGGGGTGAGAATCATCACCACGTCGGCCCACTTCGTGGCCTCGGCAACGGTGGCCGTTTCGAGGCCAGCCTTCTGCGCCTTGGCAATCGACTTGGAGCCGGCAGCCAGGCCCACCTTTACCTGCACGCCGGAGTCCTTGAGGTTAAGCGCGTGCGCGTGGCCCTGCGAGCCGTAGCCGATGATGGCCACCTTCTTGGCCTGAATCAGAGAAAGGTCTGCTGCGTGATCGTAATAAGTCTTCGCCATTGTGTCTCTCGTTTTCCTTTGCATTTACAGGGTTGAAATCATTGGGCCACTGCTGCTCGCCCGGCTTGAAATTTTGCGAACTGTTGAGTTTACTCCGGCTCGGCGTCCGCCTCTTGGGCTGCCTCTTGCTCGGGCGGCTCCGCATCGCCTGTTCCCATTGCCTTCAGCACGCGACTGGTGTGATGTCCGCGGCGCATTGTCATCTTGCCGCTGCGGCAAATTTCCAGAATCTCATGCTCGCTGTCGATCAGCACCTGGATGAGCCCTTCGATCTTGCTCTCGACGCCCGTCATCTCGATCATCAGCGACTCGGCGGTGAGATCGACGATGCGTGCGCGAAAGACCTCGGCCAGCTCGAAGATGGCCGAGCGGTTGTGCCGCGTGGCCGTGACTTTGATGAGCGCCAGCTCCCGCGTGACCGTCGGCGCGCCGGCAATGTCGTCCACCTCGATAACATTTTCGAGCTTGTAGAGGCTGGCGCGAATGCGATGCCCGGCCTCCGCCGATGCCTCGCAGACCAGCGTCATCCGCGAAAGCCCCGCGCGCTCGCTATGCCCCACCGTGACCGAGATGATATTGATATTCAGCCGCCGAAAGAGAGACGCAACACGCGTCAGCACGCCCGGACGGTCTTCAACATAGGAAACAAATGTGTGCAGCATCCTAGCCTCTTGCTCTTACAAATCGTCTGGAGTCTCGACGAGTGGATTGTGTCCGGGCCTGCGAATCATTTCGTGCAGTGCGCTTCCCGCGGGAATCATCGGGTAGACCGAATCTTCCTGCTCGACGAGGAAGTTCAGCAGGAACGGCCCATTGTGCGTGCGAGCCTCTTCAACAGCAGCGGCCAGTTCACCACGCGTCTTCACCGCACGCCCTGCAATGCCATGCGCGTCGGCGAGCTTCACAAAATCCGGGCTCACCAGCGGCGTCGATTCATAGTTGCGGTCGTAGAAGAACTCCTGCCACTGCCGCACCATGCCGAGATAACCGTTGTTGATAATCGCAATGTTGATCTTGAGATTTTCCTGCCGGATCGTCGCCAGCTCCGCCGCCGTCATCTGGAAGCCGCCGTCGCCGGCAATCACCCACACTTCCTTATCGGGGCAGGCCACCTTGGCGCCAATCGCGGCGGGCAGCGCAAAGCCCATCGTGCCCAAGCCGCCCGAGGTGACAAGCGAGCGCGGATGCTCGTGGTGGAAGTACTGCGCCTCCCACATCTGATGCTGGCCCACGTCGGTCGCCACAATCGCGTTGCCGCCGGTGATGCGCCAAAGATCGTGCATCACATGGGCCGCGTAAAGATGCCCCAAGTCTGGCAGGTTCTTCATATCGCGCACTGCGCTCTCGCCCTTGCTCGCCTCAATCGACTTGAGCCACGCCGATGCGCCGCTATGCTGCCCCGTCTTTCCAGAACTGACACGTGGAAGCAGTTGTTCCAGCACCTCGCGCAGATCGCCCACCAGCGCCACATCAACCTTGATGTTCTTGTTGATTTCGGCGGGGTCAATCTCGATGTGAATCTTCTTTGCCTTGGTTGCGTAGGTGTGCGGCGTGCCGATCACGCGGTCGTCGAAGCGCATTCCGCAGGCGATCAGCAGGTCGGCATTCTGAATTGCGTCATTCACCCATGCCTCGCCGTGCATTCCCATCATGCCCAGATTCAGCGGATGCGAGGCAGGGAAGCCGCCAATGCCGAGCAGCGTCATCGCAACGGGAATCTGCGCCCGCTCGGCCAGCGCTCGTACTTGCTCCATTGCGCCTGACTGCATGATGCCGTGGCCAGCGAGAATCACCGGCTTCTTTGCGCCGCGAATTAACTCCGCTGCGGCGGAGAGTCCGTCAGTCTCAACCTTCAGCATCGGGTGCGGACGATAAGGCTTCGGCTGCGCGGCTTCAAAGTCGAAGCGCGCTGTGGCCTGCTGCGCGTCCTTCGTAATATCGACAAGCACTGGCCCCGGCCGGCCCGACTTTGCGATCTGAAACGCTTGCCGTATCGCCGGCGCAATCTCTTCGGCGCGGCTCACAAGAAAATTGTGCTTCGTAACGGGGAGCGTGACGCCGGTAATGTCCACTTCCTGAAAAGCGTCCGTGCCCAGCACTTTGCTCGAAACATTGCCCGTGATGCAGACCATCGGAATCGAGTCCAGCATCGCCGTGGCAATGCCTGTCACAAGATTCGTCGCGCCGGGACCGCTCGTCGCAATCGCCACGCCAACCTTGCCCGATGCGCGCGCGTAGCCGTCCGCCATGTGTGCCGCGCCCTGCTCGTGCCGCACCAGAATGTGCCGGATAGGGAACTTCCGCAGCGCGTCATACGCTGGCAGAATCGCCCCGCCCGGATAGCCGAAGACATCCGTCACGCCCTCGCCCACAAGCGTAGCCCAGAGAATCTCCGAGCCGGTCAGCATCGCTGGCGCAGCAGAAAGCGAATTGGTATTGGTCTCCATCACGGACTCCTTTCGCATCAGCAAGCTATTGCCGGGTGCCCCACCCTCGCGGCGTTTTTGTTTTTGCCGCTAGGGTGGGATAGCACGACACTCAATCCAGCATGAAAAGCTAATAGCTGTTAGCTCTCAGTTAAAAGCCGCTTCTTACGTTGTCGCTCCAACCGAAGCCGACGTAACACGGTCCACATACTTGCGAAAGACGCCCTTCGGCCAGCGCAGCGCGGGCGGAGTAAAGCCCTTGAGCCGCGCGGCAATCTCTTCCTCGCTCACTTCCAGCGTCAGCGTGCGGTTCGGAATGTCGAAGTGAATTGAATCGCCCTCGCGCACCGCCGCGATCGGTCCACCAACAAAGGCCTCCGGCGCTACGTGCCCCGCAGTAAACCCGCGTGTCGCTCCGCTAAAACGTCCGTCTGTGAGCAGCGCGACGTGAGCGCTGAGTTCAGCGTTCGACGAGATAGCTGCCGTCACCTGAAGCATCTCGCGCATTCCCGGCCCGCCCTTGGGGCCTTCGTAGCGAATCACCAGCACATCGCCGGGATTGATCTTGCCCGACTGTACAGCCTCGAAGCACGCCTCTTCCGTATCAAAGACACGCGCCGGGCCGCGATGCTCCACACGATTCGCCGCTGCAATCTTCATCACGCAACCCTCGGGCGCAAGATTGCCCTTGAGAATCACGAGGCCGCCCGTAGGCTTGATGGGATTGTCAAAGGTGTGAATCACAACCTGCCCCGGCGTCTCAACGGCCAGCGCCGCTTCTTCGGCCAGCATTTTGCCGCTGATCGTCAGTGTCGATCCGTCCGCGTGGCCAGCTTCGATGAGCCGCTTGGCCAGCAGTCGCGAGCCTCCCGCCGCCTGGTAGTCCTTCGCGACGTACTTGCCAGCAGGAGTCAGGTCGCAGATGAATGGCGTCCGCTTGCTGATTGCGTCGAAATCGTCAATCGACAACTCAATGCCAATCTCCTTCGCGATCGCGAGCAGGTGCAGCACGGCATTCGTCGATCCGCCGCTCGCCGCCACGCTGGCAATCGTGTTTTCGAGCGACTTGCGCGTAATGATTTGCGAAGGCCGACGATTGGCCCGCACCGCATCCATCAGAATCTTGCCCGCCTCGCGCGTTGCCGCGTACTTGTCGCCGGAGGTTGCAGGCACGCCGGAAAGCTGAACTGGCGAGATGCCGAGAATCTCACCCGACATTGCCATGGTGTTCGCCGTGAACTGCCCGCCACATGCGCCCGCACCGGGGCAGGCATTCGCTTCGAGAGCTTCAAGGCCCGCATCGTCGATGCGCCCCGCGGCATACGAGCCGATGCCTTCAAAGACATTCTGAATCGTGATGTCGATTCCGTTC
>JAATFM010000172.1 GCA_015655195.1 Terriglobales bacterium
CACTCGGAGAGCCTCTCTCCGCCGTTCTCACCCCACATCAGATTCGCGTTGTTCTGCGTGATCGAGACGTTGGGGTGCATTCCGGAGCCGTTCACGCCCACGACGGGCTTGGGCAGGAAGCTGGCCGTCATGCCCATGTTGTTGGCGATCTGGCGGGTGAGCAGCTTGTAGAGCTGAATCTGGTCGGCGGCAGCAACGACCTCGCCGTAACCGTAGTTGATCTCGAACTGGCTGGGCGCGACCTCGGGGTGGTCCTTCTCGTTCTGGAAGCCCATGGCGCGCTGCACTTCCGCGGCAGTGTCAATGAACTGGCGTAGCGGGTCGAGCGGGAGCGAGTGGTAGTAGCCGCCGGAGTTGACGTAGTCGAACTTGCCGGTGAGGTGGAAGTTCTTCTCGGCATCCTTGCCAGCGAAGAGAAAGCCTTCGATCTCGTTGGCGGCGTTGAGCGTGTAGCCTTTTTCCGCAAAGAGCCTGGCGGAGTATGCCTTGAGCACGCCGCGCAGATCGCCGGCGTAGGGCGTGCCGTCCTTGTCGATGACCTCGCCGAAGACGAGCACCTTGCCGTTGCCGAATACGTCCGCGGGAACCCAGTAGAAGGCGCTCCAGTCGATGCCGAGGCGCAGGTCGCTCTCCTTCTGCGCGGTAAAGCCGCGGATCGAGGAGCCGTCGAAGGTGAGGTTCTCGTAGCTGCCCAGGAGGAACTTCTTGTCGTAGTCGAGCAGGTGGAGGCGGCCTTCGAGGTCGGAGAAGAGCACGGTCACGGCCTTGATGCGCTTCTCGTCGGCCAGGTATTTCAGGCGCTTCTCGCGGATTTCGTCACTGGAAACACGGTTGATGCGGTCGGATTTGGCTTCGAGGTTCTTCTCCTCCAGCTCTTCGTAGGGAAGAGCCAGAAAGTTGCGGTACTCAATCGGCATGGATCTCCTTCTGGTGCGGAACAGAGGTTGTGCGAACTACTTAGTCTAGGGTTCGGTGCGTAAGGACGGCATAAGAAACCAGCGGGAACGCCTGCGCGCCGGACTTCAAGGTAATGTCAAAAACAGAATAACAATGTGAAACGGGGAGGGGGCTGATTTGTCCTTGTTTTGAAGGGCGCGGTTTTAGCCGTGCCGTGGATCGTCGCGAAACGACAGGGGCTTTAGCCCCGGAGGGAAAGGCGAAAGGAAATCAGGACATTACCGTTGTCGGGGACAAAGGATTTTGCGCGGAGGCATAAAGACGCAATGTGCGGGGCGTCAGGAATCGCCCTACGGGGCGCATGTCCGTAAGGATGTGATAAGGGAGCCTGTTACAATCCTTTCATGTTACCGTTTCCATCCCCCGAACGGTTCGCATCCCGACTGCGTTCGCGGAGCTTTTTCAAGATCAACCAGTTGAAATAAGTAGAAGAACCAGAGTGCCCGGCGTTTTGTTCCGATGCGCCGCGGCGGAGTTGCAGGGGGCGGTTTTGTCAGGGTTTCCTGTACCAATGCGTGATCCGGCAATCGGACCGCAGACGCGCGAATCGCAGTCTCACTCGGGCACGCGGCGGGCTGCGCAGGGGCTGCGCGCGGCAGGCTGGTGGCAGCCGGCCGCAGATGGTGCCGGAAGCGAGTCTTGTAGTGAAGCCGGAAGCCTCTACGAGCTGACGCACCGCACGCTGCAACTCGATCTGCACGCGGAACCGGGCCCGCGGCTGGCCGAGCTGATTCGCGAAATCTTTCCGGTGGACGCGGTGGCAATTTTTGACCGCGAGTTGCACGCCGTTTACCAGGCCGGGCAGTGGCGCACCGATCCTACGGAGATGGCGCAGAACGTTTTTCATTTTGAGACAACCTCCGACGATCCATCCACGGGAGTGAGCCGGCGCGTGTTGCGGCTGGGCGCGGTTCCTATTGGCAGCCTGGCGCTGCGCGGCGAAACCTCGCCGCTGGTCAATGACGCGATTGCCGACATTGCCGCCATCACATTCGACCGCTACCGCGCCACGGCAAACGAGATCCGCATCGAAGCCGAGCGCGAGGCCGAGCGGATGCGTACCGCCGTGCTGGATGGACTGGCCCACGCCTACAAGACGCCACTGACGGCGATTCGCGTGGCCGCGAGCGGTCTGGCGGAGATGAGAAAGCTCACGCCGGCGCAGGCCGATCTCGTTGCGCTGATCGACGAGCAGGCGCAGAGCCTGAGCGATCTGACTACAAAGCTGCTGCGAACGGCGCGGCTGGCCGCGGACGGCGCGGGCGGCGGGCGAGGCTTCGAGCTGCAATTCTCTTCGATCTCCGCGGCCACGCTGCTCGAAGAGGCCGCGGCGCTTGTGGCCGGCCGGGCCGGCGACCTGCGTGTAGAACTGCCAGAAAGCGACCTGACACTCGTCGCTGATGCGCGGCTGCTCTCCATGCTTCTGGCGCAGTATGCGGAGAACGCCGCCAAGTACGCCGATCCGGGCACGCCGATTACGCTGCGCGCCGAGAGCTCCGGCGAGGAGGCGATCTTTTCCGTGCGAAACTTTGGCCCGGTAATTTCTCAGGTCGACCGCGAGCGCATCTTTGAGCGTTTTTACCGCTCGGCGGCGGGCGCGGAGCGCGCTCCCGGAACAGGCATCGGGCTTTCCGTGGCCAAGCGCGTGGCGCTGGCGCATGGCGGCTCGGTGTGGGTTTCAAGCGGCGAGCAGGAAGGCACAACGTTTTTCGCCGCTATTCCGCTGTTGGCTGCGGCCAAATCGGAGCCGGACGGACTGGAATCCGTTCAATCGGAACTGGCAAAGCCAGCTCAGTCGAAGGGAAAAGCAGCGGCCAGAGCAGCCGCCAGTCACGAGAGGAGCATTGCGGTATGACGCAGACCACCCCGCTCCGCGTTTTGGTAGTGGACGACGAACCGGCGATTCGCCGCGCATTGCGGCCTCCGCTGGCCGAGCTGGGCTTTGAGGTTTCCGAAGCGCCGCGCGGCGAAATTGCTCTCGACATGCTGCGCGCCGAGCCTTATGACGTGGTGCTGCTCGATGTAAACATGCCCGGCATCGGCGGCCTCGAAACTCTGCGCCGCATTCGCGCCGCCTCGCAGCGCCTGCCTGTGCTGATGCTGACCGTTCGCGATACCGAGGACGAAAAGGTTCACGCGCTCGACTCGGG
>JAATFM010000043.1 GCA_015655195.1 Terriglobales bacterium
GGCAATGGTCTCAATCACACGGTTCGCCACCGTATCCACGACAGACACCATGTCCGAGTTACTGTTCGCCACATACAGCCGCTTACGTTCCTCATCCCATGCCATGCCGGAAGGATGAAAACCCACTGCAATGTTTGCCGTCGCCTGGCCCGTCACCAGATCAACACGCGTGACCGTGCCACTCGAAGGCAGGCCATTCGCATCCACCAGCATCTGGTCGGCGCCCTCGTCCGGTCCCGTGGCCGCTGTCCGCTCACCTGCCTTAGGGAAGCGCCCGCCCCAGTTACTGACATAAGCTACTGAGCTGTCATGACTGACCGCAACACCAAACGGCGCAATGCCGGTCTTGACTTTCGCGATCACCTGCTTCGTATCCAGATCGACAACCGCGGCCGCATCATTGAACGTAAGCGCGACCACCGCGAGCCGCTGGCCATGCGCGTTCTTCTCGACTCCAAGCGCAACGCTCCCGGCCTGGTGCTCACCGAGGCTCTCCGCAAGAATCGAGCTCTTACGATCGCCAATCGTGGCAAGCTGCACATCGGCGCTCTTCGATTTCGCACCGCCCGGCATGCCGCTCATCAGGGCCGCATGTGTCACGGGATCATAGACCAGCCCCTGCATGCCCGTGCTGAGCACCGAGTCAACAACACCGGTCATGCGATTGCTCTTCAGATCAATCTGAAAGATATGCGAGCCAGTCTGCCCAAGCGTAGCCGCGTAGATGGCACTGCCATCCTGATTGAAGGCAACGCCATTGACGCGGCTCTCAAAAACGCTCTGCAAACCAGCAGGCGTAATGAACTGCCGCCTCGGAATAATCCCCGGATCAACCACCGAGTTGACGGGCGGAATGGCCTTCGAAGGCTTGGCATCCTGCTGCCCAACCGGCCCCAATTTTTGCGATGCTTCCTGCGCGTGAATTCCCTGGTACAGTCCGCCGAAAATGACAACAGATGCAAATATAGCCGTAATTGGCGTGATTCGCTGACGCCATGTCATATTGTTTCTCTCCTTCTGTTCTTTTTGTTCTCAATTTCGGCGGATGCACCCGGCCGTTTCGGTTATTTGCTGACGACAAGCACGCAGAAGGTGCCATCTACGATGGTCTTCTTCGGCTTCTGCGACGGATCGGCAGCAGGAGTTACGTTCACCGTGGCAGTGGGCAAGAAGATCTTTCCGGTCTTCTTGTCAAAAGCCATCGTCTTGGCGCCAGACTGCGTGGTCACAGAATCCAGCGCAACATACTCGTCCGCACTCTTCTGCTGAATCACGGTCAGGTTACCTTCACCGTTCGAGAAGAAGATCAAGCTATCCTTCGCGTCGAAACCCGCAGCGTCCGTGCCACTTCCGGTGGGCAGCGTCATGATCTGCTTGCCGGTAGCGGCATCCAGCACCGCCATCGTCTTGTTGTGGCCACCGACAAAGATACGGTTGTTCTTCTCGTCAAAGGCAAGACCCGTAGGAGCCTTGATGCTCTCGAGCGGAAAGTGCTGCTTGACCTCAAGCGTCTTAGCGTCAAAGACCGCAATCTCGTTCTTATCTTCAAGAGCAACGTAGACCAGGCCGCTCTTGCTGGAAGCCGCGCCTTCTCCATCGCCGCCGACGTTCACCGTACCTACAACATTGCCGGTCGCGGCATCAATCGCGGTAATGTCATGCGACTTGTGGTTGTTCGTGAAGACCCGTTGCGTCTCTCCGTTGAAGTAGATGCCGTCAGGCCCCTTGCCCACATCGATCTTCTTGATAGCGGACAAAGTTCCGGTATCGAACATCGTGACCTTGTCTTCCTTGCCGTTGCTGGTGAAGCCATGCTTCAACTTGCCGGCAATGGCGATACCATGCACGCCGGGGGTGTCTTCAATCGTGCCAACCTGCGCTCCGGTATCGGCATCCAGAACATTCACCCGCACGCCATGCGAGACGTAAATCCTGCGCGCCCCGCTGTCCACGCTGATGTAGTCCCAGCCATCCTGGCCGGTAATCGGATAACGAGTTTGGACCTTATAGTCCGCCGCCCATGCGGAGACGCTACCGCATAACAGAGTCATCGCGATCGTAAAGGATGAAATGCGCTTCATGGTGTCTCTCCTCATTTTGTGTCTGATTTGCATTGTGACTGCAGGTGGACTGGACCCAGCCAGGGATACGCACAATACGCGCCCCTGGCCGGCACAGGTTTAGCGGTACAGAGCATCCTTGCTGGGAATCTGCTTCTGGATCTCATTGCGGATGGCAATGCCGATCTTGAGAGCTTCCTCTTCGCTGGTCGTCTTCGCGAAGGGAACTTCCATCACAACAAATCCGCCTTTCAAATCACCGCCATGCGCGTCGGTCATCGGAATCAGGAGATCGAAGATCTGCTCCTTGTCGATGCGCGCGGCCAGAGGCTTGGCCTCGGCAAGCTTTTCGAGATCGGCGGGAGAAGACTTCTTCCCATTCTTCGAGCGGATATTGCAGGCGATGATGACGTTATCCGTCGTACCCGGAGGAACCGCATGAATACCCAGCTTGCCAATCTCATCGCTGTGGCGCGCCAGCGTCTTGTCGACAATCGATTGTGCGAGAGACGCGTTGACCTGAATCTGCTCGGAGGCGGCCTTCGCGGCGGCCTGGGCATGCAGGGACTGCATGCCCACAGGTGCTAGCAGCAGAGAACCGATAAGAATGGAATTTGCGGACAACTTCAACATAATGGGGCTCCTTGGATTTCGTAGCAGATTGGCTGAAGGATGAGTTGGCTTCGCAGTATGCCAGTGAGCCTGCGTAAGAGAGCTTGCGTCATTTCTCATTCGTCTCACTCGTTCCGTGAATCTCCAACTCGCGAACACATCTACGCCCACCGGAATACAGGTCACACGTCACGTAATTGATCCGGGAGACGGCAGTAGACCTATTCAAACCAATCAACCTTAATTCCGGCTTAGAAGATCAGGCGCATTGTGCCGGTTTTGAATTTATTCAGCATTTTTTTACAAAGGATTCTTTAAGGCCGGCATGCGCCCATTCCCATGCAAGATGATGCCGGGAATATCGCGAGCACTGTAACGCTGCTCAATACCTATAAGCGAAGGAATCTCCGGCGATCCGGTACGGTCCGGCTTGTGGCATACAGCACAGTTATTTTTAAAAATCCGCTTGCTACTAGCGAAATCAAACCGCGGAACTACCGCGCGAATTCTGGATTATTGCGCAACTCATGTCATTCCACGGTCGAGTTCAGCCGTATCTGCTCGCCAAACCGGTGCGGACGGAGTTTCGTCACAATCGGACATGAAGACATTCGTAACGGAGTTCTGCCGGTTTCTATGCGCGCTTGGATTCGAGCAAAGCGAACTCATTTTCGAGGGTGCCTGCGGCACGGCTGCGGCTTTCGACCCTACATCGTGGTATGCCCAATGGGAGATGTACCACAAAGAAACCTGCAAGATCGGGAACTAGCACGGGGGAAAGGCAGAGCGTATTGCACAGAGCCAGTGGCTTGCTGTCGGTCCAAAGCGCGACACCGCGGCATTTTACTATGTCATGCTGTTGGCGGCGACTCGTTATGGCGGATAACATAAATGCCCTGGACTGGCTCGAACGTAAATTTACGCATGATGAGGTTCGCGTAGATTTACGTGCAGATTTACGTTGGTTCCGATCCGGGAGAGTCGTTTTGTTCTACCAGTACCATGGCTAGTCAGTGGGGAAATCGGTAAATCTGGCGCTCGCCAGTCCGAATTTAGGCCGTTTACCTCTCGGTAGGCGCAAAACCGCCACAATCAATATCCGCATAAACTATTGATTATAAAATACTAACATGCCAATAATGAAAGTTTCACGTCCTAAATGCTGGTCGTGAGAGTGCACAACCCTCTCAATTCGACTGCAAGAGATAGATGGCCTAGTACCTCTCCCAATCGTCAGTTAGATTCCGAAGCTCTTTAGCAACAAGGACAACTGGTAAAAAGCATTGAGGAGAGTTGATGGCCTTGCGAGCAGGAGGAGCGACCATTAGGTCACTCTTCCCCACTGGAATATTTCGAGTCGGGAACTCCAAAACGCGCCACCGGAAAATAACATACCCGTTATTGCAAAATGTGACTGGTATGAAATTTTCCGGCGGCGATAGCGGAGAAAGTGGTTAGAACCGGATCTTGCCCGATATATCTATCCAGCGTGCATTGCCAGATCCGTTTGACGCTCCATCGCCGTTAATCTGCCCGAATTGCGGATCCCACGGAGCAGTATCAGGAAATGCCGAGAAGACCTGGCGATTGAAGATGTTATATCCCTCGAACCGCGTTTCAAGGCCCACCCTGTCCCAGATATGGAAGGTTCGCTGCACGCTCATCTGAACCTGGTTTGGTCCCTTGGCACGCACTCCTGCAACAAACGGCGGGAACTGCGTCAGGTTATAGTTCGGCTGGCATTGTCCCGGAGGGCTGGTAACAAAGCCTTGCCCGCTATAAGTGCAGGTTCCATTGTTGTAAGCTGTAGCTACGTTGCCGACGTTGAGCCATTGGACGTAGTTATTGCCGCCCACAATATCGTTGTGGTAAACGGGGTTCTTCAACTTGATGTTGCTCCCCGTGATGTTGCCGATAAACCACTCGCTGCCGAATGGGATCAACGCGCCGGGCGATACCTCGTATGTGGCGTTAAGCTGGAATCCTCCAAAGACAGCGGATTTCCATCCCGAATTCGCCCACTGATGATCGCGCCCGAAAGGAAGCTCATAAACGCCTTCCGCGGTGAACCTGTACGGCATACTGTTGTTGGAAAGCTCCCAACTCGGATAGGGATCGAACCCATTCCGGAACCAGTCACGGTCGCGCTGATAGTTGAGCTGGTAAGCCGCCATCAGCGAGAAGCCTTTTTCAAATCTCCGCGTAACGTTAATCTGAAGCTCCTGGAACTTCGACTTACCCATCGATTGATACTGGGACAGCCCGCCCTGCGGATTGGCGTGGACAAGTGAACCGACCGATGTAGTGGCGGAGGTGAAGAAGCCTTCGAGCGACATCATGTTGTATGCCGCCGGATTGCTTGTGGCAATCGAGCTGAAATTCGCCAGTTGGAAGGGATTGGTAACCTGGCTGCTCAGCAGTTGATTCGTAGTGAAGTTAGGCTGCATCCCCTGCCAGTCTGTGAAGAACTGCGCCGGCGTGTACGAATAGCTCTTGCTGATCGGAACATTGCTTACAAACGAGGCTACCCACGCAACCTCCACCATGGTGGATGAGCCAAACTGATGCTGCACGCTGAGCTCTCCGCGCTGCTCGCGCGCGGGCACCAGGTTGTGGTCGTAGATTGTCGGGCTTTGTCCCACATAGTACATGGTTCCAGCCGCACTCCCAATAGGCTCGTTAAAGCGGTTTCCGCTGGCATTCGCCGGAAATGGATCGAGAATCGGTGGCGCGCCTTGCGAAAAGTTCGTGCCATATGTCGTCGAAGATGGCACGCCCGTGCCGGCGTCGAATCCATCCTGATTCGTCGACCAGTTGCTAATCATCAGCGAACCTGGCGTCCCCGGAGCGCCCGATCCCGGCGAACCGCCCTGTTCCAGCGCATTGAGCGTATCGAAGAACAGGCCGTATCCGACACGAACTACCGTGTCAGGCCGAACCTGATAAGCCGCTGCCAGCCTCGGCATAAAACGATAGCTGTTATTGAACTGATTTGTCGGCGCTCCGTTTACCCCGGCATACAGGGGTCCGCCCTGAATGACCAGCGAGCGCGGCAGAACGTTCGCTTCTGCGGGTGTTGCGGAGGCAAGAACCGCCTGATACGCCGTATTGGCAGGAGCAGAAATCGGAAGAGCGGCGGTCGCGTCCCACCCTACGATCTGCCGATTGTATTTTTCCACCGGGCCGAATTCGTATTCGAAGCGTATGCCGGGAATGAGGGTCAGCTTTGGCGTGATGCGCCATGTGTCGCCGATATATGCAGCATAGTAGGGCGTATGTACGGACTCTCCGGTCTGGTAGGAGACTGACGAGTTCGATTGAACGCCCATCAGGAACGCCGCATACGACAGCCCCGTATTGTTCTGCGAAAAGGTCGGGTCCGTCCCATTGTTTTCCTGCGTGTATGTGTTGTCGAACGAATAGACGCCGTTCAGGTTGCCTTGCGGCTCTCTGGAGTAATTCTGCTGCCTCCATTCAAAGCCGCTGCGGATGGTATGCCGGCCCTGGACATGTGTGAGGTTGGCGCGAACGGCAAGAGTACGCACGACGGAAGCCGCGTTGTCCATGTTGCCCAACTGCTGATAGTTGGAGATCTGGAATTGAGGCATCATGTTGCCCGTCGCCTGGGCTCCATAGGTATCCGCATAGCCGGGCAATCCGAAGTCGCTCGGCTTGTAGACATTCTCGCCGGGGCGCTGACAGCAATTTCCCTTGAAAGATGTCGCTCCCACCGTGATGTCGAGGTTGGTATTGGAACTGAATACATGGTCGTAATCAAGAGCGCCCGTATCGATCCAGCGGCCCTCCTGGCTGTAGTCCACGTCGCCCACTGTGAATCCATCGCCGATCTTGGAATAGACCGCTCTCGACCAGCGGAAAAACACGTGATTGTTCTGGTTGATCGAGTAGTCGAACCGTTGCGTGAACTGGCGGAAGGTCATCGGCTGCAGGGCTTCGTATTGGTAGTTGCTGCCGGTCGTATTGCTGTTGGTCGGCGTCGGCATCAGGCCGTTGTACATCTTCGCCATCGTGTTGTTGTTTAGCAGGCCGGCCGTCGCCAGATTGTTGCCGCACACGGGCTGACGGCGCGGAATCGAATTACTTGTCGATGCGTCCCAGACAACGGAATATGGATTGTATATCTGGTATTGGCCGTAATATGGAGCCCCCGTTCCGCAAACCGATGCAAACGCGTCAGGAATGCCGGTGGTCTGCAGTGGAAGGTCGCTGAAATCACCGCTGCGCTCCTGCACCGTGGGTATGGTGATCGTGTTTGCGCCGGCATCGGAAAAGATGTCGCTGTCGTAGCTGGTAAACCAGAAAAACTTATTGCGTCCGTCATAGAGCCACGGGATGTAAACAGGACCGCCGACGGCAAAACCGTCGTTGTTCTCATGCACGCCCGGCTGGCCAAAGAGATTTTCATCGAGGAAGCACTTCGCCGAAGTACTCGGTCCGTCGACACATCCGTCCACATACTGCTGATGCCGATAATTCAGTCCCTGAAAATGCTGCATGGCGGCCCAGCGTCGATTTTGGTAAACCCCGCGCAGCACTCCGTGCAGGTCGTTCGTTCCGGACTTCGTGGTCTG
This sequence comes from Terriglobales bacterium, assembly GCA_015655195.1. Classification (GTDB taxonomy): domain Bacteria; phylum Acidobacteriota; class Terriglobia; order Terriglobales; family Acidobacteriaceae; genus Telmatobacter. Next base: position 7,265 of record JAATFM010000043.1, read on the forward strand.
CGTAATCTGCACGCCCATCGTGTGCCCCACGGAAGCGTCGAATCCGCTGGTGTCTTCCTTCTGCTCTCCGACTTCATCCACCGCCATGTTGATGGCATTGGCGCGTCCCGACTCGTTCGGCGCGCCGTCGAGGCTGAATTCATTGACACCGATAATGCCCGCGGCGCCGAAATTGACAACGCCGGGCCACATCAGCGTGCCATCCATCGAGTACGTCTGCGAGTTCTCGCTCTGGATGCCCGGAGCGATCTCCATGAACTGGAAGCTGTTGGAGCCATTGACTGGCAGCGATTCAATCTGCTTGGTTGTCAGTACCTGCCCTTCCGATCCGCTCTCCGTATTGAGCAGCGAGACGTCTTCGTTCACCGTTACGGTCTGTGTTACCTGGCCTGCCTTCAATACCAGCGGAATGCTCACGCGCGCATCCGCCAGAAGCGTGATTCCCTGCCGTACCAGATTTTCGAAGCCTGGAGCGGAGACTGTGACGACATAGCTTCCAAGGTTCAAAGCGTCGACTTCAAAGTAGCCGGTCTTGTTGGTTACGGAACTTTGCGTGACGTTGGTTGTTGTATTCCGGATGGTTATGCTCGCTCCGACAATGACCGCACCGGAGGGATCAGTTACTGTTCCCGAAATTGTTCCGAGTCCGGTCACCTGTGCAGCGGCACGGCCGCCTGTCATGCAGAAGCAGAGGAAGACGAGGATGAACGCTACGTGTGTCAGACAAATTCTGCTGTGCATCTTTTTTTTCGACAACGTAGTGTCAGCCATACCGTTTATGCGTTTTGCTGTCATTTTCTAAGCCTCCCGTGAAGTATTAAGAGCCTCATTTGCTGGACTGCCCGTTTTGGCGCCAGCTATGAATTGGTTCTCTAAACCACCGCGCAGCTTAGTTCCGGAATTACAGAAGTCGCAACGTTAAGGAGGCATCCTAACGGATTACCTGAAGACGATAACGGGTTCGTATCGCGTTAAAATCGTATGGCTTGTGGGATGATCTTGAACGTAACCGGCAAGCTTGAATTAAGCAGCGTATTTATTGCGGGATAGCCGCGCAGTAAAGGCGCGGCTCAGCCTCATCCATGCCGCGGACGAGCCGTAGCCAAAGAGATTCAAGGCAGAAAGCCGCGCCTGACAAGGGTGCAGAGTGCTTGGGGTTAACGGGATTGCGCGTATGTTACCTGGATGGTCTGAATCTCCCAGGGATGTATCTCGAAAGAGATCTGATTGCCATTTAGAGAAACAGCGGAGCCTGAGACCGGACGCTCCATCAGGTCCGTGGCCGTGGCCGAGATCGCATTCTGCGGCACCCGGAGGGTGACCGTGGACTGCCTGCCGGCCGACTCGTAGACCCGGAAGAGCAGCGCATTGGAGCCTTCCGCTTTTTTGACCGCAGTAAGGATCACGTTAGCCGGGGAAACCGACACAAAGGAATGCGACGGAGGCAGTGCTCCTTCGTGCTGCTCAACCTGCATGGCAACAAGCGGATAGTTGGCCTCGTAGCCACGATGCACGGTAAGCGCGGTCTTCCAATCGCCCGCGTGCGGATAGAGCCAGTAGACAAAATACTGCTGTCCCTGGTCGGCGTTCGGGTCAGGCCACTTGGTGGCGCGCAGCAGCGATAGGCGCAGCGTATTGCCCTTCACGTCGTAGCCATATTTTGATTCGTTGAGCAGGCCGAATCCATGCTGGCCGTCGCCGAAGTCCGCCCAGTCCAGCGCGGGAACCTCAAAGAATGCCTTATCCCAGCTATCGTCGCGCGTAGCCGGGCGCTGAATAGCGCCGAACGGAATCTCGAATGTGGCCTTGCTGCTGGAAGCGGCAAGCGGAAATGCGGCCTTGAGCAAAACATGGCTCTCATGCCAGTCGATGTCATTGATAACTTCCACTTCTGAAGAGTCGGCGTCGAGCACAATCTGCTGCACGACCGTGGAATTCTGCAAGTGCCGTTTGATGCGGAGGATGCCGCGCTCCGGTCCGCCGGCCACTGTCTCGACGGAATCAACGGCGCTGACGGTGACGGGCGAGTTGTCGTAATCCGGGTTGAGGTTCCACGCGTCCCAGGCCTTTGGCAGATCCTGAAAAGCCTGCAACTGGTTACCACACCCACCCGATGCAACGCTTTCAAAACCGGAACGCTTGTCATAGAGGCTCGTCATGCAGCCCGTCTTAGGATCGAAGACAACGCGCAGGTTCGCATTTTCGAGCGTCGCGCCATGAACCTCAACCACGGACGTGCCGGCTTCATGCTGCGCCGCGTTTGCGCCGGCCACGTGCAGAACCTCATAGCCAAGCGCTGGAACCTCATGCAGCGCAATCACGATTCGGAATTTGTTGCTTCCCTCGCGGTGCTCGAGAACCTGTGCAGGAAGACGGTGCCCGGAAGAATCGGTAACGACAACAGAAGCAGCGTCGTGCGACAACTCTACTTCAGCTTCGGTACTGGTGTCATACGACCATCCGAGAGGATTGAAAATAACGACCGAGGCTTCGTTGGAAGCAGTGAGCTTTCCCGCCGTATTCACATCGCTGAGCAGCGTGTGCAGCGCATTGCTCTGCGCCTCGGTATACGTCGCGCGCACCATGTCGAAATCGCGCTGCGCGTCCTTGTAAATGATGCCAATGCCGGAGCCTGCGGCGAGATCGTGGAACTCATTGAAGAGCAGCTTCTTCCATGCCTCGTTCAGCGGTTCCTGCGGATAGTTGCCGCCGCGCAACCAAGCCAGCGAAGAATATTTCTCGGCGTTCAGCAATCCCTCTTCGCTATACCGGATGTTGTGCTTCAGCCGGGCCTGCGTCGTGTAAGTACCGCGGTGAAACTCAAGATAAAGCTCGTCGTTCCATACCGGCAGACTGATCTTTCCCGCAGCCGGCTCCGGCAGCTTATTCGTTCCCGTCTTCAGCACATCGTAATTCCACACCGGGGCGTTGGCTGTATCAAGCTTCGGCTCAACATCGGAGAAAAACTGCTGCGCAGTGCCGAAATGCGCCGCCGGGTACGTCACGTCCGGATGAGTCCACGGCCCGGCAAGATCGAGCAGCGCCCGTGTCGGTCCTCCACCGTGATCGCCCACGCCGTAGATGTGCATGATCTCAGTGTTTCCGGGGTTAAGAGCTGCGGCGGCCTTTAGCTCGCCTGCAATCGCAACTGGATTGATGTCCGCGCCGAGACCGTTCGGGAAATACGAGAGCACTCGGCTGCCATCCGGCGCCTGCCACCAGAAGAGTTTGAGCGGCAACTTGTGCGTGTCGTTCCAGTTCAGCTTGGTGGTCATAAAGTAGTCGATGCCGCTCTTCTTGTAGATCTGCGGAAGCTGCCAGTCGAATCCAAAGGAATCCGGGTTCCAGCCGATGCGCACGTCCGCACCGTAATGCTGCTGTATGTAGCCTTTGCCGAGCAGGATCTGGCGGACGAGCGATTCGCCGTTGGGAACGTTGAGATCCGGCTCGACCCACATGCCGCCAACCATCTCCCAGCGGCCCTCCTTCACGCGCTTCTGAATGTCGTCATGCAAAGCAGGATACTTTTCATCGATCCATTCGCTGTACCCCGAAGCGGACTGCGAAAACGTAAATTGCGGATACTCGTCCATCAATTGCAGCGCGGAAGCGAACGTGCGCCGCACCACATCGACGGTCTCCGTCCACGGCCAGAGCCACGCGGCGTCGATATGCGACTGACCGGTGAGGGTTACGGTGAGCTTTTGCAACGCAGGCCGCACCGGATCAAGCGCCGACTCCGCTTTTTTCACGGAAGCGTCGAATGCCGCGGAGTCAGTGTTGGCCAGAGCAGTAAGATCGACTGCATTTGTTGCGTTATCGATGGCTTGATGCGCGGCATCGGTGTCGGAACCGAGCATGGGAGCAAGAATATTCAGCGAGACAATTTCCTGCTCAAGCCGCGTAGGGCCCGGGCGCGACGAGGGATATTCAATACTCACCGTCGCCCCGCTAAAGGATTTCTCGCTGACGGTCTCAGGAAGCTTCACGGCAACAAGAATGCGCTCACCGGGCTTGGCATCGTGATCGAAGAGGACGATGGGCTCCAATCCCTCGCCCAGCGCAACACGGCGGCCGTTGAAGTACACGATCTGCGTGAGCGGGCCATGCGCGTCCACATGAAACTGGAACCAGATGCGCGCTCCTGACAGATCGTAACCGTGCAGGTTTTTCGGCATCTCGAACCAGCGCCGGAACCAGACCGCGCCGGCAGGCACTGTTCCGCGGCGGTCGAGCGAGGACCACGCGCTGTCATCGAGGCTGGCGTCCTCGCCGTGGGGAATGTTGGCCGGATTGTACTTCCAGCCATTGGCATCGAGCGCGTGCAGTTGCCCAAGCGCGCGCACCACATCGCGTGTATGCGGCGGCAGCGGCGGCTCGGATGCGTTGTTGCGCTGTGCGTATGCGCCCTGCGAGACGAACAGCAGGAGCAGCAGAAGCATGTAGCCGGCAAACGGCAGGCCGCACTCTTGCTCACTGCGGAGCACATCGCGGCGCATTGTTGTCAGTTGCAATTCCATCGTCTCAGTTCCTTTTTGTGTGCGTTGTCCTGCGTTGCGTAAATGCTGAAGCCATCATCAGGCCAGGGTCAGTTGCCCTTTGAGCCGTATGTCCGCGCTCGATGAGCCAATCTGCAAATCGACCTGCCCCGGCTCGGTGACGAACTGCTGTGTGCTGTCCTCCCAATAGCGCAGCGCTAGATGATCGTGAGGCAGCGTGAAGGAGACAGACTGTTTTTCGCCGGGCGGCAAAGAGATGCGACGGAAACCGGCCAGTTGCCTATGCGGCCGCTGTTGCTTACCGGCAACTGTGACATAGAACTGCACGACTTCATCACCGGCCACATGGCCGGTATTGGTGATTTCCGCCGAGATAGTCGCGCTCTTGCCGGCGGCCAGCTCGCCGCCGCTCACGCTGAGATTGGCGTAAGCGAAAGTGGTGTAACTCAGGCCATGACCGAAGGCATAGAGCGGCTCGCCGCGAAGATACATGTAGGTTCTGCCGTGCTTGATGTCGTAATCGTGGAAATTGGGCAGTTGACGCACATCGCGATACCAGGTGGAGCAAAGTTTTCCGCCCGGATTGCAGTCGCCGAAGAGTGCATCGGCAATGGCATTCCCCTGCTGCTCGCCTGCGAAGTAGGAGCACAGAATTGCCGGAGCGTTCTTCTGTTCCCACACCAGCGCCACCGGGCAGGTTGTGTTGACGATCACGATGGTGTGCGGATTGGCAGCGAGAACGGCGCGCACAAGCTCATGCTGCGCTTCCGGTAAATCAATATCGAAGCGGTCCTCGCCTTCATCGGAGAGCAAACGGTTGTCTCCGACAAAGACCAGCGCGACCTCCGACGCCTTCGCCGCTTCGACTGCCTTGTCGAGCAGCGCTTGGTTTCTTGGCCCGGTAATCGTGCTGCCGGGAGCATAAAGCAACTGTGCCGTGGAGGGCTGCGGCTCGGATGCCGGAAGCAGTTGGAAGGAGCGCAGATTCATCAGGCTGCTCCTTACCTTTGCAGTGGAAGACGAAAACATGAGGAAAACGATATGGCTCCCGGTGGCTCCGGAGATCGTCGCAGATAAGGTCTTCCATGTTTCCGTCGATCCGGTGGCGGGAGCCTTCAGCGTTGCCACGGCGTCTCCGTCCAGGCTGTCGAGGCGAACGGTAATCTCCGCATCCGTTTCGCTGGCAAAATCGAATTCGATCGATGTTTTGCCCGTGAAATCTATCGGCCCGTACTGCGCCCAGTCGCGATTGCGAATGCTCGTGAGATATGCCGATCCGTCGTCGGAAAACGCAACGACAGGTCCGCGAAAGTTCGATGTGCTGAGATATTCGCCGGCGGGAATTCGTCCCGCGTAGACCGTAGTTCCCAGCGCGGACGCAATGCCAAGATAAGGCGAGATCAACTGCGTGGCGCGCCCGCTGTAACCGCCGAGATGGCACGCGCCGGCGAGAGGCCCGATAACGGCAACCTTCTTCAAACCAGACTTCTGAAGCGGAAGAAGATTGTTTTCATTTTTCAGTAGTACGAGCGACTGGCGCGCGGCCTCACGGGCAAGATCGCGATGATGCTGACCCTCGATAATGTCAGGACTCAGGCTGCTCCACGGCACATCGGACTGCGAATCGAACTCGCCCAGCAGGAAGCGCCCAGTGAGAATGCGTGTGAGGGCAGTTCGCACAACCTCTTCGGAAACGAGTTTCGCCTGAATAGCATCCGTCAGCGAGCGCGCATAAGTGTCGCCGCAGTTCAGGTCCGAGCCCGCTTTGATGGCCAGCGCCGCGGCCTCCGGCGCGGTCTGCACATAGTGATGCGTTTCGTAAATATCCGCAACAGCGTCGCAATCGGAGACCACGTAGCCTTTGAATCCCCAGCGATGGCGTAGAACATCCGTCAGCAGAAACGAGCTTGCCGGGCACGGAACACCCCACAGCGAGTTATAAGCCGACATGACGCTGAAGACATTTCCTTCCGTCACACAGGCCTCGAAACCGCGCGTGTAGTACTCCCAGAAGCTGCGCCGGTCCGGAGCCGCATCGGCATAATCGCGGTCGGTATCGGTGTCGTTGCAGGCGTAGTGCTTGGCGCAGACGATGGTCTTGAGATATTTGGGGTGGTCGCCCTGCATGGCGCGCGCCGCTTCCAGCGCAAGCGTCTGCACCAACAGCGGATCTTCGCTGAAATTCTCTCCCACGCGGCCCCAGCGCGGATCGCGCAATCCCATGTTGACCGTCATGGGCGAAAAGAAGGTCAGCCCATAGCCTTTTTGGTTGTGATACGCGCGCGCCTCGTCCGACACTGCCGTATAAACGCGATGCACCAGCTCCGGGCTCCACGAGCAGCCCAGCGCAATCGGCTGCGGGAAGGAAGTGATCGGGCCGTTGACGTTGACACCGTGCAGCGCCTCCGACCAGTAGTTATAGCGAGCCAGCTTCTGCGCCGGCACGGCTGGCGCATTGTGCCCCAGTTGTTTGGTCACTTCCTCGATGCTGAGCCGACTCACCAACTCGGCCGCGCGTTGCCGCGCCTGATCGAAGACGACTGTTGTGACAGGGCTGCTCTGCGCCGCGCTATCAGCGGCAAATGCGTGCCGGCTTAAAGCGGCAGCGACAACGGAAGCGGCGGTGCCGGCAAGGAATTCGCGACGGGAAACCGGCGTTGGCAGAGCGGATGAGAAGGTTGTTTCGGAATTCATCGGGCAGCTCCTTTAGAAAAACGTGATGCGAAAGACAAATGCGAAATGTTGTGTGGGTTTGCGTTGTTTACATCCAAATTTGGTGTCAGGGTTTTGTGAATGACGAATCCAGTTGTGCGAGAAAATCCTGGCTCGCGGTAAAGGACGCCGTGAAATCCCAGCGCCCGGAACGCTGCTTCAGCCGCAGCAGCAGATGATTCCATCCTGCGCGCAGACGAAGAGAATCCGCCACGGAGTTGCCTGTGTGATTCGATGTATCGAGAACGGTCTTTCCGTTCAGCCATATCTGCGCGGCATCATGCTGCGATACATGAAAATCCACACGCGGCAGATTCGGCTCCAACAAAAGATCTTCAAGAGAACGCGGACTGTTCACCCAGAAGCTGGCCCACGCTTCGGCGTTCTCCGCGGAGCCGGTGAGCGAAAGCCGTGTGAAATCGAAGACGCCGTTTTCCGCAAAGACCGTCTGCCATAGCTTGCCGGCAAAGCTCGAACCGGGCTGGAAGTCCGTGCTTTGCGAAGATGCGAATGGGTCCGGCGTCGAGCCCTGCGGGAAAAAACCGCAGATCAGCATTCGCACCAAAGCGCCGGTACGCAACAGTGGCTTGCCGCGATCCATCCCTGCGCGCAGGGAAAGGCCGAGGTTCGTCAGCAGCGCGCGGTTGACATTCTCCGCTCGCAACGTGGCTGGAGCAATCGGCAGCGTTGTCACCAGAAGCGATCCCGCGTCCACGCGTCTCTGCGCCAGCACTACACCCGAAGGACTGGCTTCCCGCTCGGAACGAAGCACCATCGCTGTCTTGGCATATTCGGGCTGGTTGTTCCACAGCAGCCAGTTAGTGTTGCAATCCTTCAGCAGCGCCTCACCGGATTCGATCAGCGGACCGCCCAGCCCGGTTTGTGTAATTACCGGAGGCGTCTGGTCGCAGAAGTAGAGATTGTCCGGCCGCAGCCCATCCGTGATGAGGCTGTGCGATCCGGGTAACAGAGAGGACGCCGCGCGATCTGTAACGGTGAGTCGGGCCGGAAGCCAGGACAGCACAGAAGCAGTCTCCGAATCAACTCCCCAGAGCAGGACCGTTGCGCCGCGGCGAAATGCCTGCTCGATCTGATCGCCGGCGTCGGCGCCCGGCGGACGCTGGCCATCGACAACAAGAAGCTGCGGAAGCTCATTGGAAGCGAGAGCCTCGGCAGGCACGCCGAGATTTTCAAGATCAACCGCAAGCGTACTGCCATCTCCGGCGAGCACGCGCACTGAATTGATGGGCTGTACATCCGCAGCCTGCCGCGGCGGCGCAGGCTGCGGCGCATGGCTCCATTGTCCTGCAGTCGGCGGCTCCGCCGCCGCATCGCGAATGGCCTCAAAGAGCGGCCACGGCCTATACATGGGCAGCGATGTGTCGTATCCCGGATTCAATGTGGTGCAGTATGGGCCTAGCCGCTGAGGTTGCACGCCGGGCCGCCCATCCACCGGCGGCGCAAAGAAGACTCCATCCTCCAGTGCCGGCGGCCGCGTCACATCCTTCATTCCCAGCGCCAGCGGCTGCAAGCCATACCAAACGAGATTGAAGACACTGCGGTAGATCGCATGGTGATTCCGCTGGTCGATCAGCGACTGATAGGACGAAATTGCAACGCCTTCCATGCGGCCTTCAAAAGACTCATATGCGCGCGCGCCGTTCGTCTCCGCCACCTGCACCGGAGTTCCGTAGTAGGCGTTGCCCGCTTCACCCACGCCCCACGGCTTGCCGCTGGCCAACGCACGATCCATTGCCTCCGGCCCGCCATAATGCACGCTGTACACAGGCAGGCGTCCATCGCCGTCCTCTTCGCCATCGGCGGAGATCCACGGCCGCGTGGGATCGTTTTTCCGGCATAGCTCGGCCCATATCGTGTAGTGGCGCAGAAGCTCGTCCATCATACCCGGCGGATTGCGCATGACACCGTGAACAATCGGCCGCACTTCATTCGAGACGCTCCACCCGAAGACGCTGGGATGATTACGGTCGCGCAGAATCAGCGCGGTGAGATGCCGCTCCGTGTCTTGCCAGAACGCCGGATCATCGAGCTTCGGGCCGCCATCGCTGGCCCAGACAGCCGTTTCATCGAGCACCAGCAGGCCCATCTCATCGGCCATATCCAGATAAAACGCGGGATAAGGCTGCGCGTGCAGGCGCACGGCGTTGAGCCCCGCATGGCGCAACGCCGTGAACCAGGCCCAGGCATAGCGCCGTGTCATTTGCGGAATACCGAGAAAATGCCAGGAGTCGCCGCGCAGAATGATTGGCTCGCCGTTCAAAAACACAGCAGGCCCGCGAAAAGTGATCTGCCTCCATCCGAAGCGCGTGTACTTGCTGTCAATCGTGCTTTCGCGATGATGAACCTTGACGACGAGCCCGTAAAGATTGGGATGCTCGCTGCTCCACAACTCGAGTTGGCGATTCACAGCACCCTGCAGCACGGCAATCGCCTGGCCGCGCGCGGGAATCTTCACCTGCACCACAGGCAGTTCAAGCGCCGGCTCCGATTCTAGCTCCGAGCTTGGCAAAGGCGCCGTGACAGGCGTGTTTCCAGCTTTCGATTTCCACGGAAATGCCTGCGCCGTGAGGGTGACTTCCACTGGCTCATCGCCGGCATTGGCAACTGTAACTTCAATGCGAAGCGTATCGGTATCGACAAGCGGCTGGACAAAGACATTCGCCACATGAACAGGCGGCATAGCAACAAGAAAAACATCCTGCCAGATTCCGGCAATGTGCTGGCCCCAGAACGAGCCGCCCTGATACGTGCGACGGCCATAAGGCCCGCGCTGATCGAAGAGCGAAGCCTTACGCACGCCGACCAGCACTTCATTCGACCCGCCGGGAACGATGGCATCGGTCACATCAAGATCGAACGGCAGAAAGATGTCGAAATGCGAGCCAACGCTCTTGCCGTTCACCAGGACTTCCGTGTTTCCGGCAACCGCGCCGAAGTGCAGGAAGATCCTCTTCCCTTTCCAGCTTGCCGGAACGCGCACGCTCCGGCGCAGCCAGCCCATGCGGATCGTCTCCCATGCCTGCGGATAATCCGGGTAGCAGCGAAAATCCCCTCCCTGCCCGTGATGGTCGGCAAAGCTGTTTACGTTCCACGGAGAAGGAACCTGCACCGGTGTTTCTTCCCAGCGCTCCGCGGATGGAACCGGAAGAACCGGGGCCGGGTCGCGGCCTTCTACGAAACCTTCCGCAAGAGCCACAGGCTGAAACCGCCATGCTCCATTCAGGCAAATCTCCTGCCGCCAGGGCTGCTCGGCAGGGCGCACCCATCCTTCCGCCGGCGCGAAAACTTCGGAGAAATGAAGCGCGCCAGCGGGAAGATGCGGCGCGGCTGGAAAACCGCCCAGAGTTTCCAGCCGCCCCTGCGCTGCCGAAGCAGCGGCAAGGGTTCCAATTCCGGCAAGAAAGGTGCGGCGGGAAACAGGAAGCCGCTCATCCTTTGGTCTGGTTTTGTCCCGGTTCATGCTGAGGCTTTTTCTTTTCGCTATCCAATGTGGTTGCCGGAATTCCGTGGCAGGCAGCTTTCATGCCGCAAATGGTTCCCCATTCACAGCGCTGACCACTTTAGTTCCGGCCGAAATACACTGACAACGTTAGAAAGCCCGCCTAACGGTTGTTCTCGGCAGCTAACAGGAGTTTGCCCGCGCAGGCGAAGCACATTCGCTTCGCCGTTACGGATGCTCTGCTGCGGCAGCCACCACAACATCCTTCGCGCGCTCCCGCGGTGTAACGTGCAGGCGCGAGATTCGGCCATTCTCAACATGCCCCTCCACCACAGTGTGGTATGGCGCGTACAGCTTGAAATCCGCGGTCCAGTCTTTCGGCCAGGCAGGCAGAAGCTGGATGCGGCGGCCATCGGCCTGCATCGCCATCAGTTCCAACGTCATCATGCCTGTACCTCCGTTGTCGAGATCGGGAATCCAGTCATGACCGGCTTTCCAGAACCACCGGAAACGCTGATCGCCGTAATCGGTAAACTCATCAATCGCAGCTTTCTTTGCCACGGCGGTCAAACCCAGAACTGCTGCCTGCGGCCCATCCTGTCCCCAGCAGGTATCCTGCGGGAACTTCCGTGCGGCAAAGGTGTCGCGCGCCAGTTGCAGGTTCGGCTTGCCCACTCCGTACAACCGATACGGAAATGCGACGTAAAGCTCAGGGTTCTCACTGTTCTTCGGCCTGCCGTAGACCTCGGCCGGCAAAATCACCGGCGTGCCTTGCGGATCGCCTTTACCCAATGGCGGCGTTTTGCCATTCGCGGTGGCGCCGTCAGGAATGGGCGGCAGAGCATCGAGCGTCTCCTTCCACAGAGCACGCTGCTCCGCCAACGCTATGCCTGCCGGCAGCGCCAGAAGCCTGCTAATATCCGCGCGCAGCCCGGCAATATCCGGCGTGGGGTTTGCCGCGTCCATCTGATAAGTCTCCAGTGATTGCGCAGGCGAGATACGAATCTTCCCATCGGCTCCGCGTGGCCAGTGATGCGCGTAAAAGCTCACAACGGCATTGGCCAGCGGAAGAATATCGCGGCGCGCGAACTCCCTATCCTGCGATACGTCGTAAGCGTCCAGCATCTCGGCAATCACTTCCAGCGAGCCCTGAATGTGATACCGCTGCCATTCGCTACGCATCTCCGTCGTCGGATTGTCCCATCCGAAGTCATTGAGATTCGGCAGGCCCCAGAAGTGCATCGTCTCCGCGAACAACGCTCCGTCGTGGTGGAAGTACACACGCGCGCGATCCTCGGCCAGCGGCAAAGCGTTGAGATAGAGATGGAACCACGGTTCCAGCAGATCGAAGTCGCCGGACTCCACCAGCGGCCAGTAAAGCAGCCGATTGTTCTGGTTCCAGTACGAATTGCCCCACTCACGGAAATCCGGATTGTGATCGCGAGTCGTCGAGTCGCGCGCCTCCGCAATGTCATGCCCGACGGTGAAGAGGCCGCCGTTGAACTTGGCCGGAAAGGCCCCGCGCGAGGACGCCGCAACCATGTAGCGCTGCATCACGTAGCCCTGCGAAACTTCCGTGGCCTCATCCGATCCAGCAACGCGAATCCAACTGCGGTTCCAGAACTGCCGCCACCATTGCCGATGCGCCGCGCGCGCCGTCTCCAACGGCACGCGGTCAATGCTCGCTGCCAATGCCTTGAGATGCTCTGTAAAACTCGCGGGATCGGCTACCTGCGTCTCCGTCAGCGCCACAAGATCCACGCGCAGATGTGCGGA
>JAATFM010000183.1 GCA_015655195.1 Terriglobales bacterium
CAAGGCCGTCGAGACGCCGGAGGGCGGCTATTTCCTTGAGCCGACGGCCTTTGCCGACATTGCGCCGGATGCGGTGCTTTCGCAGGAAGAGATTTTCGGCCCCGTGCTGGCGATTATCAAGGCCGCGAGCTTCGAGGAGGGGCTTGCCGTCGCCAACAACACCGAGTACGGGCTTACCGGAGCGATCTATTCCGCAGACCCGGTCAAGCTGGCGCGGGCGCGGGCGGAATTCCACGTGGGAAATCTCTACTTCAACCGCAAGTGCACCGGCGCAATGGTCGGCGCGCATCCCTTCGGCGGCTTCAACATGAGCGGCACGGACTCGAAAGCCGGCGGACCGGATTACCTCTACCTGTTCACGCAGGCTAAGAGCGTGGCGGAGAAGCTCTGACAAGACGGCGCACCGAAGACGCTCTGCCACCCGTCCCGTTACTTCCCTCTTGACTCAGCCTCTGGTATCTATCATGATAGATACCAGAGGTGCACACATGCCGGTCGTTCAGAAAGCACGTGTTTTTCGAAATGGCCGCAGCCAGGCCGTTCGTATTCCCGCCGAGTTTCGCTTTTCCACCGATGAGGTTTACATCGAGCGCAATGACAGGACGGGAGCGATTACGCTTTCGGAAAAGCCTCCCCGTCTCTCGCTGGACGAAATCTTCCGCGAGCTTGACGAGGCTGGCGCGGCCGATCTGGTGATTGAGCGCTCCGGCTCCCTGCCCGTTGAGCGCGATTGGGAGCGAGACTGACTGTGCCCGTCCCGGCGCTCTATCTGCTCGACACAAACATTATCGGCTACATTCTTCGCGGGGAATCTCCACAGGCCCGCCAGATTCTCGACGAGAAGTTCGCGCATTCCCACATAGCGGTTTCCGTGATTACGGAAGCGGAGATACTCTTCGGGCTGGAATACAAACCGGAGGCCCGCCGGTTACGCGCCGCCGTTGAGCGGTTTTTCGGAGCTATCGAGGTGCTGGCGTGGGATCGGCAGGCAGCACGTGCTTATGGCCTCCTTCGCAACCAGCTCCGTCAAGCGGGAATCACGCTTGCGGATGCCGATCTGTTCATTGCCGCGCACGCCGTCTCTCTCGGAGCGGTTCTTGTCTCGCACGACAAGGCATTCCAGCACGTGAGTCCATTCGTCTCCGTGGTGGATTGGGCGGCGGATGTAACGAAAGTCCCTAAATAAACGCATATGAAGCGCTGGTGCGCCCGTGCATTTTTGGGGCAGGACTCCGTTACGGAAAGAGCTTTTCTGACACCATCCTGCGGGCTGAGCGGGAGATGCAGGAAGAGCATTCCCAAGGCGCTACTGTTCGTGATAGTGTGGAAACCTGGAATCCTCCTGCATCATAAGCTCACTACTGGGGTAGAATCGCCGCGCCGCAAGGCCAGCGAATCAGGTATTGGAACCACATGGATAAGGTCTCCGAGGGCAGGATCGGAAAATACGAGATTCTCAGGGTCCTCGGCCGCGGGGGCATGGGCGAGGTATTGCTCGCGCAGGACGATGTGCTGAACCGGAAGGTGGCCATCAAGAGGCCGCTGAAGTCGGCCGGCGAGGAGGGTCTGGCGCGCTTCGAGCGCGAGGCCAGGATTGCCGCCGCGCTGAAGCACCCGAACATTCCCGCCGTTTACGACAAGGGCACGCAGGACGAGCTTCCCTTTCTTGCCATGGAGTTCGTCGAAGGCGACGCGCTCGACAAGATCATCTCGACCAACCGCCAGATGGACCTGATTTCCAAGATGCGGGTCATCGAGCAAGTCTGCATGGGGCTTAACTACGCCCATCAGTTGCGCGTCATTCACCGCGACATCAAGCCGGCGAATATCATTGTGCAGCCGGACGGCGTGGCGAAGATCATCGACTTCGGCATTGCCAAAGAGGCGGATTCGACCAAGACGAACCTAACCGCCACGAGCCAGGTGATCGGCTCGCTGCATTACATTGCCCCGGAACGGTTCAAGGGCATGAAGATCGACGGGCGGAGCGATCTCTTCTCCGTGGGCGTCATGCTCTTCAAGCTGCTCACCGGCACGGAGCCCTTCACGGGCGGCGAGGCGACGGCTTCCTATAAGATCGTCAACGAAACGCACACGTCGCTGAGCGCCTACCTGCATAACTATCCGCCGGCGCTGGACGAGATCATCGAGAAGTCGCTGGCGAAGAACCCCGAGGACCGCTACCAGACGGGCGAGGACTTTGCCGACGCGCTGCACGAGGTCATCGAGAGCCTGAAAAAGAACCGCGTGGGCGAGCTTTTCAGCGATGCCGAGCGGCTGGCTTCGGAGAGCCGTTTCGACCCGGCGCTGGAGCTGCTGGACGAGGCCATGCGCCTCGACCCGGACAACACGCAGATTCGCAAGCTGCGCCGCATCGTCCGCGACCGCAGGCAGAAGATTGATCGCGACCAGCGCTTCCAGGACACGGTCATCAAAGCCGAAGAGGCTCTGGCGGCGGGGCGGTACGAGGAAGCGATTGCGCAGTTCAAGGAGGCGCAGTCGATCGATTCCACCTCGACCGACGTGCACCAGAAGCTGCAATGGGCCGAGGAGCGCAAGCGGCGGCAGGAGATGGCCGTCCGGGTGATGGCCGAGGCCGAAGCGATCAAGGCGCGCGGAGACATTACCGGCGCGCTGCGGATTCTGGCGCGGGCGGCGCAGGAAGATCCGGAGAACAAGAAGCTGCAAGCCGCGGTTGAGACGCTGAGCCGGCAGGTAGAGTTCGAAACCAACCGCGCCCGCATGGCGGAGTTTCTAAACACTGCGCGGCGGCAGCTTGCCACGCGGGACTATGCGGCAGCCGATGCCTCCCTGGCGCAGGCCGAGGCAATTGACGCCTCGAATACCGAAGTGGATACGCTGCGACGCGAGCTGAACCGCACCCGCGAGCAGGAGCAGCGGCGGGCAGCGCTCGAAGAGATTCAGGCGCGAATTGCCGAGTACATTCGCGCGGAAGACTTCGACCAGGCAACAAACCTCATCAACCGCGCACTCGAAAAGCTGCCCAACGAACCGATTCTGCACCGGTTGCAAGTTGAAGTCGAGACCGAAGGGCGCAAGCAGCAGACGCGCAAGCTGGTCGATTCCACGATTACGAAGTGCAGGGAGCTTTTTGCCGCCTCGCCGATGGAAGCGCTGTCCGTGCTGCAAGAGGCCATGTCGCGCGCGCCGGGCGACGAGCGGCTGATTGCCTACGAGCACTCGCTGCGCAAGGATCTCGAAACAGTTCGCTCCGAGCAGATTTTGTCGAGCACGATGGCGAATGCCCGCGACCTGCTGAATGCCAAGGATTACGACAAGGCAGTCTCAGTGCTCGATTCCTTCCAGGTGGAGTACGGGCAGAATGCCGAGGTAGCGAGCCTGTTGAGCTTCGCACGCGGGGAGCAGGAGCGCGTGGCTCGGGCCGCCGTTGTCGAGCGCACCGCGGCGCAGGGCCGTTCGCTGCTTGAAGAGGGCCGCTACGACGAGGCTCTCAGCGTGATCGAGCAGGGCGTGCAGCAGACCGGCGATGCCTCGCTCTCCGTGCTGCTCGAACAGGCGCGGGAACAGCAACATGCGCTTTCCCGAAAGATCGAAGCCACGCAGCGGCGCGTGGAAAGCCTGCGCCAAAAGGGCGAGTACGCCGAAGCGATCCAGATACTTCAGGACCAGATTGCTGCGGCTCCGAAGCGGACGGCGCTGCGGGACCAGTTAAAGACGCTCGAAGCGGAGCGCGACCAGAAGCAGGCGACGGCGCAGGCGATTGCCGCGGCTCGGGCAGCGGCCGGACAGAAGGATTTTGCCGGGGCGCTGGAATCGCTGCAGGCGGTGATCGGTGCCTACGGCGCGACGCCGGAGCTGCAAGCGGTCACGCAGGAGATCGAAGGCCTGCGCGGTCAGCACGCGCAGACGGCTGTGGAGCGGTCGGTGAAAGACGCGCAGGCCGCACTGCTCAAGAAGGAACCGCAGACGGCGATGGACGCGCTGAAAGCGACCACGCCGCTGCTGCCTTACGCAGGCGAGAAGAATCAGGCGGACTGGCAGCGCATTGCGCAGTCGGTGAAGGAAGCGCTCGAAAAATCGGGCGCCACGGTGGACGATCAACTCGCGGCGCTGGCCTCTTCGCACCGCAAGATGCCTGTATGGGCCGTGGCCGCGGGCATTGTTGTGGTGCTGGCCGCGGTAGGCGTGGCGGCGTGGCAGATGATGAAGCCAGCCCCGGTAATGCTGACCAGGATCAGCATTACGAAAGCACCGCCGGGGGCAAGCGTCTCCGTCGATCACGGACCGGCGCAGCTTGTGGACGCGAATGGGAATCTCACCATCAAGGCCACTCCCGGAGCGCACAAGATTTCCGTGAGCAAGGACGGTTTCGACCCGATCACGGACGATCCCATACCGCTGGTCCAGGGAGAAACCCTCAGCTATCCGGCCACGCTGTCGAAATCGACTGTCGGCCAGCCGATGGGATCCTTGCAGATAAACTTTACCCCGCAGGCGGATATGCCGGAGATTCGCGTCTTTGTGGATGGCGCGAATAAGGGCGCAGTCTCCTCCGGGCAGCCGCTCAAGCTGGTCGCCGGACAGCACAGCGTGCAGTACCGGTGGAACGGCTACGACGACTCGCCGATGAAGACGGTCACGATTGCCGAGAATGGCACCGCGACGGAGACTGTGAGCCTGACGAAAGCCGCGCCGAGGCCCACGGGCACGCTCTCGGCGGACAAGGGCGTCGTCGAAAAAGGGCAGTCCGTGACGCTGAGTTGGCAGGTCAATAACGCCGATAACAAGACGAATATCTCAATCAATGGCGTCGGACAGGGACTTCCGGCGAAGGGCACGAAGTCGGTGACGCCGGCAGGCTCGACGACCTATGTGCTGACAGCGAACGGCGTGCGGATCAACGATGCCACGGTAAACCTCAAAGATGCGCCGCCACCACCGCCGCCCCCGAGTGTGGGATCGTTCTATCCGAGCGCTGGGTCGATTGAGACCGGCCATTCCGTGACGTTGACCTGGGAAGTGAATAACGCCAGCGGAGCGCCCGTCACCATTAATGGGCAGACGGTCCAGGCACAAGGCGCAAAAGACTTTAAGCCCTCGGAGACCACGACCTACAATCTGGCCGTCAACGGCATTACGCTGAAGCAGATCACCGTGAATGTGACGGCTCCTCCGCCGCCGCCACCAACACCCGCGCCGGTGGCGGCGAAGGTGGAGACTCCCAAGGCGCCCACCTTGCCTGAAGCGGGCACGCTGGAGCGCGCGCTGGGAGGATACAACTCCGCCTTCAATTCCGCGCTGGCCAAGAAGGACAAGGACTGCAAGGCACAACTGGGCAGCGAGTTCGGCGGCGCGCTGCGGGATGACGCGGACTGGTGCGGCCAGGCGAAAGCCATTACGCCGAGCGAGACCGGATGCACCGTGGGCGGTTCTCCCGATGCGCCGACACTGATCTGCCACGTGACGAAAACCGTCGTTCCCAAGGACGGCCAGCCGTCCTCGGCCTCGCGCCAGATGACCTTCCACTTTGCCCAAAAGGGCGACTCGTACACGCTGACGGCGATCTCAAGGTAAGGCAAGGCAGACGACGGAGCAGGTGCGGACCGGCATGACCGTGCAGTGCCGCGCTTCCGGGCGATTGAATACACTCAACAATATGAGGATTCCGACAGTGAGCCGTACCGCGTTTGCGTCGTTTCTGCTTTGCTCCGTCTTCTCCGCATCCCTCCTGACACCGGCGCAAGGACAGGCGCAGTCGCTCCAAGCGTCCACCCTTCAGGCGCAGTCCCTTGACGACCGGCGCAAGGCGCTCGATGCGCTCTTTTCGCAATATTGGGATGCGGTAATGGAGCGCTCGCCCGAATGGGCCTCCGAACTGGGCGACAAGCGATTCAACGACAAAATTTCCGATCATTCGCCGAAAGCCGCAAATGCGTGGATCGAGCACGAGCAGGGGTTGATGATGCGCCTCGCGGCCATCGATCCGGCGGGCTTTACGGAGGAGGAAAAGACAAGCCGCGAGATGCTGCTCCGCGACTTCGCCCAGGACATCGAGGCGGAAGACTTCAAGGAGTGGGAGATGCCGATGAACCAGATGGGCGGCATCTACTCGCAGTACCCGAGCCTGGCCGGCGAGCTGACCTTCAGCACGGTAAAGGATTACGACGACTGGATTGCGCGGCTCCGGGCGCTGCCCGACGCCTTCGATCAGGTGATTGCAAATTTGGGAACGGGCATCGACGACGGGCGCGTGCCTCCGAAGTACCTGCTCGAAAAAACGCTGGAGCAGGTGAAGCAACTCGCCGGCCAGAAGCCCGAGGACTCGCCGCTGGCCGCGCCGCTCAAGAAGTTCCCCGCGTCGATTCCCGCAGCCGAGCAGCAGCGCATTCAGGACGATACGCTCGAAGTGATCGCAAAGCGCGTGCTGCCGGCCTATCAGCGGCTGGCGCGCTTCCTTGAAGTCAGCTACATTCCCGCCGGGCGCGCGGAGCCGGGAATCTGGTCGATTCCGGACGGCAAGAAGTATTACCTGTTTCTCATCCGGCGCGAGACCACAACGGAGATGACGCCGGAGCAGATTCACCAGATCGGCCTCGACGAGGTAAAGCGCGACGAGACCGAGATGCTCGTCATCGCGCAGAAGCTGGGCTTTAAGGATCTGGCAAGCTTCCGGGCGAGCCTCAAGGAGAATCCCAAGCTGAAACCGGCTTCCGCGGACGCGCTGCTGGCTACATACAAGGACTACGCGACGGCAATGCAGGCCAAGTTGCCTTCGCTCTTCGGCCATCTGCCGAAGAACCCGCTGGAAGTGGCGCCGATGCCGGATTTCATTGCCAAATCCGCTCCGCCGGCGTACTACGACCCCGGCTCGCCGGAGGCCGGCCGGCCCGGCAAGCTGTGGGTGAATCTGGAGGATGTAGCAAATCGCAGCCTGCTGAACGTGGAAGCGATCTCGTACCACGAGGGCGTGCCGGGGCACCATTTGCAGTTCTCGCTGGCACAGGAGCAGCAGGGGGTTCCGGCCTTCCGGCGTCATGCCGAATACACGGCCTATGTGGAAGGCTGGGCGCTTTACTCGGAACGGCTGGGCAAGGACGCCGGCTTCTACCAGGACCCCTACTCGGACTTCGGGCGGCTGGACGCGGACCTCTGGCGGGCGATCCGGCTGGTGGTCGATACCGGCGTGCACTCCGAGCACTGGTCGCGGCAGCAGGTTCTCGACTACTTCCACGCGCACTCCTCGCTCGACGAGCCGACGATTCAGTCGGAGACAGACCGCTACATCGCGTGGCCAGGACAGGCACTGGCTTACAAGACCGGGCAGATGAAGATTCTGGCCCTGCGCGAGAAGTCGCGGCAGGCGCTGGGCGCGAAGTTCGACATCAAGGCCTTCCACGATACGGTTCTCGATGCCGGCGCCATGCCGCTCGACCTACTGGAAGAGCGCGTGAGCGCGTGGATTGCCAGCCAGAAATAGCATAAAGCTGCTATTACCAAAGGCGGTGCAGTAACCCATGGCTAATTACTGAATTTTCGTGTTATCAGGAATCAGGGATCACATTCCTATATCCGAGACAAGTTCAAATTCGCCGGGGGATGACAGCGTTGATGGCACAGGGAAGGCAGAGGAATCTTGCGCTCGCGGCCGTGAGCATCGCGTTTCTCTGCGCGCACATGGCGCTGGTCTCGGCGCTCCCTCGTTTCGCGCCGCCCATTTCGTACACGTTCCTGACGCTTGCGCCGCTCTTTGCCCTGGCCGCCTGCTTCTGGCAGGCGTTTTCGCGCAGCGTGCGGATGCGGGCTCATTGGATGCTGGTCTCGTCGGGAATCTCCGTCTGGCTGGTGGCCGACCTGATCGAGAGCTTCACGCAACTGACCAGCCGCATCAATCCCAACACTGCAACCATCCAGGACTTCTTCTATTTCTTCTATGGCGTGCCGCTGCTGCTGGCCATCGCCCTGCCGGAAGAAGGCGAGGCAACGCCGGTCTTTCTGGTGCTGGATGGCGTGCAGGCCGCCGCCGCGGGCTATCTGAGCTACGTGGTGCTCTTCGGCGGGCTGCCGTTCTCCGGCATTCCCCAGCAGCCCATGCCGCTGGAGCATCTGCCGCTGGTTTACGACATTCAGGACATGGTGCTGGCGGTACTGGCCACGGCGCGGCTGATCGTAAGGGTCGGCGACACGGAGGAGCGGCGCTTCGTCGCGGTGCTCACGAGCTTTCTGTGGTTATATGCGGTTGCGCTGGGGGTTTATAACCGGGTCGCCGGCGTGGAAAACATTACCGGCGTATTCGACGTGCTCGTAGACCTGCCCTTTGTGGCGCTGGGTCTGGGAGTGATCGCGATTCCGGCTCCGGCGCCGCGGACGGGGCGCACCGGAGCGCGCGCGGCGATGTTGCTACTGCTCGAAAACGGCCGCTCGATCCTGCTGGGCCTCTTCGTGGTGTCACTGAGCGCGGTGGTGGCAGAGAGCCATCTGCGCGTGGCGCTGGGCTTCATCTTCGGCGCGTTTGTGATCTATGGCATCCGCTCCGCGCTGCTGCAGAGCAGCATTCAGCGGACGCGGCTGGCGCTCGAACAGGCGCGCGACCGACTGGAGGAGCTTGCGCTGCAGGACGGGCTTACGGGAATTGCCAACCGGCGGTGCTTTGACCAGCGGCTGGCCGCGGAGTGGAACCGTGCGCAGCGCTCAGGCCGCCCGCTGGCGCTGCTGCTCATTGACGTGGACCACTTCAAAAATCTCAACGACAGCCACGGGCATGTGGCCGGCGACGAGTGCCTGCAGCAACTGGCGGCGGCGCTGCGCGGCACGCTGCACCGGACCGGCGATCTACTGGCCCGCTATGGCGGCGACGAGTTTGTGGCGCTGCTGCCGGAGACAAACACCGCCGGGGTGCTGCGCGTGGCCGCGCTGATGAAGGCCGCATTGGCCTCGCGGAAGTGGAACTGCGACGGGAGCAATGCGGCGATGACGATCAGCATCGGCTGCTCGGCCTGGGAGTCGCAGCCCCGAGCAACGGCCGAGGAATTGCTCGAAACCGCCGACAGGGCGCTCTACCATGCCAAGGAAACCGGGCGCAACCGCGTGGAGTTTGCGGAGATGCAGACGGCGATGCTCTGAGCAGGCAGCGCAGGCGAAAGCCAGCCCTCTGGCCTCCGGCGGGAACGGCCGCAACTGACCGGGAACAGGGCCGGTACCGTAAAATAGCTGCGCCTTCGGGAAACGTTTGCATGGGACGTGAAATAAGAACGATGCCCGCCGCGCCGAAGTGCGATACCTCTTTGGGGATGGAGTTGACGATGAAGCTGATTGCGCGTTTTGGCGCGGTTGCGGTGTTGGCCGCCGCGACGGTGGTTCCGGTTCTGGCTCAGTCCGATGTTGAAATTGGCGGGCAAAAGGTTGTAACGCTTACGCGCAAGCCGAACAGCGCAACGCAGCCGGAGTTTACCGGCGTCACGGTGGCGCCGGGGCGCGGAATGGAGATTCTCTCAATTACGGCAAACTTTCCCGGCAAGGGCGAGGTGAGCGTGCTGGCCGGGCCGGATCTGGCCACCGCCCAAAAGACGCTGGACGTAGACGACAACGGGAACGGCAACCTGGGCTACAGCTTCGGCGCGGCCTTTCTGGTTCCCTATCCGAACCGGATTCGCGGCAAGCTCTCTGCTGACGGCAAAACCCTGACGGCGACCTGGCAGGGCCACACGATTACGCTGCCTGCAAACAACGTCGGCAAACTGGCAGGAGCCGAGCGCCACGCCATGCACGGCTTGATTCTGAAGGCTAAAACCGACGGCGTGAAGGTCGAGAAGATTCCCGGCGGCGAGCGGGTGACGGGCGTGATTCACGCTGGAGATTTCGGCGGGCACTGGCTCTCAAAGACCGACCTCGACATGACGATTACGCTCACCGCCGATGCCGTGGACGCGGAGGTAACGGCGCACAACGTGGGCAAGGAGTCCGAGCCGATCTCGATTGGCTGGCACCCGTACTTCAACCTGCCCTCCGGCGACCGGACGCAGGTTCGCATTCAGATTCCAGCCTCGCAGTACGCTCTTGTAGACAACTACGACAACGTCTTTCCCACCGGCCAGCTCAAGCCCGTGGATGGCACGCAGTACGACCTGCGCGCCGAGGGGGGCGTTGTGCTCAGCAAAAACTTTTATGACGACAACTGGAGCAAGCTGGCGCGAAAAAACGGCGCGGCAACGGTGAAGGTAATCGACCCGGCGGCGAAATACGGCGTGGCGATTGAGGGGCTCTCCAAGGAGATCAACACGATTCAGATGTACGCGCCGCCGGATAAGCAATTTGTCGCCATCGAGCACCAGTACAACTTCGCCGATCCCTTCGGCAAGGAGTGGAAGGGCATGGACACTGAGATGGAGGTTCTAAAACCCGGACAGAGCACAAAGTGGCACGTGCGGCTGAAGGTCTTTGTGCCGTAAAACAGGGGTCAGAGATCAGGAAAGCCCTCGCGGATGCGAGGGCTTTTTCGTTGGCCGTGGAATGCGCGGGTCCGTGTATGGATTGGTTCGGGAGGGATGCGGAAGGAGATCTATCACCCTTGAAATCAGTCCAAAATAAGGAAGGAGAACCTATTACTGATGCGCCGATTTATTACGCTATTTATCTATTTCGCAATTCCAATCGGAATGTATTTTATGGCCGCGCCGGCAGCATGGGCCGGCCCGAAACCCCAGTTGCATAACTCGGATGTCTATTTCGGCTACAGCCGCACCGGCTCCGATACGTTTTACCGGGGCACGGGCGGGCAGAACGGCTGGAACGGCGCGCTGCATATTCACATGGCGCCGTTTCTGGGGGGCGAGGCCGACATAGCGCAGTACGGGCTGGGCTCCGATGACAACGTACCGAGGACAACGACAGTGCTGTTTGGGCCGCGGGTCACGGTGAAGGCGATGCGGATCGGGCTGTATGCACATGGGCTGGTGGGGGTTATGCACACGGCAAATAGCAGTTCCAACGGGTCGTTTGGCTCGGTTTCGGATACGGGGCTCGGGTATGAGATTGGCGGCGGGGTGGATATTCCGCTGCTGCCGTTCTTTGCGTGGAGGATTGCGGGAGACCGGATCAGTTCGACGCACTCGCCGGCGGAGGGGACGAAGGCTCGGTTCAGCACGGGGCTGGTGTTTCGGTTTTAAGCCTGCGTAAACGTTGTACCCGCATCCGTCGTCCATCCCAGCATGGAAACTCGGTTTCGCTGCCCGTGCTGCGGATTCCGGACACTGGCGGCTCCCGATACGATGGAGCTTTGCCCGGTCTGCTGGTGGGAGGATGACGGGCAGGAGGACGCGGACGCCGCCGATGTGCGGCTGACCGTGAATGGCGCGATCAGCTTGAGCGAGGCGCGATTGCACTTTATCGAGTGCGGGGCATCGCATCCTCGCTTCGTTCCACACGTTCGCAGGCCGGCGGTGGAAGAGATGGCTGCGGAGTAGCAGGGTTCATGCTGTTCCATCCTTGCGACACAAAAAAGTCGCAAGGATGGGGCACGGAAATTTCAGCGGCATGGAACGGCCAGCTCTGGTTCAACTCTGGCTCTGGCTTAGTTCGGCAGGCCAGGAATATCCGTGAGCTTGACTGTGCGGCCAGTGCGAACGGATTCGCGAGCGGCATCGAGAATCTGCACCACGGTAATGTTTGTGTCCAGGCTGGTGAGATCACCGTGGGGCTGTATTTTGCCGCTGAAGACGGCGGCTAGATAGCTGAGTGAATCCTTTTCGTCCGCGGGCAGAGGTTTGGCTTCGGTCAGTTGCTCGGCGGAGTCGTGCTGGTGACGGATGCGGATGTGGCTCTGCTCGATGGTGATGGCGTAGCCGGTCGCGCCGTAGACTTCCATATCCTTGCGGGAAAACGGCCAGTTCCACGAGCCCTGAATAACGACCTGCGCGTCGGGATATTGCAGAATGATCGTCGAATCGTCATCCACGTGGGGATAGATGGCGGGCTTGTCGTGGTTGGCAACGGCGGTGACGGAGATGGGGCGCTGGCCGTGCATGAGCCAGACGGCGAGGTCGGCGCCATAGCAGCCGAAATCGTACATAGCCCCTGCGCCATTCTGCTCGGGATCGGTGAGCCACTTCAGGAATTCCGGCTGCACGTGGATTTCGGCGGGGCCCTGGTGGCCGTCGTGGACGACAATGCGGCGGATGGGGCCGATAGCCCCGGAACGTGCCTCGTCAAAGGCGGCGCGGTTGCTGGAGTACCAGGTGGTTTCGTAATTGACGAGAACTTGGATGTGATGTTCGGCGGCGATGCGGCGGATGCGGAGCGCGTCGGCGAGCGAGATGGTGAGCGGCTTTTCCACCATGACGGAGACGCCGTACTTGGCGGCGATTTCAATGGCGGGGAGATGGCGCGCGATGGACGTGTAGACGAGGACGACCTGCGGGTGGGTAGCTTCAATCATTTCCGCCTCGGTTTTGTAGTAGAGCGAGGCGGAAAGGTTGAACTGCTTCTGATATTTGGCAAAAAGCGCGGGGTCGGGATCGGTGACGCCGACAAGCTCAAAGCTGGCGTGGCGCGGCAGATCGTCAAGAAAACCTGACACGTGACCGTGTTCGAGGCCAACGATGGCGATGCGTAGAGAATCAGTGGTTTGCGCGGAAAGGCGGGTGGAGAAAAGCAGGAAGGCCGCCAGCAGGAAGACGGGCAGAAAGGCAGGCAACAAGGTTCTCAGACGGAAATTCACAACGGTTCTCTCCATGATCGAAATCGCACATTGATTGTAGCCCCGGTCCTTCGGTAACGTTCCTCAAGGGTTACATTTGAGCTGACGGACCGCAGTCCCGGTTTGACCCTTCGCTCGCTTCCCTCTTACGATAGATAGAGCATCTCCCCCCCGTGTGTGGCTGCGTGCGTTGCGCCGCCCCTTTCGGGTAGCTTTCAAAGCCGGGGAGTTTTCAAGCGGCGCGCCATGCGCCTGGAAGGCAACAAAGTTGAGTTCTGTCGATACCCTCGAAAACAATCAAGAGCCTGCGGCAGCGGAGCAACACGATCACGCGGGCCACGATCATAATCACGACCACGACCATCACGATCATTCACACGAGCCTGCGCCGGTGCTGAACCCCGAATGCACGCGCGAGGTGCTGCTCGACATTCCCGCCGAAGATGTGACGAAAGCCTTCCGCGGCGTGACGCGGAATTACCAGAAGTACGCGAAGATTCCGGGCTTCCGTCCCGGCAAGGCGCCGGAGTCGGTCATCAAGCGCAAGTTCGCGAACGAGATTCGCAAGGATGTGCTGGACCAGGTGCTGCCGGAGAAGTTCTCGAAGGCGGTGAACGATCTTGGCGTGCAGCCCGTGGGCCAGCCGCAGGTTACGGAGCTGAACCTGGAAGACGGGCAGCCGCTGCATGTGAAAGCGGTCTTTGAGTACCTGCCGGAGTTCTCGATCGAGGGCTACCAGGATGTCAAGGTTGCCAAGCCTTCCGTGGAAGTGACCGACGAAGAGTTCCAGGCCGAGATGGACCAGTTGCGCGACTCTCGCTCGACGATTGAGCCGGTGGAAGAAGATCGGGAGCTAGTCGATGGCGACTCGGCGCTGATCTCCTATGAAGGCAAGCTCGAAGGCGCGGGCGAAGACGCCTCGCCAATCAAGGGCGAAGAGGCTCTGGTCGAAATCGGCGGCAAGGACACCGTGGAAGCCTTCACCTCCGCGCTGCGCGGCGCCAAGGTGGGCCAGACGCTGAATGTTTCGGCCTCCTATCCGGCGGAGTACCCGCAGGCCACTCTGGCCGGCAAGACCGTGGACTACACAATTGACGTGAAGGCCATCAAGAAGCGCAGCGTTCCGGAGCTGAACGACGAGTTCGCAAAGGAGCTGGGCGAGTACGAGAGCCTGGCTGATCTCGAAGCCAAGGTGCGCGAGCATCTGGCCGACCGCAAGCAGCGCAGCGTGGAGGGCGAAACGAAGGACCAGCTCTTCCATGCGCTGATCGAGCGGTTCCCCTTCCCGGTTCCCGAATCGCTGGTGCAGGAGCAGATTGACGCTCGCCTCGAACGCGGCTTGCGCGCACTCGCAGGCCAGGGCATGAGCGCCGAACAGATGCGGAAGCTCGACTTTGGTCGGCTGCGCGCCGCACAGCGCGACTCCGCTACAGCCGAGGTCAAGTCCGGACTGTTGCTGGCCAAAATCTCGCAGACTGAGAACGTGGAAGTGAGCGACGAAGAGGTTCAGCGCGAGGTGCAGATTGCCGCGATGCAGACCGGCGAGCCGCTGGAAACTCTTCAGGAGCGTTTGACGCAGGACGGCGGGCTGACTAGAATCCGGGAACAACTGAAACGCGAAAAAACCGCACAACTGCTGTACGACCGGCTGTAAACGAAGCGTCGGCTGTAGGCTGGCGGCTTCAGACAAGGGTTCGGGGAAGTTTCCGATAACGGAGAGCGAGAAGAGACACAGATGGCTTTGGTTCCCATGGTGGTAGAGCAGACGAGCCGGGGCGAGCGCGCCTACGACATTTACTCGCGTCTGCTGCGCGACAACATCATCTTTCTAGGCACACCGATCGACGATCAGGTTGCCAATCTCATCGTGGCGCAGATGCTATTTCTCTCCGGCGAGGACCCGGAGAAGGACATTCAGCTTTACATCAACTCGCCGGGCGGCTCCATCACCGCCGGCCTCGCCATCTACGACACCATGCAGTACATCAAGAACAATGTGACGACCTTCTGCATCGGTCAGGCGGCGAGCATGGGCGCGTTTCTGCTGCTGGCGGGCACGCCGGGCAAGCGGTTTGCGCTGCCTAACTCGCGCATTCTGATCCACCAGCCTTCGATGGGCGGGCTAAGCGGACAGGCCACGGACATCGACATTCACGCGCGCGAGATTCTTCGCATCCGCGAGATCACAAATACCCTGATGGCGAAGCACACCGGCCAGCCGCTCGAACGCATCGAGCGCGACGTGGAACGCGACTTCATCATGAACTCCCAGCAGTCCAAGGAGTACGGGATCATCGACGAGATCATCGACCGGCCTCGGGGAACGTAGGCTTGGTTCCCAGCCTTGCGACAAAAAAGCTGCAAGGCTGGGGTATCTGGTTGGTAGCTTGACCCGCAAGGGCGGGTGCAGGAATTTGAAGGCATACTTTGGAAAGGCACGCTGGGGAGGCGCAGTAAAACCATGAAACCACGCACGGGACCGGAAGAAGCACTGCGGTGCTCGTTCTGCCACAAATCGCAGGATGCGGTTGCGAAGTTGATCTCGTCGCCCAGCGATTATCCACGAGCCTACATTTGCGACGAATGTGTGGGGGTGTGCAATTCCATTCTCGACGACGACCGCGGTGAGGCGCACCCCGCTACGAGCGCCGGCCACCTGCCCAAGCCGAATGAGGTCAAGAGCTTTCTCGACGATTTCGTCATCGGCCAGGACCAGACCAAGAAGAAGCTCGCAGTCGCCGTTTACAACCACTACAAGCGCATCCAGATGAACCGGATGCGCGGCAATGACGTGGAGCTGGCGAAGTCGAACATTCTGCTCATCGGGCCAACCGGCTCCGGCAAAACGCTGCTGGCGCACACACTGGCCAAGATGCTTGATGTGCCTTTCGCAATCGTGGACGCAACGACGCTGACCGAAGCCGGCTACGTGGGCGAGGATGTCGAGAACATCATCCTCAAGCTCCTGCAAGCCGCAGACGGCGATGTGACCAAGGCGCAGCAAGGCATCATTTACATCGATGAGATCGATAAGATCGGCCGCAAGGACGAGAACCCTTCGATTACCCGCGACGTGAGCGGCGAAGGCGTGCAGCAGGCGCTGCTCAAGATTCTCGAAGGCACGGTTGCCAACGTTCCTCCGCAGGGCGGGCGCAAGCATCCGCACCAGGAGTTCACCGCCGTCGATACGACAAACATTCTCTTCATCTGCGGCGGGGCCTTTGTGGGCCTGGAGCGCGTGGTAGGCCGGCGCGTCGGCAAGAAGGCGCTGGGATTCAAGACCATCGACGCAGCCGAAGCCGATGCGGCGACCTCGCGCAGCCATCGCGACACCGAACTGCTGCGCAAGACCGAGCCACAGGACCTCATCAAGTACGGCCTGATTCCGGAGTTCGTCGGCCGCCTGCCCGTGATGGGCATACTGGACGAGTTGGACGAGGCCACGCTGGTAGAGATTCTCACCAAGCCGCGCAACGCCATCCTGAAGCAGTACCAGCGCATGTTCGAGTTTGAAAACGTGCGGCTGCATTTCTCACAGGAAGCAGTCGGCGCGGTAGCCCGCGAAGCTCTTACTCGCAAGGTTGGCGCACGCGGCCTGCGAATGATTCTCGAAGAGCTGATGCTGGACCTGATGTACCACCTGCCGAACAACAAGCGCGTACGCGATCTTGAGATCACGCGCGAGATGGTGGAGCGGCGCGACCTCTCGCTCTGCCTGCTTGAAAAAGC
>JAATFM010000138.1 GCA_015655195.1 Terriglobales bacterium
GCGATTGCGGTGATGGGCGTGGTGGTGCTGTGGGCCTTTTACGGTTTCCGCTATGCAGCGCGGCCTGCTGGACTGGCGCTCACCACTTCTCTAGCTGATTATGTGAAGCCGCTGAGCAGCTTCGAGCAGGCCGGCGTAATGACTGTTGCCCATCTGCATTTGCTGCCCGAGTCTTACCTGATGGGCCTCGTGGATGTGAAGCGCCAGGCTGCATTTTATCCGACATATATTCTCGGCCATCAGATTGCGCATGGAATCTGGTGGTACTTCCCTGTTGTGATTGTGATTAAGACAACGCTCGGCCTGCTTGCGCTGGTCGCGCTGAGCCTCATTGCGATTGCAACACGCAAGCTCAACAGGCCGCGCGAAGTGGCGTATGTTCTGATTCCGTGGATTGTCTATCTCGCCGTGGCTATGCTCTCCGGCATGAACATCGGCGCGCGGCACGTTCTGCCGCTCTATGCGCTGGCGGCAATTCTTTCGGGCGCGGGCGTGGCGGCGCTGAGCGCGAAAAGCCACGCGTGGAAGTGGGTTTGCGGAGTGCTCGTCGTCGCACACATTGTCTCCGCGGTCGCGGTCTTTCCCCATGACATGGCTTACGCGAATGAAGCCTGGGGAGGGCCGAAGAACCTGCACAATCTGCTCAGCGACGCGAACGTGGACTGGGCGCAGCAGTTGATTTCCGTAAAAAAGTGGCAGGACCTGCACCCGAACGAAGAGTGCTGGTTCGCGTACTTCGCCTATCCCGAGGTCGATACCGCAACTTACGGCATCCGCTGCCACCACCTGCCCACAACAGACACGCTCTGGCAAGGAACCTACGCGCAGGGCGGCCCTGACCTTACGCCACCCACCATCACCGGAACCGTGCTTCTCAGTGCCGGCGACCTGAGCGGCTGCGAGTGGGAGAGCGAGTTGCGGAATCCCTATCGCAGCTTCCAGAGCCTCAAGCCGGACGAGACGATCGATTACGGCGTCCTGGTCTATCGCGGCACGTTTGACATGAAACAGGCCGCCGCGCTAAGCCGCGCGCAGCTTGCGATTCTGGCGCTCGAAGCCGGTAAGCCGCAGGATGCGCTGGCGCTGGCCCGCGAGGCTGTCGCTATCGACCCGACCGAGATTGCCAGCCAGACGGCGCTGGGGAATGCCTCAGCAGCGCTGGGCCGGAAAGACGAAGCCCGAACGGCATGGACCGCTGCGCTGAACGAAGCAAAGAAGCTCGAACCCGACGCGCAGCCCAGCTATGTGCCGGAGCTGGAGGCGAAGCTGAAGAAACTATAATTGGTATATACTTTTTGGTATCTACCATCAGGAGCGCGCGATGACCACAAAAGCGGCGACGAAGAAACATGCCGATGCGAAACTGTTCTGGAACGGCCGCAGCCAGGCTGTGCGTCTGCCCAAGGAGTTCCGCTTCGAGGGCGACTCGGTACGGATTTCGCGCGTCGGGAACGGAGTTCTGCTTGAGCCGTCAGCGCCGGCAAAGAAAACTCGCGAGCAATCCATCGAAGAATGGTTTGCGGAAATAGACGCTTTGCGTGCTGACCCCATTTTCCCTGAAGGACGCAAGCAGAATCTCGCCCCCATCCGAGAGTACTTCAAGTGAACTACCTGCTAGATACCAATATCTGTATTGCGCTCATCAATGATAGCTCTGAGAAGGTCAGAGCATCCGTGAAGAAAGCCTTGCTATCCGGCGCTACTCTTGCGACTTCGTCGATTGTGGCGCACGAACTCTGGTATGGCGTTGCCAAGAGCCGGCATGTAGACAGCAACGCACACGCGCTTCGTGCTTTTCTGCGTCGCGAAGTTGTTCTACTGGATTACACACCGCAGGATGCCGAAGCCGCAGGAGAGATTCGCGCGGAGTTAGAACGCAAGGGCTCGCGAATCGGAGAGTATGACACGCTGATTGCCGGGCAGGCGCTCGCCCGTGGTCTGACCATCGTCACTGCAAATACGCGGGAGTTCAAACGAGTCAAAGGATTGAAAATCGAAGACTGGACAGTGTGAGCATCGGCCGGCAAATTTTTGCCGGCCGATGCTCTTCCAAATTGCCTACTGCAACAGCGTTCCCTGTTCGTCTTCCTTGCCGTTCACTTCGTCCGGCGGGATGATGACAGCCGCAGCTACCTTGTCCTCGGCGTCGAGGTTGAGTAGCCGCACGCCTTGCGTGGCGCGGCCGGCGGCGCGCACCTGCTTGGTGTCGATGCGGATGATCTTGCCCCATTGGCTGATGACCATCAGCTCCGAGGTCTCGTTGACCAGCAGGATGGACGCCATCTTACCCACCTTCGACGTAGCCTTCAGGTTGTTCACGCCCTGCGCGCCGCGTGCCGTGAGACGATATTCGTCCACCTCGGTGCGCTTGCCAAAGCCATTCTCCGTAACGGTGAGAATGAGCGACTGCGTGACACAGAGCTTCTCGTCGAGTTGCTTGAGCGCCTTCTCCGCGTCATCGACAGCCTTCTCCGCAGCCTTGTCGGCGGCCTTGAGAACCTCGTCGTCCGTCGCACCGTTGCGGCGGTCTTCGCGCGCCTTTTGCAGTGCGTCCCTGGCGTCAGAATGGGCCTTGCGCAGCGTGGCCAGCTTGTCGGTCAGGCCGAGGTTTTTGGCACACTCGTCACGTTCCTTGTCCCGCGTCTCGTCGGAGTCGGTGATGGCTGCGCCGATAACGTAATCGCCCTTCTTGAGCGAGATGCCCTTGTTGCCGGCGGCGTTGCGGCCCATGGGGCGCAGGCCAATGCCGCTGCGCTCCGGGTCGTATTCCTCCTGGAAGCGAATGGCCATGCCCTCGCGCGTGGCGAGGAAGATGGTCTGCTTGCCGTTGGTGATGCCGGCTGTGACCAGATCGTCTTCCTTGTCGATGGCGATGGCGATGATGCCGCGAGCCATGACATTCGAGAAGTCCTTGAGCGGCGTCTTCTTCACAATGCCGTCGCGCGTGACGAAGAAGATAAACTTGCCCTCTTCTTCGAGGTCGCGCACGGGCAGAATGGTGCGGACGTTCTCGCCCGGCTGAAGGTTCAGCAGGCTGGCCATGCTCTTGCCCTTGCCCGCCGCGCCCACGTCGGGAATCTCGTAAATCTTGAGCCAGTAGACGCGCCCCGTGTTGGTAAAGCAGAGCAGGTAGGCGTGCGTGGAATCGACGATCAACTGCGCGACAAAATCCTCTTCGCGCGTCTTCATGCCCATGCGGCCCGTGCCGCCGCGCCGCTGCTGGCGATAGATGCTGATCGGCGTGCGCTTCAGGTAGCCCTGATGGCTGACCGTAACGGCAACCTGCTCGTCGGCGATCAGGTCTTCAAGCTGAAGCTCGGCGGATTCATCGACGATCTGCGTGCGGCGCTCGTCGCCGTACTTGTCGCGAACCTCTTCGAGCTCCTTGATGATGACCGCGCGCAGCTTTTTGTCGCTGGCCAGGATCGATTCGTACTCGGCAATCTTCTTGCGAATCTCGCCAAGCTCGCTCAGGATTTCGTCCACCGAGAGCTGCGTGAGGCGATAGAGTTGCAATTCGAGAATCGCATCCACCTGCCGCAGCGTCAGGCCTTTTTCCTCATGCGACAAAAGCTCGCGGTCGAGCTTGATGACAAT
Source organism: Terriglobales bacterium (assembly GCA_015655195.1). Classification (GTDB taxonomy): domain Bacteria; phylum Acidobacteriota; class Terriglobia; order Terriglobales; family Acidobacteriaceae; genus Telmatobacter. Next base: position 3,598 of record JAATFM010000138.1, read on the forward strand.
GTCCGCGCCCTTGCCCCATGCGTAAAGGTTCTCGCGGGCCTCGGCGCGGGAGTTCGATCCGCGGATAATCCGGATGACCGTGTCGAGGTTGTCGAGCGCGATCTTGTAGCCTTCGAGGATGTGCTCGCGCTCGCGCGCCTTGCGCAGCAGGTAGACCGTGCGGCGCTGGACCACATCGACGCGATGGTCGATGAAGGCGCTAATCGCCTGGTCGAGCGGAAGCTCCTTGGAGTTGGAGTAGATCTGACCACACTGGAGCCTAATGGTGCGTCGCCTGTTGCGTCGCTCCCACGCTTGCAGTACTGATTTCAGTTTGTTAGGTTACATCTGGACAGACCTACCGGAGTCGGATACGTATGACAAAGAGCACTTGAAGAGCTTGCACATACTCGAACGGCAGCTCGAAAAGAAACCTCGACTCGGGAGGTTACATTGACACCCTGTGCGTGCATCTCAGCGTTATTCCTGGCAACAGTTATGTCGCTAACACGCAGCATATCGGCAAGCCATGGCCTAGCACTATTATCTAGCCTCTGTACGCGTTGTCGAATGTCCTTTCACACTTTTGCGCTGTGTTCTCGAGGTCGCCGTCATCGTTACCATCACCGAATGAAGCAAGCAATGTGGCCGCCAATGCCATCGCATCCCGCGCTTTCCAATATGTATTGCACCCTTCATCATCCCACAAGATATCGGCAATCATCGCATAGCTAACTAAATAATATATACTATGTACTCGCGACTATAAAACTACACTTATCTTCAATTGTATGCGCACTTCAAGTTGATTCTTCACTTTGACCTCTGGCATCGACGCGTGATGTATTCGAACGTCTGCAGACTAAGATTCTACCTCTACTCTCAAATTAAGTTCCGATGACTAGTATGCCGTAGTTGCACAATGTAATCGTGGACCGATACTGCACCCGGGGCCTCGAGTACCACCAACGA
>JAATFM010000127.1 GCA_015655195.1 Terriglobales bacterium
GAATCCGATGACCGAGGAAAAGCGCCGCGTGGCGCTCTCGTCCATGTCCGCCGCCGCGGCCATGACGCTGCTCAAGCTCGCCGTGGGCCTGTTTTCCGGCTCGCTCGGTGTGCTTTCCGACGCGGCGCACTCGGCGCTCGATCTGGCCGGCGCGGTGCTGACATTCTTCTCCGTCCGCGTGGCCGACAAGCCCGCCGACGAGGACCATACCTACGGCCACGGCAAGATTGAAAACATCTCCGCCTTCTTTGAGGCCGGCCTCATGGCCGTCTCCTGCGTCTGGATCATCCGGGAAGCGCTGGTCCGCATTGCGCGCCACGAGATCGCGCAGCGCCACTCCATCTGGCCGGTGCTGGTTCTGCTCGCCTCCATCGCCGTGGATTACTGGCGCTCGCACCGGCTGCGCGACGTGGCCCGCCGCACCGGCTCGCCCGCGCTCGAAACAGACGCTTTCCACTTCGCCTCCGACATCTGGTCCACGCTCGCCGTTCTGGGCGGCCTGGCCGCAAGCTGGATCGGCTCGCGCTTCGGCATTCACTGGCTCCAGTTCGCCGATCCTTTTGCCGCCATCGTCGTCTCGCTGATGATTCTGCGCCTCACGCTGCACCTGACCCGCGGTACCATTGCCGCGCTCATCGACGAGATTCCCGTCGAGACCCGCCGTGGCGTCCTCGCAGCCGCAGCAGCCGTTCCCGGCGTGCTGGCCGTGGAGCAGGCGCGGGTCCGCCGCTCGGGCGCGGAATACTTCGCCGATCTCACGCTCGCCCTGCCGCGCCGCTTCACCTTCGAGCACACCAGCGAGGTCGTCCGCGCCGCCACCGAGTCCATCCGCGGCGTTCTGCCCGGCTCGGATGTCGTCATCCACACCGTGCCCCGCGACGCCGGCACGGAAAGCGTCTTCGACCACGTCCGCGCCGTGGCCGCGCGCAACAATGTCTCCGTCCACGAGCTAAGCGTACAGTCGCATCACGGCCGCCTGCGCGTGGAGCAGCATGTCGAGCTGGACGAACGGATGCCGCTCATCGAAGCGCACCGCTTTGTCACCGCGCTGGAAGAGGAGATTCTGCACGAGGCGCCGGAGATTGACTCCGTCCTCACGCACATTGAAAGCGAGCCAGCCACCATCGAGCAGCCCGAAGAGTTCGTACAGGAAGACCGCCGCATCGAAGCGGCGCTGCGCGAGGCCGCGGCCCGCTTTCCGGAGATCGCCGACGTGCACGAGCTGACCGTGCTGCGCGTCGGAGACCACCTCGATCTCTCCTGCCACTGCACGCTGCCCGACGAACTCAGCATGGGCCGCGTGCATGAAATCATTACCGCGCTCGAAGACCGGCTGAAGCTGGAGTGCCCGGAAATCAACCGCGTTACCATCCACCCCGAGCCGGTGACGGAAAATACTAGATAGACGGCTGGTAGGTCGGGGATTTATCCCCGACAATTACACGCCAGAAACAGGAAAGGGGCTTTAGCCCCTGAAACAGAGGAACCACAAATGATCGCATACAGCGAATGGAAGCACGACAACGTCTATGAAGGATTCGCCGCCAACGGCAACAAGATCGTCTTCGACGCCGATTCCGAGCATACCGACGGCCCCAGCCCGATGGAAGCCGTGCTGATGGCGCTCTGCGGATGCACCTCGGTCGATGTCGTCAGCATTCTCAAGAAGAAGCGGCAGGAGATTACCGGGCTGCGCGTCTCCGCCGACTCCGAGCGCGCTGAGAATCCGCCGCAGGTCTTTACGAAGATCAAGCTCACCTATGCGGTGAGCGGCAAGGTGAGCCGCAAGGCCGCCGAAGACGCGGTCTCGCTCTCGAAGAACAGGTACTGCTCCGTTTCGAAGATGCTCGAAGGCACCGCCGAGATCGAGTACGAAGTTGTCTTTCCCGATGGCGAGCCTGACGGAGAGCCCGAGCAATGAGTCCCGCTTCGCGAACAGGCATCGTCCATCCCGTCGTGGGCTTTGTGCGCGTGGCGCTTGTCACCATGCTTGTTGTGGGCGTGGGTCTGCTTGCAGCCATCGTTACGATGCACTTTGCCATTCACGGCGCGGAGGTAAAGATTCCCGCGCTCAAAGCCATGACGGTGGCCGACGCGCGCAGCCAGGCTGCGGGGCTCGGACTCAATCTTGACGTGGACAATCGCTATTACTCGTCGGATGTGGCCGCCGGACACATCCTCACGCAGTCGCCCGCGCCGGGCACGGTTGTCCGCCGCGAGTGGCACGTGCGCGTCTCGGAGAGCCTTGGCCCGCAACAGGTGGACGTGCCCGACATCCTCGGCAAAGACGAGCGCGATGCCGCACTGACTCTGCGCCGCGCCGGACTCACCGTTGGCACAACCTCGCATCTGCCCGATGCGCGTGCCGCGGAAGGCACCGTGCTCGCGCAGGACCCTCCCGCCCATGCGCGCGGCATTGAAGGCCCGAGCGTGGGCCTGCTTGTGGCCGCGCCGCCGGACGCTGCCGACGGCTTCCTGATGCCCGACCTTAAAGGCATGACGCTCGAAGCCGCGCAGGCGCAGCTCGCTCATGTGGGCCTCAAGATGGACCCGCCGAGCTTCGTCGATGCGTATATTCCTCCCGTGGGCGCAAGCGGCTCGGCGCCCAAGCCGCCCGTTGCGCCGAATAGCGTTCTTCTTCAACAGCCCGCCGCCGGCTCGCGCATCGACACCAGCGCCCCTGTGAAGCTCACCATTGCGCGCTGAGACTGTACGACAAGCCCGCATTTCCCGAAAGCGCCCTCGTGTTCTATTAAAGGCAAACCTCTCGCTACGACAATCCGGGAAGCGCGATTTTCGCGTCGTCGCAACAGTCGGAAGCGTCTAAAGAAATACATGGCATCGGACTCACAAACAGCCCAAAAACCAGCGCAATCCGCAGGAATCTCCCACGCGTGGCGCGCACTAAGGCATAGAAATTTCAGGCTCTTCTTCGGTGGCCAGACCATCTCGCTCGTCGGCACGTGGATGACGCGCATAGCAACCTCATGGCTCGTCTACCGGCTCACCAAATCGCCGCTGTTGCTCGGAACCGTGGGCTTCGCCGGGCAGATTCCCACCTTCCTGCTCGCGCCGCTGGCCGGTGTGATCGTGGACCGCATCGACCGGCGCAAGGTGCTCGTGTGGACGCAGGTTCTCGCGATGGCGCAGTCGCTGGTGATGGCCGCGCTCACGCTGAGCCACCGCATCAACATCACGGAAGTTCTGATTCTGAGCGCCATGCAGGGTGTCATCAATGCCTTCGATATGCCGGGCCGCCAATCGTTCATGATCCGCATGGTCGAGGACCGCGCCGACCTGCAAAACGCCATCGCGATCAACTCGTCGATGGTGAATGTCGCGCGGCTCATCGGCCCCTCGCTTGCCGGAGTTCTCATCGCCGCAACGAACGAAGGCTGGTGCTTCCTCATCGACGGCGTCAGCTACATCGCTGTCATTGCTTCGCTCCTGATGATGCGCGTGCGCAGCGAGGAGTTGGCCGCGCACGGCACGACGATGATGGAGCAGTTGCGGCAGGGATGGGTTTATGTGGCCGAGTCGCTGCCCATTCGAACCATCCTGCTGCTCTTTGCGCTGCTGAGCCTGATGGGCTGGCCCTTCATGGTTCTCATGCCGATCTTCGCGGTCGATGTGCTGAAGGGCGGCGCGCACACGCAGGGCTTCCTGATGGGAGCGGTCGGCGTTGGCTCGCTGGCATCGGCCCTCTTGCTCGTGGTGCGGAAATCCGTGCGCGGACTTACGCGCGTCATCCCCATTGGCGCGGCCATCTTTGGTGCGGGGCTTATCGCCTTCGGCTTCTCGCATCTCTTCTGGCTCTCGATGGTCATGATGCTCGTCACCGGCTTCGGCATGATGCAGGGGCTTACGTCGAGCAACACCATTCTGCAGACGCTCGTCGATGAAAAGATGCGTGGCCGAGTGATGAGCTATTACACGATGGCTTTTGTCGGCATGGCTCCCTTTGGCAGCCTGCTTGCCGGGACAATGGCTCATGCTATTGGCGCGCAGCACACGGTTATCGTTAGCGGCGTGGCCTGCATCCTCGGCGGCGTATGGTTCTGGGTACAGTTACCTAAGCTTCGCAAAGATATGCGGCCAATCTATGAAAAGCTCGGCATCCTGACGCCACACGCCGAGACGGTGCTGGCGGAAGAGGGCGCAGAAAACTGAGCGTTTATTATTGGGGCGGGGCGGAAGACGGAGCAACGATGGGGCTGCACGAAGACCTGGAGCAAATCGCACGGCAGGAGCGCGAACTGGCGTTGCCACGGTTTGACGCTGAAATCGCATGGGAGCTTGGCTCGCTGCTGCGACAGACAGCGCATGAGCGCAAGCTGCCCGTCGTCATCGACGTGCGCCGCACCGGCCAGCCGCTCTTTTACGCGGCCCTCGAAGGCACCACGCCGGACAACCCCGAATGGGTCCGCCGCAAGATCAACGTCGTCGAGCGCTTTCACATCAGTTCCTATGCCGCCGGGATCAAGGAAAAGATCAAAGGGCAAACGCTCACCGATAGCCAGGGACTGCCGCTTGCCGACTACGCTACGCACGGCGGCGCATTTCCGCTGCGTGTGGCGGGCGCGGGCATTATCGGCTCTGCCACCGTCTCCGGCCTGCCGATGCGCGCCGATCACGAGTTGGTCGTCGAGGCGCTCTGCGCGGTGCTGAGGCGCGATTACAACGACCTGAAGCTGGCTCCCGAGTAGCGAGACAAGCTGAACGAATCAGGCTGGCTTCTCCATCAGCGCAACGAAAAATCCATCCGTGCCGAAGACGCCGGGCAAGAGCCGTAGGAAACCCTCCGGCGTCAGGCTGCTTGCCAGCTTTTCTTCGCCGCCTGCCGCCAGGATTCCCTCGGCGCTCATCTGCCGGATGCGCTCCTTGAGCGAGACAATTTGCGCCTCTGGATGGTCTGCAAGAACGGCGGCAATAACCTCTTCGTTCTCCTCCGGCTCCAGCGAGCAGGTGGAGTAAACGATGCGCGCTCCGGGTTTCGCGGCGCACGATGCCGCCGCGAGAATCGCCCGCTGCTGCATGGCCTGGCGCGTAAACTCCGCCGGTTCGAGCCGATGACGAATCTCCGGATTCCGCGCCAGTGTTCCCGTTCCGCTACATGGCACATCAACGAGCACAAGATCGTAAGCGGCGTTCTCCGCGATTGCCACAGCATCGGCCTGCCGGCATTCGACGCGGTCACCGAGAAGCGCAAGCCGTTCTTGCAACGTAACAAAACGTTTCGGGTTGATCTCGCAGGCAACGATGCGCGCCTGCGGGTTGCGCTCGGCGAGAATGAGCGTCTTGCCGCCCGGCGCGGCGCAGGCATCGAGAATTATGCTTCCCTGCCCGGCTATCTCGGCGACAAGCTGCGAGCCTTCATCCTGAACCCGCACCCGCGCGCCGCGAAAGGCATCGGTCGCTGTCACGTCGCCGGAAAGCGCCGTGCGAGCCGCGCTCAGAAGCTGGCCGGGCGCGAGCGTGATTCCGTTTTGCGCAAGTTCAGCCTCGGCTTGCACATTGGCAATGCGAACGCTCGTCTCCGGTTCGCTTATGCCGTGAATGCAAATCGCATTGGCGAGATCGGCTCCGAAAAACCGCTCCCAGCGTTCGACCAGCCATGCAGGATAGGCTGCGCGCACGTCTTTCTCATCCAGCTTTGCGCCGTTTGTCTTTTCGCCGGATGCCGCCAGCTTCCGAAGCACCGCATTCACCATGCCGGATGCGAAGCGATGGCCGGCGCCCAGGGCAAGCTCCACACTCTCGCCAATCGCGGCATGTGCAGGAATGCGGTCGAGGTGCAGCAGTTGAAATGCGCCGAGGCGCAACGCGATGAGAACCTCTGCATCGAGCTTTGCATTGGGACGCTTCAGCAGCGGGCGAATCCGCGCATCGAGCGCAAGCTGCCAGCGCAACGTGCCGAGCACAAGCGTAGTGGCAAGATTGCGATCCTGCGGGGCGAGCCGGGAAACAGCCTTGCCGCGCAGCAGATCGTCTGAGTGGCCGCGCCCACGCTCGACAGCGAGCAGGATTTCAAACGCAGCCTTGCGGGCGGGCGAGATTGCTTTCGGGGCGCGCGCCATTCGCTCAGCCCAACCGCGGCGCGTCCTGCGCCGGATGCAGCCCGCGCAGAAAATCCGCAGCCGTCATGCGCTTCTTGCCTTCAGGCTGCACTTCTTCAAGCTCAAGCCACGTCCGCTGCGCGCAGGCGGCGAGCATTCGCTTGTCGCGAACAAGCATAGTGCCCGGCTCTGCGATTTGCTCCGGTGTGGCAGCAACGCTCATGCGATGCACGATGAGCTTTTTGCCGGCGAATGCGGTGAACGCTCCGGGCCAGGGCTGAAATCCGCGCCCGCGATTGACTAACTCTGTCGCGGTGCGCGTAGAAAAATCCATGCGCCCGTCTTCGCGCTGCAAAATCGGCGCGAGCGTGGCAAGCTCGTGATCCTGCGGGCGCGGCGTGATCGCTCCGGCATCGAGACCGGCGAGGGTTTCGACCGCAAGCGGCGCGCCTTCGCGGGCCAGCACATCGAAGAGGTCTGCCGCCGTTTGTTCCGGCGCGATGGCAAGCTCCTGCTGCAAAAGAATCGGCCCCGTGTCGAGGCCCTCTTCGAGCAGCATCGTCGTGTTGCCGGTCACGGTCTCGCCCATCGCTACGGCCCACTGGATTGGCGCGGCGCCACGGTATTTCGGCAACAGAGACGCGTGCAGGTTGATGCAGCCGAGGCGCGGCAGGGACAGCATCCACAGCGGGATGATGCGGCCGTATGCGACAACGACGATCGCGTCCGGCGCGATGGCCTCCAACTGCGCACGGAACTCTGCGTTGTTGCGAATCTTCTCGGGCTGCGTGACGGGCAGGCCCGCAGCAAGCGCCGTCTGCTTGACCGGCGGCGCAACAAGCTCCTGCGCGCGGCCTACGGGCTTGTCCGGCTGCGTGACGACCAACGAGATTTCATGGCCCGCAGCAAGCAGCGCTTCGAGCGTTGGTACAGCGAAACGTGGGGTGCCGCAAAAAACAAGTTTCATTGAATTCGTGCCACGGGAGAAATGCCTGCATCGGCCTTTTTGCTATCCCAGGTCCTAACCGCAGGGACCTGGGGCACCCAGGATTGTGATGGGACATCCAGCAAAAAGACGAGTTTTATGGAAGTCGCGCCTCGGTAAAGCTCAATGTCAGAGTTTGTGCTATCCCACCCTAGCCACAAAAACAAAAATGTGGCGAGGGTGGGGCACCCGCCTTAACCTTTCTCGCGCTGCTTGACCTTTCTTACGCTAACAATCTCGCTTACCAGGTTCCTTCGCGCTGGGCCTTGCGGATGCGGCGCAGAATCATGTCGCGTTTGAGAGCGCTCATGCGGAAGATGAAGAGCATGCCGTCGAGGTGATCGATCTCATGCTGAAAGGCGCGTGACAGCAACTCCTCGCCGTCCATCTCGAACCACTCGCCGAACTCGTCCTGGGCGCGAATCGTCACCTTCTCCGCGCGCTGCACCTTCTCGTGAATATCAGGGAAGCTGAGGCAGCCTTCCTCCTCGTACTGCCTGCCTTCGCGCGCAATGACCTCCGGGTTGATAAGAACGAGCTTCTGCTCGGGGTCCTTGCCGTTGCTGAGGTCGATGACCGTGATGCGCTTCGAGACCGCAACCTGCGGCGCGGCCAGGCCGATGCCCTTCGCCGCATACATGGTCTCAAACATGTCGGCGACGAACTCGCGCAGCTCGTCGTTGAATTCAGTGACAGGCTCGCCCGGCTGCGAAAGCACGGGCTCCGGATATTTGACGACTTTGAGAATCATTGTTTGCTCAGGTAAAAATCTTTGTTCTTAAGGCTATTTCGCCCACTTATTACCAAGGATCATGGATGCAAGAAACACTCTTGCAATTTCCGCCGAATTAGCGCGATCCCACGCCTCAAAAACGCGCCCAGCTTTGTTAACACACTCTAGCGCCCATGGAAGCCCGACCTTGCCTTCAAAATCAATAACATCGTAGTCTGCGAGGTGCCTAGCGTCCTGTAATTCACCAAATGCTCTAGCGACCTCCGCAATGTCGCGAGAGTAGACACAAGGGATACCGATCTCTTTTGAGAACTTATTCAGGCTTTCCGGTGTAAGGAAAGAAGCCATTGCATTTTTCATCGCGCGGTGTTCCAACGCTCTTTGAGATCTGGCGCGCAAACCAAGCGGTGTTGAAGGACTCATCTGCGCCGCAACGGCAGCCGATATTAAATGAAATACGGAGTAGTAGGATGCTGACACTGCTCTCCGGTAGTCAATCTCGGTGCTTGCCGAATAAGCAAGTAATCTCGTCGCATGTTTGAGCAGATCGTCAGCTTGCAACACTCAGCGCGTTCCGTCCTTCTTTCGCCGTGAACTGAAGCCATATTCCAGAATCCACCATCGGCTGTAGTTTTTCCTGCAGCTTCGCATAGAAATCGTTCCAAATACGAGCTCGTGAAGCTGAAGGAGTCGCCTCAGGCTTCAAATAAAAATAGACCATGATCCTGGGAGTATCGTCATACATTTTGTCGGTAATCACGTCAAATTGCTTCGCCTGAAAATCTTCGGGCCAATCCTTGCCGCCTTGGGCAATCTTCATTAGCGCCCTTCGGACCCGCTCTGCGCTGGGATAGTCCGTACTGATCGGAAGAACATCCAAGAGTCTTCCGTCACGAAGCGCCCGAACTCTGAGCATATAGTTCCCTTCAGGTCCGATAAACCTGTCAAGGATCTCAAACAAACCGTCGCGCCCAAGAATTTCGACCTGTTCGCCAATTTGCGGGTTGTACTCAAGTTCGATCATCGCCGTTCTCCTCTTCAAGTGTATCCCGATTGAATCTATCGCTAAAAGCTCCTGATCTGGTCGATGTACCCTTGAAAATTTCGCTTCATCTCGATGGCGCTGTCGCCACCGAACTTCTCGTGCGCGAGGCCGGCGATTGTCATTGCCGTCATCGCTTCCGCGGCTACGCCTGCCGCCGGAACCACGCAGATGTCGCTGCGCTCGTAGCTAGCACTGGTCGCCTCGCGCGTGTCGAAGCGGACGGACTCAAGCGGCCGCCGCAGCGTCGAGATCGGCTTGAGATAGCCGCGCACCACGATGTCTTCGCCGTTCGAGACGCCGCCCTCGACGCCGCCCGCGTTGTTGCGCTCGCGGGTAAAGCGCGTGGGCTTGCCATTGGGCTCCTCAGCATAGTGAATCGCATCGTGCACCGCTGAGCCGAAGGACTCGGCAGCCGTGACGCCCCGGCCTATCTCGACAGCCTTCACTGCTTGCAGGCTCATCACGCTCCACGCCAGCAGGCCGTCGAGCCGCTCATCCCATGTGGCGTAGGTGCCAAGGCCCGCGGGAACATTGTGCACAACAACCTCGAAGACGCCGCCCACGGTGTCGCCGGTGCGGGAGGCTTCCTCGACTTCGCCCTTCATGTGGGCTTCGGCCACGGCATCGACACAACTCAACACCACTTCGTTCTTGGCGGCCACCGCTGCAATTTCTTCCCACGAGGCTGTGCGGGCCAGCTCCACGCGGCCCACGCGGATGACGTGGCTTGCAATCTCGATTCCCAACTCGCGCAGCAGCAGCTTGGCGAAGGCTCCGGCGGCAACGCGGGCCGTGGACTCGCGCGCCGATGCGCGCTCCAGGACATAACGCGCGTCGGGGAAGTTGTACTTGAGCGCCCCGGCCAGATCGGCGTGGCCGGGCCGCGGCGAAGCCACGGCTTGATGTTTCGCCGGGTCGCCAGCTTCGACGGGCAGCTTCTCTTCCCAGTTCTTCCAGTCGCGGTTGACAATCTCAATCGCCACCGGCGAGCCGATGGTTTTGCCATGCCGGACACCTGAAAGAATATGCACCTTGTCGGTCTCGATTTTCATGCGGCCGCCGCGCCCGTAACCCTGCTGGCGGCGCCATAGCTCGCGATTCACAAAGTCGAGATCGACGGGCACGCCGGCAGGCAGGCCGGAGACGAGCGCAATCAGCGCCTCCCCATGCGATTCGCCGGCGGTGGAGTAACGGATCATATAGACATGATTGTAAATGGACGGCGTATCAGTCCGCTCCGTCGGCTTTCATCCTGCCGCCGGGCAAAAGCTGGTAGATTCGCCCGCGCCAATGGATGCGGTTCGAGCCGTAACTGGCCATCCAGAAAAGAAAGCCCATGAAATCCCGTATGGGGTAGAGCAAAAGCAGCGCGAACCAGCTCTTGTCGCGCACCACAAGCCTGCCCACCGGAATCGAAATCGCGAGCCGCGAGGCCAGCGCCCAGGCGAAGAGCGCGATTCCCCAGCCCCAGTGCCCCAGTGCACCAGCGCTGAGGAGCCCCAGCAGGCCAAACGGCATTGCGAAGGTCAGCGCGGTGCCGAAGTGGCCCTTGGGCCGCGAGAAACGCGTGGACTTCATCCAGCGGACCTGGTGCAGCATCGATTCCCAAAAGGTCTCGTGGATGACGATGTGGTCGATCGTGTGATGGCTCAGCACGACCGTTTCGCCACGCTTCCAGGTCTCGTTGCCGAGGACAAAATCGTCGGCGCAGTAATCCGCCGTGACGGCGAAACCGCCCATGGCACGGATCGTCGAGCGCCGGAAAGCCATCGTGGGCCCCAGCGTGAACTGCATCCCTTCGATATTGCGCGCCACAAGCACGCCGGCCGTCATCTCGACCGACATGCCGACGGCTTCGAGATGCGCCCACAGGCCGCCTTCCGTCGCCACGCCGCGGTACGGGCAGGTAACGCCGCCGACGCGCGGATCGGCGAAAGGCAGGGCCACCGAGCGCAGATAATCCGGCGCAACGCGCACATCGGAGTCGCTGATAACGAGGATTTCGTGCGCGGCCTCGGCCTCCATGCGCTCCATGGAAGCGGCCTTGGCGTTGATGTAATCCGGCTCGCCGGTGGAGAGAAACTTTACCGGAATCCGCGGGTATCGTGCCGCGACGGCCCGGGCTACGGTGAGGCCGGCGTCGTCTTCCGACCGGGCGCAGAAAAGAATCTCGTACTGCGGGTAATCCTGCATAAAGAAGGTTTCCAGATAGCCTTCGAGACCCGCCTCCGCGCCATGCAGCGGCTTCAGAAGGCTGAGCGGCGGCGCATAGGGCGCACCCGATGCGAGCCGCGCCAGCGCTGCGCGGCGCTCGCGCAGGTAAGCGGGCGACGCGACCAGCACCATGCCGGTAAAAACCGTGGACGTGATAAGGCCGATAACGGCCAGACCCAGAAGAACGTACAACATGCAGGATTAAGGATAACTGCGCGCGGCCAAGGCGGCAGATGCGAATTACGATTCGCGTTTCGGGTTCGTCTTGGTAATCACGACGGGCCGCGGAACGGCGGGCTTGCGCAGCGGGACAATCGCGCTCTGCGTGCTTGGAGCGGCCTGCTGAAAGCGCGTCAGCATCTCCGAACGCACATACTCGACAAAGCTCTGCATCTGGCGGTTCATCTCCTCCATGCGCTCGCGCATCTGCAAAATAATTGCGATGCCAGCTATATTGACGCCAAGATCGCGGGCCAGATTCAGGATAAACTCCAGTCGCTCGATGTCCTCGTCCGTATAGAGCCGCGTGTTGCCCTCGGTGCGCGAGGGCTTCAGCAGCCCCTCGCGCTCATAGAGCCGGAGCGTCTGCGGATGAATGCCGTACATCTCGGCCACCGCCGAGATCATGTACGCGCCTTTCGATTTGCGTTTTGCGGGCATACGTCTTCCATCATCCAATAGTTTGCAGCTTCTGTTTCCACCGCTCCGTAGTCATCTTGTAGGGATCCAACAACTCTTTCAAATCAGGCCCTGCCGATCGAACGAAATAATATCCCTTCTTCGTCCAAGAGTCCGTTTTTGCATATCCTTTTTTTTCCATGACCTGCAATGCATCACTAAAGGTCAATGCGTACACTTCACTTCGTTCTGGAGTCTGAACGTTCCACACATAGGCAATCAACAGACGTGGGAAGCGCGCATATTTCTTATCGAGCGAAAACGACTCCTGCGAAGATGCCTTCAGCTGAATTGGATAAGCCGCGAAGTCTTTGCCGCCTTCTCCATCGCGATAGGCAACCAGATCGATGCCCTTGTCGCGCAATGGCTCAGCCACTTCAAAACCAGCCGCTACCAGCCGGGAAATAAGCAGATGTTTGCCTGCAATTTCAGTAAGTTGGCCGTCAACTTTACTAACTACAAGCGGATCGTCCTCGTCCGGCTCGCCTTCCAAGAGGGTCACAGTATGCCCCTTCTTGTATCTATTGGAGAACCTGCCGCGTTCGGCTTTCGAAAAATCAAATTTATTGCGCAATTCCATCTCTGTTTCACTCATTGGCAGTTTCATACTCCCTCCTTTCCCATCGCTCCGCAAGGCGTGCGCTGATGAGTCGAATCCTCGCTTGACGCTCCGTGAAGCAAAGCGTCAGCAAGCGCCCCTGATCCGACAGGCCGAAAGCAAGGTAACGCTCTTCTTCCTGATTATGCTCCCTGTCAGGTACAACCAGAAGCTTCTCATCCCCGAAGATCGTCGTGGCTTCTTCAAATGAGACTTTATGTTTCCGCAGGTTTGTCGCTGCCTTAAGCGAGTGCCATTCAAAATGAAGCCCATTCAGCTCGATTTCGTCTTTCTCGTTCCGTTTGGAATCCATCCACACACCATTTGCAAGCTCGGCTCAGGCTGCCACTACAGCTTATCGAACAACTGCACGCGTGGGTCCTGGTTGTTGAGCTTGGCCAACTCGCGCATGATCTCGCGGCTGCGCTCGTCCTGCAACGTGGGAACGACAACCTCGATGGTAACGATCTGGTCGCCGCGTTGGCCCGTCTGCTGCGAGTTTTCCACGCCGCGATCCCGCATCCTGAGCTTCTGGCCGCTCTGCGTGCCGGGGGGAATCTTCAACTGCGCGCGGCCGTCGATTGTCGGAACATCTACCTTCGCGCCCAGCGAGGCCTCGGGCACGGTGACAGGAACGGTCAGGTGAATGTCGTCTCCCTGGCGTGAGAAGACCGAATTCGAGCCGGTGCGGACGATCAGATACAGGTCTCCCGCGGCCCCGCCATTACGGCCCGCATTGCCTTTCCCTTGCAGGCGGATGCGCTGGCCATCGCGCGTGCCGGCCTTGATGCGGAACTCGACGTTCTCGGTGCGCTCGACTACGCCTTCGCCGTGGCAGGTGGAGCAGGCATTCGAGATGCGCCCCGTCCCGTTGCAGCGCGGACAGGGAATGTTGAACTTCATGCGCCCGCCCATCTGCGTCACCTGGCCGGAGCCGTTGCACTCCGGGCAGGTCTGCGGGCCGCCGGTTGAGGCCTTGCCGTGGCAGGTGGGGCAAACCTCCTGCCGGTGCACGGTGAGCCGCGCCTGGCCGCCGCGAATCGCCGTCCAGAAATCCACCGTGACCTGGTATTCGAGGTCGGTGCCGGGCTGCGGCCCACGCGGGCGGCCCTGCGGCTGCTGGGTTCCTGAAAAGATGCCGGAGAAGATGTCCTTGAAGCTGCCCCAGCCCGCGGAAGCTGGGCCCGACGAGGCGCTGCTCTGCGCGCCTGGGCCGCCCGAAAAGCCGGAGAAGTCGAAGCCGCCGAAATCCACCGGGGGCTGACCGCCGGCGTTCTGCTGACGCGCGTAGGCCTCGGCCTGCGCCGGGTCGATCTGGTCGGAGTAGAAGCCAAGCTGGTCGTAGACCTTGCGCTTCTTCTCGTCGCTGAGAATGTCGTTGGCCTCGGATATCTCCTTGAACTTCTCCTCGGCCTTTTTGTCGCCGGGGTTCACATCCGGGTGATACTTCCGCGCCAGCTTGCGGAAGGCTTTGCGAATCTCTTCCGGCGTAGCGGTCTTCTTGACGCCGAGCATCGCGTAATAGTCTTTGTTGGTCGTGGTTGCCATTCTGTCCTTAAACTCGCTTCCCAGCTATCCTCTATCCTTCGGCACTTTCAATGAGCCGGTCTTGCGATCCTTCGGATGCTGCCTGACTTCCCTGCAAATTTGACGCCAGCCTGTCGCTGCTATTCGCAATTCATAGTATTTCTGGCAGTTCATCCAAAATTCTGGCGTCATACGGAAAAATCGAGCCAGACGCACACACATCTCGCCGTCGAGTCCCTTCTTCTCCTTCACAATAGCAATCACCCGTCGCTCCGGAACCTTGATTTCCCGCGCCAGCATCTGCGCCGTCATGCCTAGCGGAATGAGGAATTCCTCACGAAGCATTTCACCGGGATGAAGCGGCTTGAGGCCGATTTTCCGGTGAACTATTGAGCTTCTAGCGACCATTTCAAAACTTATCCCCCTACTTCAATATCGTCTTACCCGTCTTTAATCTTTACTTTGGCTCAACATTACTCCCAATCTCTTGAAGGCGCTCGTAGAATTTCTTGCCCTCAAAAAGAAGTTCGAAGTCATTCACCGACGGACCGGTCAATACATCAACCAATCCAATAGCCGCAATCAGCCCAGCCGACTGAAGACGGACGGTCGAACTTCTGAATGTTGCACCTCCGTCCACAAGGTAAGCTGTCCCCTCCTGCTCCCACCACATCTTCCATCTGCTGCGAATAGCATCAACACGGAAGTTATATGGCTTTTTCATTTCTGCGGACGTCAAGAAATAAACTTGCATTTCATAGATTGACTTAAGGACCAAGATGTCGTGCTCGGTCAATTCAACAGCAGCCCGCATCATGTCATCTGTGCTTTCCGATGTGAGATCGTCGTCTTTCACCCCATTAGCTAAGATCAGAGCCAGTCTCTTGAGTCGCTTTTGCTGAGTCGAACGCAAAGCTTGAAGTGATGCGCTCGCCATTGCGTTCCGCAACTCATCGCTATCGAGTCTGCGTTTGATTTCGTCGATGGACTGTCCTTGCTCATTCAGAGCAGCTTCAACGCGGCTTAGAGCCTCCTCCGTAGCTTGACCGAGTGCTTCAAGATTTTCATTGACCTTGGTCGTTCCGAGCTTGTGGAACCAATCAACAATGCCCATCCCTGCGACGACAGAGCCAACCATAACTAGACCCGTATGTCCACCAGAAGCGAGCGATGTGCCGAGAGCAACAACTGCACCAGCAACTGAGGTTCCTGATTCAAGCACGCTCCCGACAGGCGTCTTGGAAATCTCCTCGTTCTGTCGCTGCTGATTGGCAGCGGACACTTCGTTGCCGGTTACGCCCACGTTGGATACCTCGCTTAAAAACAGCCGCAGATCCTTCGCTCCGCTGAAAAACGCTTTGCTCAGGATGACACTTTATTGGGAAAGCGGAATGGGGTGGACCGCATTGAGCTGCCCACCCCTTGTGTTTTGCGCCGAAAGCGCGGTTGCGTGAACGGCTCACCTTACTTCTTTTCGTCGACGTCTACGTATTCGGCGTCGATTACGCCTTCGTCTTTCTTAGCTTCGGCGGTTGGCTCGCCGGCTGGAGCGGAACCAGACCCCGCGCCCGCAGCGGCGGCTTCCGCCGAGCTTGCCTTGTACATTGCTTCGGCCAGCTTATGGCTTGCCGTGGTTAGCTTCTCCTGCGCGGCCTTTAGCTCGTCGGGCGTGGGAGTTCCGGCTAGCGTGGTCTTGGCTTCGGCGAGGGCGGCTTCTACGTCGGTCTTGTCTGCCGCGGCTACCTTTTCGCCGGCGTCCTTCAGCATCTTTTCGATGTTGTAGACGAGCGAGTCCAAGCTGTTGCGCGCTTCGATCTCGTCGCGCTTGGCCTTGTCCTCGGCGGCATGGGCTTCGGCGTCCTTGGCCATGCGCTCCACTTCGTCTTTGCTCAGGCCCGAGCTGGACGTGATGGTGATGCGCGTGTCCTTGCCGGTGGCGTTGTCCTTCGCGGTCACGTTCAGAATGCCGTTGGCGTCGATGTCAAACGTCACTTCGATCTGCGGCACGCCGCGCGGCGCGGGAGGAATGCCGGCCAGCTTGAACTTGCCGAGCGTGCGGTTCTGCCCAGCCATGGGGCGCTCGCCCTGAAGGACGTGGACCTCAACTTCCGTCTGCGAGTCGGAGGCCGTCGAGAAGGTCTCCGTCTTCTTGGTCGGAATCGTGGTGTTGCGCGGAATCATCGGCGTGGCTACTCCGCCCAGCGTCTCAATGGCGAGGGTCAGCGGCGTCACGTCGAGCAGCAGAAGGTCCTTGACCTCGCCAGCCAGGACGCCCGCCTGCACGGCAGCGCCCACGGCAACGACTTCATCCGGGTTTACGCCGCGGTGCGGCTCCTTGCCAAAGAGCTGCTTCACGATCTCCTGAATCTTCGGCATACGGGTCTGGCCGCCGACGAGCACGACCTCGTCGATGTCCTTGGCCGTTACGCCGGCGTCGGCCATTGCCTTCTTGCAAGGCTCAAGCGAGCGCTGGAGCAGGTCATCCACGAGCGATTCGAGCTTGGAGCGCGTCAGCTTGCGGACCAAGTGCTTGGGGCCGGTTGCGTCCGCCGTGACAAACGGCAGGTTGATCTCGGTTTCGAGCGTCGTCGAAAGCTCGATCTTGGCCTTTTCCGCGGCGTCCTTGAGGCGCTGGAGGGCCATTTCATTGCCCTTGGAACCCAGGTCGAGACCTTCCTCGGCCTTGAACTCGGCGATGAGCCACTCGACGATGCGCTGGTCGAGGTTGTCGCCGCCCAGGTGCGTGTCGCCGTTGGTGGACTTGACTTCGATGACGCCTTCGCCGACTTCGAGAACAGAAATATCGAATGTGCCGCCGCCGAAGTCGTAGACGGCGATGGTCTCGTCCTTCTTCTTGTCGAGGCCGTAGGCCAGAGCGGCTGCCGTGGGCTCGTTCACGATGCGCTTCACGTCGAGGCCGGCGATCTTGCCCGCGTCCTTGGTGGCCTGGCGCTGCGCGTCGTTAAAGTAGGCCGGAACGGTGATAACAGCCTCGGTGACGGTCTCGCCCAGGTAGGCCTCGGCGGACTTCTTGAGCTTCTGGAGGATCATGGCGCTGATCTCGGGCGGCGTGTACTCCTTGCCCTGCGCCACGACGGCGATGTGGTCGCCCTGCTGGACGACCTTGTAGGGCACCATCTTCATCTCGTCGTTCACTTCGTTATAGCGGCGGCCCATGAAGCGCTTGATGGAGAAAACGGTGTTTTCCGGGTTGGTGATGGCTTGGCGCTTGGCTACCTGGCCAACAAGGCGCTCGCCGGTCTTGGAAAAGGCGACGATGGAGGGCGTGGTGCGCGCACCCTCTTCATTTGCAATGACTTTCGGCTCGCCGCCTTCAAGGACGGCTACGCACGAGTTGGTGGTTCCGAGATCGATTCCGATGATTTTTGCCATATTTTTGGCTCCTGCGGAGTAGAAGTACTGACGCTATATAAGATGCAGGATTGAGTGTATTAGTGTCAAGTTTTCTTGATTGTCTTCTTGATAATCATGGGAGGAGGGGGCATGGCCCATCTCACCCCAGCGCGGGTGGAGCACTCGGATTCGCGGCGCGGCGGGGATGGACTCGCCTGGATAGGGAGACTCATGGTTCGAATGTGGCAGATACGGGGGAATAATCTGCAAAATTTCCGGGGGAATTTTGTGAGGGAAAGAAGCAGCAAGTCAGCGCGCTTCGCGGCAAGCGAGTTAGCGGGTCAGCGGAAAAGCAAAGAATGGGACACGGGATGCCGGACGTAGCGGCGGTCACAGGCAAGAGGGGCGGCGGGCGGAGTAAGCTGTTGGCGCGTACCTGACATGCACCGGCCATGAGCACTGACGCGCTGAAACCCGCTGGTTCCCTGCTGCCACGCCACTCGACGGCGTCGGCGCTGGAACGCTATCCGCTGTCGCAGGGGGTGAATCCCTGGCTAGTAACGGTCAGCGTGATGCTGCCGACCTTTATGGAGGTGCTGGATACGGCGATTGCGTCGGTGGCGCTGCCGTATATTGCGGGGAGCCTTTCGGCCTCGAACTCCGAAGCGACGTGGGTGCTGACGAGCTATCTCGTCGCAAATGCCGTGATTCTGCCAGCCTCAAACTGGTTCGGGCTGCGCTTTGGGCGGAAGAATTTTCTAATCGCCTGCGTGGTGATTTTTACCGTGGCGAGCTTTTTCTGCGGGGCGGCGCCGTCGCTGGGAGTGATTCTGCTGGCGCGCGTCGTGCAGGGCGCGGGAGGCGGCGCGCTGCAGCCGATCTCGCAGTCGATTCTGCTCGAAAGCTTCCCGATACAGAAGCGCTCGCAGGCGATGGCCGCTTATGGGCTGGGAATCGTGGTTGCGCCGGTGCTGGGGCCTACGCTGGGCGGATGGCTCACGGATACCTTCAGTTGGCGTTACGCCTTTTACATCAACATTCCCGTCGGGATTCTGGCGGTGCTCATGATAAGCCGGTTCATCCACGATCCGCCGTACATCAAGAATGCAAAGGTCGGAGCTTTTGACAATATCGGCTTCGGGCTGCTGGCGCTCTGGACCGGCTGCCTGCAAGTGGTGCTGGATAAAGGGCAGGAAGACGACTGGTTTGGCGCGGTGTGGGTGCGCTGGGCGGTGGCGGGGATCGTCGTCGGCCTCGTTGGCTGGATCTGGCGGTCGTGGACGCGGCCGAAGGCGCTGGTGGACCTGCACATTCTGAAAAACCGCAACTTCCGCACCGGCTGCCTGCTGATTGCGCTGCTGGGAATGTGCATCTACATCACGATTGCGATTCTGCCGCTCTACTACCAGGAGATTCTGGGCTACACGGCCTTTGCGGCCGGGCTGGTGGTGGGTCCGCGGGGCATCGGGTCGTTTATCGGCTCGCCTATTATTGGAATTCTGGGCTCGCGCGTGGACAATCGCAAGCTGCTGACGCTGGGATTTATCGGCTTCGGCGTCTGCTCGCTCTACTTCGGCATGGTGAATCTCGAAATCGGGCCGACGACGCTGCTGGTGCCGATTCTGATTACGGGCTTTTCGCTGAGCTTTGTCTTTGTGCCGCTGGCTACGCTCTCCACCGCTACGGTGCCCCGCGAGCAGATGGGGAATGCGACCGGCCTTTTCAATATGCTGCGGAATATCGGCGGGTCGATCGGGATTGCGATGGCTTCGACGGCGCTGGTTCGGCGCGCGGATTTTTACCAGACGGAGATTGGCGCACGGGTCGGCTTGAACGATCCCGCTTTACAGCAGAAATCGGCGCAGGCGGCGGGCTACCTGGCCGGGCATCTGGGCCACCCGGCGGCGCGGCCCGGCTCGCTGGGGCTGCTCTATGGGCTGCTGCAACAGCAGGCTTCGCTGCGAGCGTATGTGGATGTATTCCGCTGGACGGCGCTGCTGGCGTTCTTTTGCGCGGTGGCGGTGTGGCTCTTCCGCAAGCCGCCGAAAAACGCCAGGGCGCCGGAGGGCGTGCACTAGGTAATGGCAACTCACTTCAGCGTCCGCAGACGAAGAACCGAATCCCTCATGTGCGCAAGATCGCCCACCGACTTCGCATTGCATCGGAATACAAGCGCGTATTGCCCGATCTGGGTGGCGATGGTGGCCGATGGACGACCGTTGATCGTATAGTCCAGTTCGCTGAAGGCCCTCCCTTGAGGCCCTTTCTTTTCGCTCCGGCTGATGTTGGTCAGCATCGGTCCCGGATGGATGCTCTGCGCCAGCCGGTCGATATACTCCGCGCTCGTTTTCACGCCCGAGGAATGCGGAGTAGAAACATTCAGCTTTTCCGCCACCATGATTAGCCCGTTGGACTGATCGCCTTGCCGGGCTGAAAAAAGCAAAAACTCGTATTGACCGGAATTCCCCCCGGCAGTAGCCGTTGCGGGAAGATTGTAAGGCTTGAGCATCGCCGGCCAGCTATAGGAAACATGGAAATACCGGTTCACATAGGCATTGCCGACAACATGACCGTCGGCAGGCAGTTGTGCAGCGGCAGA
This sequence comes from Terriglobales bacterium, assembly GCA_015655195.1. Lineage (GTDB taxonomy): Bacteria > Acidobacteriota > Terriglobia > Terriglobales > Acidobacteriaceae > Telmatobacter. Next base: position 19,790 of record JAATFM010000127.1, read on the forward strand.
CAGGGTGCAAAGTGCAACCGCAGTTAAAGCAAGGTTTCGCAATCTCAGCATCAGCATGGGTCCCTTAGTGATTATGCTGCTTACAGACCGGCGCGCCTGTGCGCCACAGCACTCAGGCGCGGGCCTCGCTTACCAACGGCAAAAATCTCCGCTGCTGCTCGTCGTACTGCTCGATTGTGCCGGTGAGGATGTCGTAGTACCAGCCAAAGACCTGCAATGTGCCGGCATTCATCGCCCGCCGCACGGAGGGGTCGGCGTGGAGGTTCAGCAACTGGGCGATTACATTGCCGCGGATCAACGCCGCCAGCTCGGCGTTTTCGCCTTCTTCGGGCCGCTCGGGCTGCTTGAACGCGAGCGCAGCGTCAATATGATGCAGCCAGCGCGCCACCATCGGCAGTTCATCCACGTTTTTGTTGTAGAGAACGGCCTTCAGCGCACCGCAGTCCGAGTGCCCGCAGAGAATCGCGTATTTCACCTTCAGCACTTCCACCGCGTACTCGATCGTGGCGGTCACACCGTCCACGTCATTGGCCTCAGCCGGTACCACGTTGCCGGCATTGCGGGCGATAAACAGCTCCCCCGGACCCACATCGAGAAACAGGTTCGGAACCACGCGCGAGTCCGCGCAGGTGATGAACAGGCACTCCGGCTGCTGGCCTTCCGCAAGCAGATGAAACTGGCTCCGGCAACCGGGAAAGACATCCGTATGGAACTTTTTGTAGCCTTCGATCAATCTCTGCATGGTGAGCCTCTCCTGGACTGAGAATCTGGCGGACCAGAATCAGCCTATCGTACGTGGCAGCTTACGCAACTATGGCTGATACCTTATAGTTCGTAGACTCACAGAAACAGATTCTCTGAAACAGGAGACAAGGATGAAGAAATCGGCAGTCCTCTTTGCGGCAATGCTCGCTCTCGGTTGTCTTGCCACAGCCGCGCAGACAGTCGACACGATTGATCCGGCGCTGAAGGCAAAGGTAGACCGCATTGCCGCGGGCGTGATGGAGCAGCACGGGGTTCCTTCAGCCTCAATTGCCGTCATCGAGCACGGCAAGACGGTCTATACGCACGCCTATGGACTGGCGCACATCGGCCCGGACAAGCCGGCGACGCCGGAGATGCGCTACTCGATTGGTTCGATCTCGAAGCAATTTACGGCGGCGGCGATTCTGCTACTTCAGGAGCAGGGCAAGCTCGCGCTCGACGATACCGTCGGCAAGTACATTCCCGGCCTCACGCGCGGCAATGAGGTGACAATCCGGCAGGTTCTCTCGCACACCTCCGGCTACCAGGATTACTGGCCTGAAGACTACCTGATGACGCCGATGATGAAGCCTGCGACGGCTGAGTCCATTCTCGACACCTGGGCCAAAAAGCCGCTCGATTTCGAGCCGGGCACGCAGTGGCAGTACTCGAATACGAACTATGTCATCGCCGGCATGATCGTGGAAAAGGTCTCCGGGCAGAAGCTGATGGAGTTTCTGGGAGAGCATATTTTTCATCCGCTCGGAATGAAGAGCGTGTGGAACTCCGACGAGGAAAAGTTGACCTCGACGGATGCGACTCCGTATATCCGGGCCGCGCTGGCGCCGCTGCGGCCCGCGCCGAAGGAAGGCAGCGGATGGATGTTTGCGGCTGGCGAGTTGGCAATGACGCCGCACGACTTGGCGCTGTGGAACGAGAGCCTCATCGCGCAATCGGTCCTGAAGCCGGAGAGCTACAAGGAAATGTACACGAGCGTGAAGCTCAAGGATGGCAAGGACTCACACTACGGCCTCGGCGTCTTTATCCGCGACCACAACGGCCATCGCGAGATCGAGCACTCGGGCGAGGTAACGGGATTTGTGGCCGAGAGCATTGTGCTGCCGGATGACGGCGCTTCGGTGATCGTGCTAACCAATCACATGGCAGGCGGGGCAAGCGAGATCGGGCAATTGGCCGTAGACGCCATGACCGGCGGCAAACAAAACGACGCCGAGAAGCAGGCGCTGGCAATCTATCGCAGCCTGCAGAAGGGCGAGATAGACCGCTCGCTGCTCGCGCCGAATCTGAATGATTATTTCGACGCGCAGACGGTGGAGGACTTCAAGAACAGCCTTGGCCCGCTGGGTGAGCCGCTGAGCTTTCAGCAGGCCAGCGAGGAGCTGCGCGGCGGAATGACCGGCCACAGCTTCCGCATCACCTATCCCACGCGCCGGCTGACGCTGACCACCTACACCTATCCCGACGGCAAGCTGGAACAGTATCTCATCTACCCGGCGGATTAGGTGCATTGCCTCCGCGCTGCGCCATTGCGGCGCGGAAGCAAGCGGTATCGTGCGATACCGCATTCATCCCACCATGACAAATTGCGCTCGGGATCGAACCGCTCAGGGTTGAATAATGAGAACCATGAAAGCATTCTTATGCGGGCAAAACATACCAGTCATCCCACAGCGACAGTGATTCCAGCTTTCGCACATAGCCCTTCGCCGTAAGCAGCGCATAGATACTGGCTCTTGCAGGTTCATAGTTGTGCTCGACCGTAATCACTCCGAATTGCCGCCTGCTGAAATCGAAGTTCGAGAGAATATCGAATTCGCTTCCTTCCGTATCGACGGATAAGTAGTCGATTCTCTCCGGCGCATTATATTTGTCGAGCAGATCGTTCAGGGAGATGGTCTTCACGTCGTATTTGGAACCGTGTTTTCTGAACTTCCGATTGGAATCGCCCTCGGTGAAGGAGCTGATCGTCGAAAACTCCCTTTCGTCCGTCTCGTTGAACGTCAATGTGGAACCGGACTCGCGCCACACGCAATCGACTTCAATCGAGCAGGACCGGTTATGCCGCAACGCATCATGCCAGTGCGTCGCCGGCTCGGCGAGAATGCCACGCCAACCGAATTCCTTTTCCATTAAATGCGTATTGCTCAGATAGACACCGTCGGCGGCGCCGAACTCGACAAAAAAACCGTCTCTCTTAAAAGCCACCTCGGAGAGCGCGAAAATATCCTGCCGCAACTGCGATTTGGAAGCGCTCAACAGCTTGAATGCCTCGGCGCCCTGCTCGGCCGGCATCTGCAGGAGCAGCTCCATGTCTCTACCCGGCTCATTGCGCTTTTCCAGTTGCTGCAGATGGCTCAGCCTGGTGATCCCTATATCAAATTTTGACAATGTATTTTTAACTAAGGTCTTAGCAGTATGCGCCATGCTGCAATGCCTCCGGAAGAATTGAATTTATGCAACTATCTCTTATGATGCGGATTGTAGCATGCGCGTATTTCAATCCCGGCGACGCTGTTCGCCTGGATTCCGCTCCTGTCGCATAGGCAATTCCGGGGATTGCCTCATCCCGCGGAGGCGATGAAGCCGCCGCAGTGTGCGAAACGGTACACTAGTAGCTGTCTATGTTTGAGAATCTTTCTGAAAAACTTCAGCGCGCCTTCAAGACCCTTCGCGGCCAGGGCACGCTGACCGAAGAAAACATTGCCGAGGCGCTGCGCGAGATTCGCGTGGCGCTGCTCGAAGCCGACGTGAACCTGAACGTCGTCAAGGAGCTGATTGAGCACATCCGCTCGAAGGCCGTTGGCGCGGAAGTCCTGACGGCGCTCTCGCCAAGCGAGCAGGTCATCAAGCTTGTGCGCGACGAGCTGGTCGAGCTGCTGGGCAAGGACACGGCGCGCTTCAAATTCGCATCGCAGCCGCCCACGGTGATTCTGATGGCTGGGCTGCAAGGCTCCGGCAAAACGACGACGAGCGGCAAGCTGGCCGCGTGGCTCAAAAAGGGTGGGCATCGGCCGATTCTTGTTTCGGTGGACGTGTATCGCCCGGCGGCGCGCGAGCAGTTGAAGGTCGTTGCCAAGTCGATTGACGCGAAGATTTATGAGGGCGACCTGAAGGGCGAGCAGCCTGGGTCGGCGCTCGTCGAGCGGCTTGCCACCGAGGCGAGGCGCGAGGCGCGCAACTTCGGCTTCGATACGCTGATCGTCGATACCGCGGGCCGTCTGCACATTGACGAGGATCTGATGGCGGAGATGGAGCGGCTCAAGAAGCTGCTGAATCCGCAGGAAATTTTGTTCGTCGCCGACTCGATGACCGGCCAGGACGCGGTGAACTCGGCGCTCGATTTCCACAAGCGGCTCGGACTGACCGGCGTGGTGCTGACCAAGATGGACGGCGATGCGCGCGGCGGCGCGGCGCTCTCGATTCGCCACGTGACGGGCCAGCCTATCAAGTTCATCGGCACGGGCGAGAAGCCGGACGCCTTCGAGCCGTTCCACCCGGATCGAATTGTCGGTCGAATTCTCGGCATGGGCGACATTCTCTCGCTCGTAGAAAAGGCCGAAGCCACGCTCGACCGCAGGAAGTCCGAGGAGTTTGCGAAGAAGGCACTGCTCGGCGATGGATTTACGCTTGAAGACTTCCGCGACCAGTTGCGGCAGATTCAGAAGCTCGGCTCGATGGAGTCGATTCTCAAGATGCTGCCGAGCGTGGGGCCGTTTGCCGGAATGCAGCAGGCCGCGCAGCACGTGGACGAAAAACAATTTGTGCGGCTCGAAGCGATTATCAATTCGATGACACCCGTGGAACGCCGCAATCACGAGATCATTTCGGGCTCGCGCAGGAAGCGCATCGCCGCCGGCTCCGGCACCAGCGTGCAGGACGTGAACCAGCTCCTGCGTCAGTATGCGCAGATGAGCAAAATGTTCAAGCAGATGGGCAAAGGCGGCCTGGCCAAGCAAATGATGCGCGGCGGCATGGGCGCGCTCGGCATGGGCAGCAGGCAGAAGTTCGGGCGATAGCGGCAATGACGACTACCAGCCTTCAAGACCAACTCGACGAGATTACTTCCAACACGCGGAGGCTGGTGCAGGCTGAGCGGCTGGCAATCAGCGAGCGGTCGATCGAGGAGTTGTTTACGACGGGAATTGAAGAAACCATTCTGCCCGTCGGCGTTGAAGCTCCGGAGTTTGCGCTGAAAGATGCGAATGGGAAGCTGGTTCGCTCGGCGGACTTGCTCACCGTGGGACCGCTGATTGTGAAGTTCTTTCGCGGACGGTGGTGCTCCTACTGCTCGACGGAACTGGAAACCTGGCGCGATTTGTATGGGCGGATTCGCGAGCATGGCGCGGTGATGGTGGCCGTGAGCCCGCAGACCGCGCGGCAGAATGATTTCATGGCCGGGCAGCATGGGCTTCCCTTTCCGCTGCTCTCGGACCCCGGCAACAAACTGGCCGCGCAGTTCGGGCTGGTTTACACCGCCTCACCGGAGATGCAGGTATACTACCGCTCGATTCTGGTGAATCTGCCGTTTATCAACGGCGAGCCGAGCTGGACGCTTCCCGTTCCGGCAACGTATGTAATTGGCAGGGACAAGCGCGTTCTTTTCGCGGAGGCTCATGCGGATTTCCGCGTAAGGCCGGAGCCGGAAGAGGCGCTGGCAGCGGCGTTCGCGGCGCGGTGAAGCGTGCTGGAATCGAGAAACGGGAAAGC
>JAATFM010000182.1 GCA_015655195.1 Terriglobales bacterium
CGGCAGCTCCTGAATTTTGAGCCGCTGCCCCTCGCGCAGCAGGATGCCCGGACGAGTGCACACTTCAAACGAATCGAACCGGTAGCTGTTGCACTCCAGTGTCTTCGAGTTTGAAGCAGGCATGAAATTATCTTAAAGGATCCCAAAATTCGGTAGATCGGCGCGGAATGGAGGGCGGAAATCACCTGTTCCGGCAAGACTAAGATTAAAAATCACTTATGTGGTTATTTCCGCCGGTTTAGATTTGTTTGGATGAGTTTTGTTGACAGTGTTCAGACAGTAGGGTGTTCTCGTTCCTATACCTCTTCCATTTCCCCTTGGTTGGTGAAGGAGCCAGATGAGAACACTGTTTTTCCCCAGACTGCGAACTGCGGCAATCATTCTAATGGTGGGCATGAGCACCCTTTGCGGTGCTGCTGCAACCGCCAGCAAACAGGCAAATCCACCCACGGCAGTTCAGGCGGGCACACAGGCGAAGCCGGCTGCCGTGCAAAAGCCCATTCCGGGGGGCAGGAGAGTGGTGGGCCCGTTCGACCGCGTCATCGCTCCGTATCTGCCCAAAGTTTCGAGTCCCTCGGCCACGACTGTGCCAATGAAGGCCCGGCAATTCGACGCAGGCCCCGCTACGGGAACCGGAAGCGGCGTCAATTTTCCGGGGTTTGTGTCCGTGCCGTTTGCGACCATCAATAACGGCGACAGCAACGCCACCTTCGACTCGGTCAGTGCGGACTTCAATAACGACGGCAATATAGACATTGCCACGATCCAGGTGGATGGAACGATCAACGTGATCCTGAACCCTGGAAACCTGTCCGGCATTGCCAGCCAGACTCCTCTGCCTCCGAACACGAGCGCGAGCGCCGGGTATGTGGATATTGCCTGGGTTGTGGCCGCAGACTTGAACAGCGACGGCTTCCCGGATCTGGTGGCGCAGGACGCGGGAAATAATGCCATTCTGATCTGGCTGGGCAAGGGCGACGGCACATTTGGCAGTGTGACAAGCTACCCCGTGGCCCCGACTTCCGGAGCGACCTGGTCTTTTGGCGGCGGCTTGGTTGTTGCCGACTTCAACGGCGATGGCATTCCCGATGTGGCAACGGTAACCGTGGCGCCGAACGCCTTCTTTACCAGCACGAAGACGGTCATTACTGAGCAGACCTTTATCAACAAGGGTGACGGCACGTTGACTCCGGGAACCGAGTCCGATGCGACCTTCAACGACTTCTACTCTGCGGACTACGGCGAGCTGGACGTGGTGAGCAAGGATGGAAAGACCGCATCCGGAATCGCTTTGCTATTCTTCGATGCCGGCAACGTCACCAGCGGCAATATGGGCAATGACATCATTGTGATCTCTAGCAATGGCGACGGCACATTTGCGCCGGCCGTCGAGCCGGTTGCTCCCTTGGTCCAGGACAGTCAGGTATATGTAAGCGGAGGCGTGATCGGAACCAACCTGACGGCCAAGTTCGGGTCTTCGTCCAACCGCCAGCCCGTGCCACAGCCTCTGCTGGGATCGGGTACTCCGACCACGGATATTGTCTTCATCACGGGCGACGGAGCCATCTACGACGCTCCGTATACCTCCGGCAATCCCACCTTGGCGAACCTGCTCGTCGGCCAGAACACGGAACTCCCTTCTGTGTTGAATATGCGCAGCAGCAGCAGAGCGCGAGGATTTGACAGCGCCCCGGCTCCTTCACTGGCCAGCTCGTACATTCCCAACCAGGAAGTGCTGAGCGTGGCGGATATGAACGGCGACGGATTGCAGGACCTGCTGATGTATGCCAATGGGTCCGTGTATATCTTCCCGAACAGCGGTGGCGCGTTTACGGCCGCTCCCTCGCAGCTTGCGGGCGCGACGGGCGGCGATCAGCAGCCGCAGCCCGCGGACTTCGACGGCAGCGGATTCAACTCGTTCGTCAATGTGGACTTTGATCTGGGCCAGATTGGCTACTACGAGAATCTTGGCGGAGTGAACGCCTCGCAGGCCGGCCAGTTCTATGCCGCTCCCATGGTAGTGGGCTCCAACGCGGCCAGGAACTACACCGCATTTGGCGGCAACGTGAACGTGCAGGCCGCAACCGATGTGAACGGTGATGGATTGCAGGATGTAATCGCCTACGACTGGTCCCTTCAGGACATTGTTGGCGGCGTCTACTATCCGGACATCGCGGTTGGCATCAATACCGGTGCGGGCACAGGCGCAAACCAGCTCAGCGGCTTTAACATCACCACTGCTGTTACCGCGGCAACGCTCTCCACGCTTCCCGGCGGCTTCTCGTTCGTGGAGCCGGTCACGGTCAAGACTGCGCTCGGCACGGGCATTCTCGTCGCTACCAGCCATGGCCTTGATATTGTGACCACGCAGAATGGCTCTACATTCAGCGCGCCTACGCCGCTCAATCTCGGCACAACGATTGCCTGCCCGCCAAATTATGCCGATGTCGCGGACGTGAACGGCGATGGAGTGCAGGACATTCTGGTTGCATACGGCGGCGACGGAGCCTGCGGCGGTGGCGGCACGGGCACAACCGTCTCCGGCTACTTCGTTCTGCTGGGCAATGCCGACGGCAGCTTCCAGACGGCAACATTTACTCCGTATGGCCTCTCGCTGTACCAGGTCCGGGGGATAAGCTTCAACTCCAAGGGCACTCTCGATCTTGCTGTAGTCGATCTGCCGCTCAGCAATTCCGGCTTGGCTGTGTATATTCTTCCCGGCAATGGCGACGGCACATTCAATACGTCCAAAGCGAAGGAGCCGGTAACGAACTACATCATCTCCGATGTGGTTCCGGGTGACTTCAACTCAGACGGCAGGCAGGACCTCACCCTCACAACGGAAGGCCAGTGGAACCCCGCTAGGGGAAACATTGTTCCGAACACGGCAGGCGTGCTGCTTCTGCCCGCAACCGGCGACTATATCTTCGGCGCCGCCACTGTGGCGAATGCCGGCAACTATCCGCTGTGGGGATCGTATGCGGACTTCAACGGCGATGGTGCACCTGATCTGGCGCTGGCGGAGATTTATAACGTCAACACCCAGTCCTTCTATCTGCCTCTCGTGCAGGTGCTGCCGAATCTTGGATCGGGAACCTTCGGTCCTGCGATTGCGGAGCTCGATTCCTACTTCGAGTTGTACGGCCTGCAAGGAAATACCTATTCGGGCTATACCTTCACCGGCAACTTCGGCAACAGCGGCGGCGCCGACCTGGTTGTGACGGGCAGCTTCAACACTGCCATGTTCATCAATCAGGGCGTTGTCAATCTGGCGCTGACTTCGAGCGCGGCATCGGCGGATCAGGGCGCGCCGGTCACGCTTACCGCCAAGCTCAGCCAGAGCGTAAGCGCTTCTTCCGCGCTTTCGGGACCGGTATCGTTCTATGCGAATGGAACGCTGCTTGGCGCTGCCTCGGTGAGCGGCGGCACGGCATCCCTGACCACAACCGAGCTGCCCGTGGGGAGCGACACTGTTACAGCGACTTATGCAGGCGACGCCCAGCACAATCAGGCGACTGCTTCAGTTACAGTCACGGTTGCGACTGCCACTCCTGCATTCACCGCATCGCTCACACCTAGCAGCTTGTCGCTGGTTCAGGGCGCAACGGGCTCGGTGACGCTGAATCTGACGGCAAACGGAACCTTCACCGGCGCGATCAGCTTTGCCTGCTCGGGAGTGCCGACGGCAGCCAGTTGCACCGTGAACCCCACGAGCCTGACACTGGGCGCCAACCAGACGGGCAATGTCGCGGTCATCATTGCCACGACGCCGAAGAACGACCAGTATCAGGCTTCCAACGCACTGCGGATGAAGGCTGCCGGTGGCATCAGCGTAGCTTGCCTGCTGCTCTTCCTCGTCCCACGCCGCCGGCTGCAGGGCATTGCGGCTCTTGTCTTTGCACTGCTTGCGCTTGGTTCTCTCACCGCGTTGAGCGGCTGCGGCGGCGGGGGCAACAAGTATCCGGGAACGCCGGTTGGAACCTCAACCGTCACCGTTACGGCGACATCCGGCTCGATCACTCAGACCCAGACGATCGCC
>JAATFM010000250.1 GCA_015655195.1 Terriglobales bacterium
TCGAAGAGGCGATTACGCATTTCATCAAGCCGAACAATGGCGACGAAACCGCGCGCTACAAGACCCCGCTCGACGAGATCGGAGCCTTCGTCGCCCGCGTCCGCGAGATATTCGCCGCGCGCCTAGCCAACTCGCCGGCGCGCCTGCTGCTCAGCTTTCGCAAGGAGTATCTGGCCGAGATTCGTGGCCGCTTCGCCAACGGCGAGGCGGACGACTCGCCCGAACTCGTCGAGCATTTCTGGCTCGACCGCCTCAACGACAAAGCCATTGCCCAAATCATCACCGGCCCGTCCAGTTCCCGACTCACGCGCGACAAATACAAGATCAGTTTCCCCGAAGGCGACGAACTCCCCGCGCACATCTCTGGCGAGCTTCTCAAAGGCGATTCGCCCATCGCCACCGTCCTCGAAATCATCCTGAACCAGATGTGGGAGCACGCGAAGCTCGACGGAAACGGCGCGCGCATCTACGACTTCGCGCTCTTCAACGGCCTCGCGGGCCGCGACAATCCTTTGCAGGGCTTCTACGACCAGCAGACCGCCGCACTCGACGACCGCCACAACACCAGCAAAGACATTCCCGACGTCTCGCAGGGTCTCGAACTCGACCTGCTCTTCGAGCACACCTCCGAGTACGGCACATCGGTCCCTGTTTCGCTCGACACACTCCGCGGAAAATATCCCGATACGCTCGACATTCCCAAGCTGCTCGACGCCAACAAGGATCTCTACCTGCTCGTGGAGCCAGCCACCGAGCCAGGAGGCTCAAAGACTGCCCCAGACACGACCGGCACAGCCGACACCACCGCGCTCGCCCACGACACGCTGGCCCACATCGTGCGGCACAACTTTCTGCACTCCTCGCTGCCCGGCCCGCGCGCCCGTCGCATTCTCGAAGGCCGCGTCCGTGAGTGGCAGGACAGCAAAAAAGGTGCGCTGCTCGACGGCGTCGATCTCAAAACCGTAAGCCGCGGCCTGCCGCACATGCGCAAACCCACCGTGGACGAGGAAAAGCTGCTCGCGGCCAGCCGCACCTATCGCCGCCGCGCCATGCTGCGCTCGTTTGCGCTCATGCTGGTGCTGCCCGTGCTGCTCATTGGCACGCTCGCCACCGTGATCTACCAGTTGCGGCAAAAGGAATTGACTGCCATCAACAACGCAGAAGCAAACCTCAATAGCAACAACAGTCAGGTTCTCGCCATCGCGGAAGCTCTCGAAGCCGTTCGCATCCAGCAGAAGTACGGTTCCCTGCTGCGCCTTGACCTCACACACAACAACGCGGCAGTCAACAAAGCCATCCTCAACAACCTACACAAAGCGCTCGCGCAGCGCGAAATCTACCGCGCCGAAATCACCACGCAGGCTCTCTTTCTGGGCGATTGCACCACTGCCCTCGATGCAAAAAATCATCCCCTGCTCACGACCCGCGGCGGCAAGCTCTACCTCGGCGGAACGGAGATTCCCGACGACCTCACGTCCGTCAGCATTACAGCCTGCGACGCAGCAAGCCAGACCATTGTCTGGCTCCGCAACACTCCCGGTCTGCCCGAAGGCGTCTTCCGGCCCCAGCCCGGCGTCTTTGTCTGGCGCAAAGGAAAGACACAGACCATTCCGCTCCCGATCTTGGCCCAGGGCAGGATCGCGCCCAACTATTTCGCCCTCAATCCCGGTGGAACAGTGCTGGCCTTTGGCATAAATACCGACAGCAAATTTGACCGCTACGACCTCTATTTGCTCGAACTCAACACCAGCCAGTTCACCCAGGTTCCGGGACGCATGGCCGTGAGCGGCCAGAGATTCAGCCTGAGCGGACGCTACCTGATTCAGCCCGGTATCAACGCCATCGATCTCAGTTCGCCGGCCTTCGCTGCCTCCTCCATGCCCGCAGAGAGCGAAGGACTATCCACGAGCCAACTCGACGGCCAGGACGCCGTTACCGCCGTTGGAGCCAACCTTCTCAAGGTCTACCGCGTCGCCGACGGCGCGCACTTCGACTACCTGCCCGCCGACCCCGGCGATGTGGACCAGAACGTGTACTTCAAGGACAAGCACATCTTCGACGCCGCAATCGCGCCCAGCGGCAAGATCATGGCCTCGGACTCGACCGGCAACCGCATCGACCTCTGGGCTGTTCCCTCCAGCCTGGAGCCGCTGCCCGCGGGTTGGGACTCCGTGGACAAGAAGCTCGTCAACCGTCTGCGCCGCGAGTCCAACATAACCAGCTTCCCGTTGCATCTTGGCAAGTTCAACATCGGCGGCACGCCCGACGACCGGCACGCCTTCAGCCCCGACTCGCAGCTCCTCGTCACCGTCGAGTTCCCGCCCATCAACGACAGCCCCTACCCGCACGCCGAAAATACCACCGCTTATCTGCACATGTGGAAGGTGGAACCGTACACGCCGGAGGAACTGAAGCAAATCAATCTCCCCGTGCCGCTCTTCGACAAGGGCTGCGACCTCATCGGCAACTTCATCGACGACATGGCCGACGATATAACCGCAACAAAAACCGCCATGGTCAGCGGCACCGAGAACATCGACTACCCGGCGCTCAGCAAAGCCTGCAAAGCAAGGAAGAGGCAGCAGACCGCTATGGAAAAGGCAAAAGTTCAGGACACAAAGGACGACGCAAAGACAGGCAGACGCAAACCGGATGCCAACCCCAGCAACCGGAGACCCGATGCGAACGGGAGCGCCCGGAGGCCCGGACTCAGAGACGCGCGGCCTGGCCGCTGAGGCCGGATAAGATGTGCAGGGAGCTTGAGCACAAGCCACCTGCACTGTCTGGATAGAAGAGCCGAAAACTACCGGCCTGTGCGGCTACCCGGTGCATCAACCGGAACCGTTGTAGACGAACCACTCGACAATGCGAGCACGGTAAGAATCAAATCAACCATGTTGAACCTCCTTCTCTTTTGGGGATAAACAAAAGGGGCCCAACTGCTATGCAAACCAACATTCTGGCTCTTGACGAGATGATTGCTGCTCCCTCATCAACCGTCAAGCGAAAACTTGTGCAGTGATCGGAGCTCGCAACCCATCTTCATTTGCCCATATTCTTTAACACTCATCGACCTGTCTGATTGCCAGGATCGGGGGTGCCGCGATCCGACGACGGCAGAATCGTCAGCACCGATCCCTCGGCGCCAGCTTCATCAATCGGCACCGGCGTTGCGCCCTCGGGCAGCACCTGGGCCAGATACCCGCTCCCCGTCGGCGTGAGAAAGGTGTATGTCACCGTCGCACCGCCGGCAATCGTCACAGGCGAGCTTGGCGTGGGTGAGAGAATTGCCGCCGTCTCCGGCGTAAGAATCAGCAGCGTGCCGCCGCTGCCCGCGTTCACAAACTCAACCTGCTCTCCCTCGGCAACAAAAACCTGCGGCGGCTCCGCTTCACGGGACTGACCCGCCTGTGCAATCTGCACTACCTTTGTGCTCATTCTTTTCCTCCGTTGTCATTCGACGAATCGGTTTCCCGGATTGCCGAGGGAGCATCCGGATCGCGGCGAAGCGACTTGAGCGTTGGACTCGCCTTAGCGTAGTTGGCCGAGTAGCCAAGCTGCAATGCTCTTGCGATGAATTCGAGCGCCTCTTTTCGCTGGCCCAGCACTTCATATGCCTCGGCAATACGCTCGGCTACATCTTGATCCTTCGGCGAGAGCGCAACCGCCTTACGTAAAAGCGGCAGTGCACGCGACTCATCGTGCAGGCTGGCATAATACTTGCCCAAGGACGAAATTACGTAAGTATTGTTTGGGGTACGCTTCCTTTCCTCCTCGGCCAGCGCAGAGGCCCTTTTGTATGCTGCAACAGCCTCGTCGGCGTGCTGTCCGCTGGCGGTGTAAGCCTCCGCCAGATTACCCCACGTACTATACCGCTCCGGCGCTGCCTCCGTAGCCCGCCGATACGTAGCAATCGCATCTTTGAAGTTGTGCTGATAGAAAAGCACGCTCCCAAGCGCCATCATCGTATCGGCGCGCGGGTCCAGCTTGAGCGACTTTTCGAGCATCTCCCGCGCATCGTCAAGCTCGTCTTCTTTCTGGTAAACCAGCCCCAGATCGTATAGTACCCGCGCATTCTCCGGCGTCTTCTCAAGCGCCGACTTGAGGCTGTCCTCCGCGTCGCTGAACTTCCCCGTATCAATCTGCATCGCGCCCAGCAGATACGGCCAGCGCCAGTTGTCGTCGTCGAGGTCCGTTGCCTGTTCAAACTCCTTCTTCGCGTCCTCGATGCGCCCCTGCTGCCGGTAAGCCTCGGCCAGCGCCGCATGAACGTCGGCGCTGCGCGGATCCAGCTCCGCCGCCTTCTGCAATTCCTGCAATCCCACGTCGAACTTCCCCTGGTCCACGTGCATCGCGCCAGATGTCATCTGCACCAACGCCAGGTTCGCGTTCATCGTCATCGCCTTCGAGACGGCCTGGTTCGCCGAGTCGACCCACTGCGCTTCGCTCGTGTCGAGATACTTGCGCCAGTAAGCCCGCGCCAGTCCCGCCTCCGCCAGCGCGTCATTCGGCTCGCGCTTCAGCGCCGATTCGTACAGCGCAATCGCCTTGTCTGTATTGCCCGGAATGTCGTACCGCTCCAGCGCCTCATTCGCCGCCAACGTGTCCTGATAGCCCGGCTGCGTTACCGATACCCCCGTCTCGTGACTCGTCCCGTGAATCTTCGCCCACCAGTGCTGCCCGAACATAAACCAGAACCCCAGCGCCAGGCCGATAAATGGGTAGAGCTTGCGTAACGGCCCGCGATTCTTCTTTTCCCTCTCCTCTTTCTCTTCCTTCTCTCGCCTGCGCTCTTCCTTCTCCTGCCTGCGGTCACGATCACGGTCCGGCCGCCTGTCGAGCTTCTCAGCCTCTTGCGGAACCTGTGCCAGCCGCGCCAGCTCCGCGCCCATCTGCGCCGCGCTGGCATAGCGCAGCCGCGGATCGGCCACCGTGGCCCGCATCACAACCGCAGCCAGCCGCCCCGGAGGCACCACCGCAGGAACGACCGCGCCCGTAGTGAGAAACCGCAGCAGCACGCCCATCGAATAGAGATCGCTCTGCACCGTAGCCGCCTGCCCGGCCGCTACCTCCGGCGCCATATAGGCCGGCGTGCCCGACCAGCCCGAACCGGCCAGCAGATTCTGGCTCAGCCCGAAGTCCATCAGCAGCACCCGTCCGCTCTCATCGCGCATCGCATTGCCCGGCTTGATGTCGCGATGCAGCAGCCCCGCGGCGTGCACTGCGCCCAGCGCATCGCAAAGGGCCGCGCCGGTCTGGGCCGCGGTGCGCTCGTCCATCACGCCCTGCGCGGCAATCAGCGCATTCAGCGTCTGCCCGCGCACAAACTCGCTCCAGAAGCCCACGCGCCCCTCGCGCCGGTCCACGCCATACACCGGCACGATGTTGGCATGATGCACCCGCGCCATTGCCCGTGCCTCGGCCAGAATCGCCGTGAACTCCTGCTCGGCATCCAGTCCGCGCGGCAGCAGCAGCTTCAGCGCAACTTCGCGCTCCAGCACCGGGTCCCAGGCGCGATAGACCTCGCCGAAGCCGCCGCGCCCCAGCAGTTGCAGCAGTTGAAAGTTTCCCCAGGTTTTGAGTTGAGCCGGAGACTGAGAGGGAGAGTGTCCTGAGACCTGTCCCGACACAAACCCAGTCCCGCCAGCCATCAGAGCCGGGTCGGGCGCGCGCGTCGCGTCGGGTTCCAACGGTCGCACTGCTCCCGGATCACGAGAAACACCCTGCGATTGCGTCACTTCCGGGGAAGGAACCTCGGCCATTGTCGCTGCTCCACCTCTGGTCCAGACAAGAACTCCGGCAAGAAACCGCGCCGCAGGCAAGAATTTGCGGCGAACAAAAGGATACCAACGGCAGAATGAACTGTAGAATACACCCGACTCTTCCCAATCCTTTTTCGGAGGCCCGTAATGGCAAATCTAGCTCTGCACTTTGACACTGCGCCCGGAACCGACGCCGCTGCCCTCGCCGCCCAGCTTCAAGCCGGACTCGCCGAGCTGCCCGGCGTCGAAACATCGAGCGCCAAAACCGTCGCCAGCCGCGACCCACTCGTCGTCGCCTCCGCCGTGATGAGCTTTATCGCCGTCGCACCCGTCGTCATCAACAATGCCGCCGCCTTCATCACCTCGATCAAGAACCTCATCAATTCCTGCGAGGGGCTTCGCAACACCATCGTAGAAATCCGCGGCCGGCGCATTCCCATCGACAAGCTCCAGCCCTCCGACATCGAAACCGCCGCCGCTCCGCAATCGTAGCCCGCTCTCATCGCAACTTGACCTTATTCAACAGGAAGCCGGGTGCCCCACCCTCGCGGCGTTTTTGTTTTTGCCGCTAGGTGTTTAGTCTCAGCATTTGTGATCTGCGTCACATGATCGCTGTGCCATGCGGCACTGCGGCGGAAGCCGGATGCTGCCATCGTAATGCTGGCATGGCAGCAAAAGGAGGTTCCCCATGACAACCACCTTGAAGCCGCAGTGGACGAAGCCTGCGACGATTCTCTTTCCCGTCGAAACCCCGACAAACGAACGGGCCTTTGCCTTTGCACTGGCGCAAGCCAAGGAATCGAAGGCGCAACTGATTCTGTTTCATGTCTACGACCTGCTCGTGGTCTCGTCCTCGGAGACCTCTGGGATTCGCTATTACGATTACGAGGCCGCCCGCAAAGAGGCGATGAAGAGCATTGAACCGTTGGCCGATCTCGCCCGCACCGCCGGCGTCGAGTGCAGAATCGCAGCGCGGCTGGGCTTTCCGGCCGAGCAGATTCTTACCTACGCGCGGGAGCACGCAGTGGATCGGATCGTGATGGGAACCCGCTCGCCGGGGCCGCTTGGCAAGCTGCTGGTGGGCTCCGTGGCCGAGGCCGTGCTGCGCAGCGCGGAGGTTCCGGTTTATGTCGTCGGGCCGAACACGGTTGACGGCGCCTATCGCCGCTTTGCCACGCGGACGATTCTTTGCGCGGTTCATAGCATCGCGGCGCACTCGCCGTCCGTCGCGCTGGCTGCGGAGACGGCGCTGGAGCGCGGGGCGCGGCTGATTCTCGCGCATGTGATTATGCCGCAAGAACGCCGCGGACAGACGCCTGCGCGCTCTGCCGATCGGGTTGAGCGGGAGCTTGAAGCGATGATTCCCGCCGAGTATGCAAAGCTCGAAAGCCGCGGCCTGGCCGTCTTCGGCGATCCAGCCGAGGAGATTCTGCACCATAGCCGGATGCTGCAGGCCGACCTGATCGTGCTTGGCGCGCATGAAGCTTCCGCGCTGGCGACGGTCTCGCGCAACGGCGTGGCGTATAAGGTGATTGCGGGAGCCGAGTGCCCGGTGCTGGCGCTGCCGCCGGCGGTGATTGCCGCCGGCACGCACGCCGGAGAGCCAGAGCCTCCCGCGGAGATTTTTCTTGCGGGCGTATTCTAAATGCGCGACGCGAATTTCAACTTGACCGGCTGCATTCCAGCCGGTCTCTTTTTCCAAAAATGAATTTTCCAAGATGAGGGGAATGAATAATGTCTGAGCTTCTTTCTATCTCCAGCGAAGCGCCAAGGGCGCAACACAGTCATTCGCTGCTTGATGAGTTGATTCGATCGAGCCAGGGCCGCAAGGCTTTTCCGGTCGCCGTGGCGTGGCCGCTGAGCGATGTTTCTTTTACCGGCGCAATGGAAGCGGCGCAGGCCGGCATCATCCATCCGCTGCTGGTGGGGCCGCAGGATAAGCTGGCAGCTCTTGCCGCGTCGATGCACTTCGACCTCAGCTCCTGCGAAGTGATTCCCGCGGACAACGAGGAGAAGGCCGCGCAGATTGCCGTTGAGCTCTGCCGCACGGGCCGCGCCGGCGCGCTGATGAAGGGCAGCCTGCACACGGATATCTTCATGCGCGCGGCACTGCGGAAGGAATCCGGGCTTCGCACCGCGCGGCGCGTCAGCCATGTCTTTGTGCTGGAAGCTCCGCTCTACGACCGCACACTTTTTATATCCGACGCCGCGGTGAACATCTACCCCACGCTTGAGGAGAAGTTCGATATTTTGCAGAACGTCATCGACTTGGCGCATGTGCTCGGCATCCCGGAGCCGCGCGTGGCTATTCTCTCGGCAGTCGAGACGGTCTCGCCGAAGATTACCTCGACGATTGACGCGGCGGCGCTGTGCAAGATGGCGGACCGCGGGCAGATTACGGGCGCGATTCTCGATGGGCCGCTGGCCTTTGACACGGCGGTGAATGCGGAGGCCGCGCGAGTGAAGCATCTCAGGTCAGCAGTGGCCGGCGTAGCTGAGATTCTGCTGGTTCCCGATCTCGAATCAGGCAATATGCTTGCCAAGCAGCTCGAATACCTGGGCGGCGCGAATCTTGCCGGCATCGTTCTCGGCGCTGCCGTGCCGATTATTCTTACTAGCCGCGCGGATTCTTCGGGCTCGCGTGTGGCCTCGTGCGCGATTGCTTCGGCGCTGATCGCTCGCAAGGCGTAAGTATGTAGGGAAGGTTCGTGCGCTATCCCAGGTCCGGGAATCTGGACCTGGGGCGCCCGGTAGTTGTTTTTTTCGTCCTTCGTCACTCGCCCTATCGATAGTCTTCGCGCTCGATGCCAAGTTTGCGGAGGCGGGAGTTGAGCGTAGTGCGCTTGAGGCCCAGCTTCTCTGCCGCGCCGCCGGGGCCGGCGATGACGCCCTTCGTCTCGCGCAGTACGCGCAGAATGTGCTCGCGCTCGGCTGCTTCGAGATTGGCATCGAGGCTTGCGCCGGTCTGCGGCTCAGGCTCGTACGGCAGCTTCAGCTCGGCGAGCGGAACGCGCAGTGTATTTCCCTGGGTGAGAATCACGGCGCGCTCGATGTAATTCTCCAGCTCGCGCACGTTGCCCGGCCAGCGCCAGCGCGTCAGTGCTTCCATTACCTCCGGCTGAATCGCCGTGATGGTCTTGTTCATTCGCCGCGCGTGTTTGGCCACAAAATAATTCACCAGCAGCGGAATGTCGCCGGTGCGCTGGTGCAGCGGCGGGATGCGGATGGGGAAGACGTTGAGCCGGTAATAGAGGTCGCTGCGGAACTGGCCCTCCTGAATCATCTTTTCGAGATTCCGGTTAGTCGCGGCGATGAGGCGCACGTCGACGGGAATCGTCCGGTTGCCGCCGAGCCGCTCAATCTCCTTTTCCTGCAGGGCGCGGAGAATCTTGGGCTGCAATTCGAGCGGCAGGTCGCCGATTTCGTCCAGAAACAATGTCCCGCGGTGCGCCAGCTCCAGCCTGCCGATCTTCTGCGCGATGGCGCCGGTGAATGCGCCTTTTTCGTGGCCGAAGAGCTCGCTTTCGAGCAGGCCGAGCGGAATTGCCGAGCAGTTCAGCTTGACGAAGGTGCGGTCGCGCCGGCCGCTGAGCTGGTGGATGGCGCGGGCAATCAGCTCCTTGCCCGTGCCCGTATCGCCCAGGATCAGCGCGGTGGCGTCGGTGGGCGCGACGGTCTCAGCCTGCTTCAGAACGCGCTTGAGGCCGCCGCTTTCGCCGACGATTTCCTCGAAGCCGTACTCGCGCCCGCTCTCCAAAAGCATCCGGACGCGCTCTTCGCCGACGCGTAGCGCTTCTTCCATCTGCTTGCGGTCGGTAATGTCGCGAACTACGGCGAGCGCCAACGTTCCATCGGGAGTTTTGACCGGACTAAGGAGAATGTCAACGGGGAATTCGCTACCGTCCTTGCGCCGGCCGGCGAGTTCGAGGCCCGCGCCCATCGGCCTCATGCGCGGCTCGGCGTGGTAGCTGGCGCGGTGACGGGCGTGGCCGGGGCGGTAGCGCTCCGGAATCAGCATCTCGATGGGCTGGCCGATCAGCTCGGCGCGGCTGTAGCCGAAGATCTGCTCGGCCTGCGGATTGACCTCGCAGATGCGCCCGCGATCGTCGGCCACGAGAATGGCGTCGGGGAGGCACTCGATCAGCCGCTCGGCAAGCGCCTGGATGCTTTCCACGAGATGCGCGGTGGAAGCGGGCGGCGGAATGCGCGGATCGGCGGGTGCGGTCATGGAAGGCGAAGCTACTGACATCCTAATTGAAATGCGCGGCGCCGGGTTCGCGCTTTCCTGCAAAGACGCTGCTTTCCGGCGAAGACACTGGATTAGGGAAACTCAACCTCACGGCATGAAATCTGGCGCCGATAATGCTCCTCAGAGAACTGGTGTGCAACTTGCCTGAACTTCCCGGCAGGCGAGCTTCTCTCGGTTGACCTGGCGCACAGCCGGACAACGACCGATGCGCCGTCGCAAGCATGGAGATTGGCGCGTCCTCCAGCGTCTTTCATATCACCTGTAGCCCGGCAATCCACCCTCGAACGATTCCATTCGATCAACGGAAGAGCCTGTAGGCAATGCCGAGGTGAAAACCGTTCGGTGTGAGTTTGTGGTCAGGCTCGCTGGAATAGCCGGGGGAGTTCGGCCAGATTTGATATTCGTACTCTGCGCGCAGCGTCCAGCGATGGTTGAGGCGGTAGTTGATGCCTCCACCCGGCGCAATGGCAAAATAGCTGGCGTCTCCAATCTGAAAGGGATAATGGATTCTGCCCAGGCCGATAAGAGCTTTTGCATACGGCTGGAGATGGCGCCATTGCGGAAAGAGATAACGGGGGCCGGCCAGATAGCTGCTCTCGGTTTCTCCGTGGAAGCCGCCGAAGTGAAGGAAACGGGCGTCGGCCTCGATGCCGATGCGGCCATGGAAGTTGAAGTCCACGAATGCGCCTGCGCCTGAGAGCCGGCTGCCGCTCTGGTAGGGGAAGGACGTGTCGATATTGGAGTATTCCGCGCCCACCCAGATGGAATTCGGGCCGCGATATGCGGACGGGGCCGACTGGGGATAAGCCATCGATGCCATCGACAGCACAAACGCCACCAGAACGAGAATCTGCTTTCTGCCGGGCGGTTGGAGATAGAGCAGGCGGCTTAACAACAGGTACATCGCATGGCCTCGGACATGGATTGCGTCAAAACAGCGACTTGACTGTGACGGTGATGACGGACGAGTGCGTGAGCTTCCGAGCTGCGCCGGTGGTTTGAGCGGTTACGGCGATCGTATAGGTTCCCGGCGGAGTTCCGCCGGTGATGGGAGCGTTGTTGGCGCAGCCAATGCCGCCAAGGATGACAAAAACAGCAAGCAGGTCGGCGAAGATGCCGCGGCGCAACCGCGATCTGGCGAAGAACAGGAATAGGCAGGCGGAGAGCAGCATCACTGGTCGGCCGGGTCTCCACGGGGAGCGATGGGATGAGTTGGCGGAGGTTGCTTTGTGTGGCGCAGCGGTCTGAACGACCAGCGTGGATTCTCCCTGGCCGTCAGGAAAGGTTGAGGGCGTGAACAGGCAGGTAGTTTCTGCCGGAAGGCCCGAGCAGGAAAACCCTAGTGGAGAGTTGAAGCCACCCGTCGGCGTTACCTCTGCCTCGAAAGATGCCGATTCGCCTGTATAAACGCTGGCCTTTCCCGGCGTAACAGTCAGAGAGAAGTCTCCGGTGTAGGAAATGATGACCTCCGTGAGCGTAGCCGAACTGCCGGCGAAGGAATCGTTGGCGCTGTAGGAGGCGGTGATGGTGTGATTGCCCGTGGCGAGAGTGCTGGTGGTGAACGCGCTGACGCCATTCTGCAGCGGAACGCTTGCCAGCACGGTGTTGCCGTCGCTGAACACGATCATGCCGCCGGGTGTGCTGCCAGAGGCGGTGATGGTTGCGGTAAAAGTGACGGGCACGCCGACATTTGCTGGATTGGGTGAACCGACAAGCGAAAGATGGGTTGCAGGCAGTGTAATTGTATGGCTGCCTTGAAGCGTCAGTGCGGAAGCAGTCGAGCCGCCCGCCCAATATGCTGACAGGCCATGAACTCCAACAGCAAACGTTCCCGTCACATTGAACGTAGCGGTGTTTGCGATGAGCTGCGCCGCGCCAAGATCGGTTCCGTCGATATAAAACTCCACCGGTCCGGTCAACGTGGCGGGACCCGACGGAACAAGTGTCGCTGTCACATTGAACGGCTGGCCAACGTACGAAGGCTCCGGGGCAGCAGTCAATGTGCCAGTGACCGTGGCCGTATTGCCAAGGTTCATCAGCACAGTTGCAGAGCTGGCGCGGACGTTGTAATCGCCATTGGAAAAGACGAGATCGGGAAAGCCGTCGTTGTTGAGGTCCGCGATGGAAAGATCCGCTAGCCCGGAGCCCGCGTAATAGTTCACTTCGGGGCCGAAGGTGCGTCCCTTCTGGCTGTGGACGACTCCTACCGCGTAACCGTCGCCGAGCGTGCCGCTGGTCTTGAGAATGAGATCGGAAAGGCCGTCCTTGTTCAGATCGGCAGAATAGATGCCGGTGTATCCGCGATTGAAGGTGGAGATGAGAGCCCCGGCGGTGAAGGCGCCATCTCCGTTGCCGTAGTAGACAAATGCAGCCGAGCCGACCAGCAGCGCAATATCCTGATTCCCGTCGCCGTCGAAATCTCCCGTGGTTACGGCAGTTGAGCCCCCAGAGAGAGAGCCGTTGGTTGCTGGAATGGGAAGTGCTGTTCCCGTCGGATCAAAGCTTCCGTCGCCATGGCCCTGCAGCACATACACGTTTGTACCGGCGCCATAGACGGCGTCTAGTTTGCCATCGCGATTGAAGTCGGCCAATACTGCTACTGTCTGGCCCTGTGCGCCATTCGGAGCGCTGTCGGTAGGCACATTCGTGGTAATGATGGTAAAGGTGCCATTGCCATTGGATAGCGCGGAATATAGGTGGCCCAGATCGCCGGTCAAAATGTCGTCGAGACCGTCGCGATTGATGTCCGCGACCGCCGTCTGCACATACATTGGATAGAGGGTCGAAGTATCGGGCACGAGCTGGGGAATCGAAAAGGTGCCGTCGCCATTGCCGAACAGGATGTAGTTGTCATATTGATAGATCGATGACGATCCGATGGCGATGATGTCCTGATGATGATCGCCATTGAAATCTCCATGGAGGATGTGCGCGTTTGTGGCGGAAAGCGGCGTGCTGAAATCCGCATCGCCATTGGGCAGCGCAATCCGCGGCTGGAAGGTTCCATCTCCGTTGCCCAGGTTCAGCTCAATGTTCTGATCTCCGGTAGCGGCTATATCCGGGATGCCATCCTCGTTAAAGTCGGCCACCGTTTCGTAGCCGATATTCTCGGTGACCTCGTAGGCCGGGGCGGTATCGAAGGTGCCGTCCTGTTTGGCGTAGGAGATATAGATGCCATTGGGACCCGCGGCAACAACATCCGGAAGGCCGTCGCCATTCAGGTCGACGAACTGATGCGTGAATATCCCCGCGGACTCGAAATTGTCAATCGACACATACCCGGCAGCATAGTGGACGGGATTAGCGAACTTGAGACTTGGCTGGCCCAGAAGGACAGTAAAGCCGTCTCCGGCATAAGCGAGAATGTCAACGATTCCATCGTTATTCACGTCGAGTAACGCGAGAGGGTATTGATAGGTGCCGAAGCCGTTGTATTCGTTGCTATGGTCTCCATACATGACCTTAACGATGGGCATCGTGTTGAAAGACCCGTCGGGGTTACCGTGATAGATGAGCAGGAATGACCCGCCGTTAATATCGCCGCCTACGGTGCTGTCTGCGCCGCAAACGGCATCCGCATGGCCATCCCCATCCATGTCGCGGTAGACGCAGGTGTTCGGACTCAAGCCTCCGTAAAACGTCGATGACTGAAAGGTGCCATCCCCGTTGCCCAGCATGACTGCTGGTCCATATTGCAGGAGCAGGTCCGGCTTGCCGTCTCCATTCACATCGACGGCCTGGGTCGGAGCGATGTCACTCACCGTCGAAGCTACGGTGAATCCACCGGCTCCATCTCCAAGGAGCACGTAGCTTCTTTCGTCCAGAATATCGGCGACGATGAGGTCTGGGTAGAGGTCGGAGTTGAGATTGAGCGGAGGAAGAATCTCGGGGTCAAAGTAGTTGCCGTTGGAAGTCGGCAGTGTGGAATACTTCGGCGCCTGAAAGGTTCCGTCGCCATTGCCGAGAAAAGTGAGGAGGGATGCGCTGAAGGTCTCGGCCTCCGCGCAGACCAGATCCGTTATCCCGTCGTTGTTTGCATCGAGCGTGCGGCAGTACGGGCTTACGTTCGCGGGGAGCGTGAGAGTTGGTCCCGGCAGATAGACCCCGCCGCCCTGCCCAAACAGCATATGAAGGACAAACGGATTCTGCGAGTTGTCTCCCCAGAGGATGTCAGGAACGCCATCCCCATTGAAATCGGCAACGTAGACGCTGGCGGGATCGATGCCGGTTGGGATGCGGTACGGATTGCGCAGGGTTTCCGCGCGCGCAAAGGCTGCGACCAGCCCTATAGCAAGGATGGAAAGCAGGGACAGGCTGTACCGTACGCGAGTCACTAGAGTGTACCCATGAACTGAAATTAAGGATGAGGATAGCAGGCAAAGCTAATTCCCTTTTTAATTTTTCTAAAGCACAGTCTTCTCGCCGGGCGCTCCAGTAGATTCTCTATCGAAGAACTTGCGCCAGATTGATGTGAGCTAACAAGCTCTGATATTCCGGCTCTGACTGCAAGGAGCTGAATACAGCCTCGGAACTGGCGATATTCACAACGCTGGGATCATGCGCATCAATTTGTTGTTTCAGGCTGGCGACGGCGCGCTTCGTATCTCCAACTGCGGCGTACCACTCCCCGGCAAAAAAGTCATTCGGATGCCTGGTCACGCCGCGTCGTGTTTGGATTGCCTTGATGCGCAGTTCGGCATAAGCATGTACTCCACCATGCCGGAATACAGTCAGTCCCTGTTCTTCCAGTGCGGCTCTGTCGGCATCGCCTTCCATCACGGCCATCTCGTGCCATTTCTCGATCGCCTGTTCATAGCGGTGGATATACCAGAGCGCGTTGGCAACGTTGTCCAATGTCCGTGCATTTGCGGGGCGTAACACCTGGAGCTTCCGGATAACCTTGCTTACACGGTCATGGTCCTGGGCATTGACCGCGATATAAAGCTCGGTGAGATAAGCCGGATACCACTCGGGATCGCATTGATGCGCGATCTCGACTTCATGGAACGCCTCCGCATAGCGGCGCTCATCCTGCAGAAGAATCGCAAGCCACTGGTGATAGAGCGCAATCGATGGGTCCAGTGATACGGCCAGTCGCTCTTCATGTTCGGCTGCCTGCCAGTTCCAATTTGTATAAAGGTCGAGTGGAGCGAGCACCGAATGAATTTCCGCGGAAGTCGGGTCCAGGGCCGCAGCCTTTTGCGCCGCGGCATAGGCTTTCTCAAAAGCCGGTCCCTGCAGAGAAGGATATTGGAGGGCCATTGACAGATATGCCTGGCTTATTCCGGTCCAGGCCATGGCAAATTCCGGGTCAAGCGCGACGGCTTTTTGATAGTTATCGAGTGCCGGCTGGATTTGCGGTTCCTTGCTCTGTGTCGAGCGAAGCTGATAAAAGGCGTCCTGGCCGGCGAGATAGGCATCGTATGCCGCAGGGCTGTTTGTGCCGCGATGCGGGCGTTGTTCGCGATGGAGAAGCATGATTTGCCGGTAAATCTGCTCCGCGGCGTTCTGCCGGAGAACGGCCATCTGGTCCGGCCGGCCGTTGAACTCAAAGCTGGCCAGATGGCTTGAATCGCTGGCGCGCACCAGCTCCAGTCGAATTCGGTACGTGTTCCCATCCGCGATTACGGAGCCCAGAAGAAGGTTGGATGCCTTCGGATCACGATGCCAGCGCGGGTCGTCCGGCGAATAAATGGACAGAACATGCAACTGCGGAACCTGTGCCAGTGCATCGGCCAGCTCAAGGCGGAAAGTGTTTCCAATTTCCTGGGCGCCGCTAGTGCTTGTCTGCAGTGGGGCCAGGTAGACGGAAACCTCCTGCGTTCCCTGAACCGGGGTATCAACTGGCAGTCTGGCCGAGGCGTGGTTCCGCTGGTAAATCCAGAAGGTCGTCGCTCCGATGCAGACAATTGCCAGAGCTGTGGCAATCCATCTCCATGACCGCCGAGCGTGTAATGTTTTTCTTTCGGCAGGCCACTGGGAAACCACTTCGATGGATGCGGAGGATGCGGCTTCACGATGCTTATCAATATAAGGAGTGGAATCCGCTGGTATATCCGCAACCTGGTTCGTAACCGGAATGATCGTGACCAGCTCCGGCGCCGGCGGTATGGCCACGGGGGACGACGGCCTGGAAGGAGTAGCCCCCTGCTTTTGGAGTACACGCTCAACTGGCGGAATGAGCCTGTACCCCATCTTGGGCAGGCACTCGATAATCCTGGCGGTTCGATTCTGGTCGCGGAATGTGTGCCGGAGGCGGCTGACACCGTTATTGATAATGGCGTCATGATTTACGATTACGCCGTCTGGCCATAAGGTGTCCCGCAGACTTTCCCGAGAGACAATCTCCCCGGCATTCTGCAACAGCACCATCAAAATTTGCGCAGCTTGCTTTCCCAGCCGGATGCGGTAACTTCCCTGCATCAGCTCTCCAGTTTTCGAGTCAAAACGATACTCCAAAAACTGAAATAGATGAGCTTCCGGCGACTGGCTGGCGCTGTCCATGTGCTTTTCAGTATAGCCACGCCTGTCAAGTTTTACTCATGTCATTAAAAATAAAAGACTTACTCAATTAGATTTCCACTTAGGTTATTTTATGGTTTTTATGAGGACACTTTCTATTCATCTCCCTCTTACACTCGCTCTACTACTCGTCCCAAGAGGTGCTTTTCATGGACAACGTGAAATTCAGAATCGGGCATATAGCCGCTCCCGCGATTGTTTTGGCAGCTACGCTTATTGGCGCTGTTGCTCAGCAACCCGCTTCCCCCCGGAGCGCTCAGCCTGTCGATCTCCACTCTAACCCCGCGATTCAGAACTCATCTGCCGTATCCCCTTCCCAGGCGAAGTCCATTGTAGCGGGCCCGGATACGCTGGTCAGCCTGCCCGGCCATCTGGCCCCGGCACTGCAACGCGCCCAGGATCTGGGACGAGTTGCCTCGAATACTCAGATTGAGCATGTCGCCCTGCTTCTGAAGCGCTCTCCGGCTGAAGAGAGCAGCGCTGCCAACGCCATTGATGCCCTCCAGAATCCGAAATCGCCCACCTACCACCATTGGATGACGGCCAAGGAGTATGGCTCCGCCTATGGCATGAGTGATGCCGATGTTGACCAAGTGGCAACCTATCTTGCCGGTTTCGGGCTGCATGTCGAAGGGCTGGATGAAGGCCGCATGACGCTGCATTTTTCAGGCGCCGCCTCACAGATTGAGGATGCTTTCCACACGGAGATCCACAAGTACCAGGTGGGCAGCGCGGTGCACATTTCCAATTCGACGGAGCCGCAGGTGCCGGCTTCCATTTCCGGCCTGGTGGCAGGTGTGCCGCTGTCGGATTTCATGCCGCATCCGCTCTATACCGGCGCGATTTCGGTAAAGCGCGATCCAAAGACCGGCAAATATGTTCAGGTCAGCGCGGGCAAGGCGTCGCCGAACTTCAATATCAGCGACAACGGCCTGGAGTACCAACTGGTTTCTCCGCAGGATTTTGCGACGATCTACAACATCAGCCCGGTTTGGACGCAGGGCAACCGCGGCGCGGGGCAAACGGTTGCCGTCGTCGAGGACACGCTGATGAAGGCGGCTGATGTGAGCACCTTCCGACAGGCCTTCGGCTTGTCCGGCTATGCCGGCACATTTGCGCAGGAGGCGCCCGCCGGGTCGCATCCCTGCCAAAGCCCCGGCGTTACGGGCAACGCACCGGAGGCCGCGCTCGATGCCGAGTGGGCCGGCTCTACCGCGCCCGACGCCGCGGTGGTTCTGGCGGCTTGTGCCGACACGCAGACACAGTTCGGCGGCTTGCTGGCCACAATGAACTTGCTGGCTGCGAGTCAGCCTCCGCAGGTAATCAGCATGAGCTACGGTAGCTGTGAAGCGGAGATGACGCCGATTGAGATCAACCAATTCGAGTCAGCCTACCAGCAGGCGGCTGCCGAAGGCGTGACGATGGTTGTTTCCACTGGCGACAGCGGCGCGGCGGGCTGCGATGACAACGCTTATTACGCCACGCACGGCATTGCGGCCAGTGGCTATGCGAGCACGCCGTACAACCTGGCTGTTGGCGGAACGGATTTCTACGACGTGCTGCAGGGCACCACAGCAAACTACTGGTCCACAACCAACTCCAGTACTTACGAAAGCGCGCTTTCCTATATTCCGGAGAAGACCTGGAACAATAGCTGCGCGGATTCGGACCTTGTTGCCTACGAGGGATTCGAGGCCGCTTATGGAGCTTCAGGATTATGCAATAACTATCCCGGCTCCAGTTGGCTGAGCACGCAGAGCGGTAGCGGCGCGCCGAGTTCCACCTACGCCAAGCCTTCCTGGCAGGTTGTCTATGGCAATCCCGCCGACAACCTGCGCGACATTCCCGATGTATCTCTCTTTGCGTCGAATGGCTTTTACGGGCATGGGCTGGTCTTCTGCGACAGCGACAAGTATGTCGGCGGCGTTCCGTGCGTTTATTCCAACGCGAACGATACGGTGTTGAATATGGCCGGCGGCACATCCTTTGCCGCGCCGTCCATGGCCGGCATCCTGGCGCTCATTACGCAGAAGTACGGGCGGCAGGGTAACGTGGATGCCTCACTCTACTCTCTTGCGGCAACGCAGTATGGCACCGCGACACCTGACAGCAGCATTGCCCAGTGCGATGCCACGCTCGGTAATGAGACGGGCAGCTCCTGCATCTTCCACGATGTGACTCACGGCAGCAATAGCGTTCCCTGCCTGGGAACTGGGTGCTTCGGTTCGAATTCGGAGACATACATCTACGGCGCTACCAGCACAAGCATTTCCGAGTTTGAGGAAGCGTATCCCAGCAGTTCCGGCTGGGACTTTGCCACTGGTCTTGGTTCCATGAATGTCGCGAATCTTTTCAATGCCTGGGCGCAGTTGTCTCCCAGCAGCGGCGGCGGGCAGACGGGCAACTCCGGTAGCAGCGGAATCGGACGGCCCATATCGCCGATCACGCGCCTGCCTGTGCGCAGCGTGCCGATTCGCGTAATCCCGGTCGACCTTAGCAATGCACCGGCAATCTTCTGAACTGCATGTCCATTGCCTCGGGGCGGCGCGTAGATAAACGCGCCGCGTGCCAAGCACACACCATTCTGAAAGGGACATCTCTATGTTTTTCGGTAAATCGCCACGTACCGCAATGCGTGGATACGCTCGGACTCTGGGCATCGCCGGCATGATGGCCGCGCTTGCTTTCCAGGCCAACCTTGCTTTTTCGCAAAAGCCGAAGACGAAGTTTTCCCGCGCTCAATTACTGAGCCAGCCGCAACCGCTTGACGCGCTTGCATCCATGCGCCACTCTCCGAACTCGCCCATGCAGCCCGCAAATACCGCGCTTTCCACGCCATTGTCCGGTGAACAACAGGCTAAGGCGCGTCTTGCGTACCTGAGCCCCGCGCAGCGCATACTGCTGCCTGCTGTGCAGAAGCTCTCTGTCTCCTCCGGTCTGCGGTCGCAGCCGGCGGCCCGGCCCGCGACGGCGATTGCAGGGACCGGTGCCAACTTTCCTGCCCTCGATACCGTTCCTTACGTGTCGTCCGGCTTGCCGGGGGATGTGAATGCTTCCATTTGCAGCGTCAGCATGGACGTGAACAACGATGGCAAGCCGGACATTGTCACCATTCAGGAAGATGGTGTGGTGAATGTTCTGCTGAATCCGGGGACCGGCAAGTTTTCGGATTTTGCCGTGACCTCGCGCAACACCACGGCGGTGCAGACGGGCGTGCTTTTTATCCATGCTGATACGGCGGATTTGAACAAAGACGGTTATCCCGACCTCATCGTGATGGACCTTATCAACAATGCCGACTTTGTTTATCTGAACAAGAAAGACGGCACCTTTGCCGACCCGGTGGAGTACGACTTTCCTTTCGCGGACTCCGGCGCGTCATGGGCTGAAGTGGGTGGCGTTGGATCGGGCTCCGTAGTTGCCGACGTAAATGGCGATGGCATTCCCGATCTCGTAGCGACGGCTTTCATCAATCCGCAATACTTCACCACGATTTTTGCGGTGCAGGTGCAGCTTGGCAAGGGCGATGGCACCTTCGCCGCGCCGCTGCCCGAGCAGGATGTTAACGTTGCCGGACGCCTCAGCCAGCAGTATTACGAGACTACTGCCGCCGACATGAATAAAGACGGCAAGATCGATCTCGTTGTTCCCGTCGTTGGCCAGGATGAAGACTTCAACGAGTACACGTTCCTCAGCGTTGTCAAAGGCAAGGGCGACGGCACCTTTGATATGTCCGGTTTCCCGGCTACCATTCCGACCACCGGCGCACTCCTGCCTGGCTTGGCAGAAGCAAGTTACGGCTCGCAGTATGTGGCGGACATCGATGGCGACGGCAACCTGGATGTGCTCTGGTCCGCGGTGCAGGGAGGCGTGTACTACCTCGCGCTCGGCAATGGAGACGGCACTCTCCAGACGCCGAAGGCCGTTATCTCCGATGCCGGAACGCCTACAAACGGCGGCCCGCTTTACTCCAACTATGCCGATGTCAACGGAGACGGCATCATCGACATCATCGGCTATGAGGTTGGATATACCGTTGTCTATCTCGGCCAGAAAGGCGGTACGTTCAACCCGCAGCCGCTTGTTCAGCTTGTCTCCGCCGCTTCGCTCCAGCAGCCGCAGCCGGCGGATTATGACGGAGATGGCAAGGTCGATCTCATTTCCGTGGACAACAACGATCTGAATGTCGGCTTCTTTAAGGGAACCGGCAATGGATTCGTCGGAACCACGGCGCTTGCTCCCGCACAGCAGCCCGCGCAGAGTTTCGGCGTGCTTGCCGCAGGCAACTTTTTAAACAATGGCGCGCAGGCCGTGCTTGCGACCGATAACTTCGGCCAAACCAATACCACCGGATTTCAGGTGGTCATCGGAGCCAACGATGGCAAGGGCAATTTCACTTACCAAACAGCTGTTACTTTCGATCAGGTGTCCTCAGACAACATCGTCACCGTTTATCCCTTTGCCGTGGATTTCAATGGCGACGGCCTGCCCGACATCCTGATGGGGACCAGCTATTACGGGTCCGATGGCGGTTTGATGGTCTCCTATAATCAGGGCAATGGAAGCTTTGCCGCACCCGTTGCGCTTTCACTCGGCACAACTCCCGGATGCTCGCTCAATTATGTGGACGTGGGCGATCTGAAGGGCAATGGAGCCGAGGATATTGTTGCGGCATATAGCGGAGACACGGCTTCAGGCTGCTATGCGCAAAATATCAAGGTTCAGTCGGGCGTCTATATTCTGCTCAACGACGGCAAGGGTAACTTTACTCCCAGCTTCCTGAACTTCGGCTACAGCGCATACGAGCCGAAGCTGATCGACTTGAATGGCGATGGCAAGCTCGACCTTGCGCTTTCCGATGTCAGCAGCAACCTTGGGGATTATCTTTACGTGATTCCCGGCAACGGCGACGGCACATTCAACACCGGCAACTCGCAAACCGTGCTGGAAAGCACGCTTGTCGCTTCCATCATTCCCGGCGATTTCGACGGCGATGGCAAGCAGGATCTGACTCTTGGCGTGACGGCGCAGATTGATGGCTCCGATGACGCGATTTATGGCACTACGGGGCTCTATCTGCTCAAGGGCAACGGCGATTTCACCTTCAGCGAGCCGACGATTCTCAACATCGGCCGGTACGCGCTCGATGGCAAATATGCTGATCTGAACAACGACGGCAAGCCCGACCTGGTGCTCTCCGAAACGCCGTTCTACGCGGAGACGCGCGACTTCGTGGGCAATCTTACGACCCTTGTGAATCTTGGCGGCGGATCGTTTGCAGCAGGCCCGCAGCCCTTCAGCGCCATGCTGAACGGAGCCGGCTCGCATACGGTGATTGCCGATGTCAACGGCGATGGCACGCCCGACATTCTTGTGATGCCTGTGGTTTCCATGCTCAGCGACCTGGTTACTTCCACGGAAGTCTTTATCAATCAGGGTGGCGACCTGGTAACACTTTCGGCCAGTGCAGATTCCGTCGAGCAGGATGGAAGCGTCACTCTTACTGCCGCCGTCGCAGGAACTGTTTCCTCCGCATCTCCCACGGGAACGGTGTCCTTCTACGACGGAACGACTCTGCTTGGCACTTCGCCTCTGTCTTCGGGAGCCGCTACCTTCACCACTGCGCAGCTTCCGGTTGGCAGCCAGACAATTGCTGCCACTTACAGTGGCGATGCCAACTTTAACCCTGGTACGGCGGCTGCTTCGGTTGTCGTTAACGTGACCGCACTGCCACCGGACTTTACCCTGAGCGCACCTGCGCCGACAACCTTGCAGTTGCAGCAGGGATCTTCCGGCATCGTCAATCTCACGCTTACCGCAAATGCGACATTCTCTAACACAGTCACAGTCAGTTGCTCGGGAGCGCCGACGGAAGCATCCTGCTCCATAACGCCCAGCACAATCAGCCTGTCTGCAAGTGGTTCTGCCCAGGTTGCAGTGCTGGTGCAAACCACCGTGCCGAATAACACCAGCTCAGCGGAAAACCATCTGCCCACATGGATCAAAGGTTCTGCTTCCCTTTGCGGAATGCTGTTGCTGTTGTGGCCGGCGAAACGCCGCCGCAGTTTTCAGGGATTAAAGCTTGCCATCATCTTGAGCCTCGGCATGATCGGCATTTCCTCTCTTTCCGGCTGCGGAAGCTCTGGTCCAAAGTATCCGGGAACCCCTGCTGGCACCTCCACTATCACCGTGACTGCAACTTCAGGTTCGGCCTCGAAGACTGCGCAGTTCACACTCACCGTGAATCGGTAATTGCTTTAAGGGCGTGCGCAATGCGCACGCCCTTAAATATCGAAATACGTACCTGTGGAACTACACCGAATGCCCTGAAGGGTTCCAGAAGTATTGGATGGGATATACGGGGAGAGCATGACGAACCTCTACGACAAGGTCAAGGAGAACCTGACTTTTCGGAGGATGGGGGCGGAGAAGTGCGGTATCGGAGTTGCGCTTCCAAACCTCGGTCTTTCGGTTGTCCAGAATGTACCGAAAAGGCCCAAGTGAAAAAGCTGCCAAAGCGGCCTAAACCATTGAATTAAGATGAGAAAGATTGGTCGGGGAGAGAGGATTTGAACCTCCGACCCCCTGGTCCCGAACCAGGTGCTCTACCAGGCTGAGCCACTCCCCGAACTTGCTTTGCAAATGCGCATCAGAGGCAGGCCAAAGGCGCTGCGCGGGACCCTGATTCGCTTTAATCAGTGTAGCAGAATCGCGGCCTGTGCGCTTGCGGACTTAGCCCTGCCGCTCCGGCCACAGTAAGGCGACACGCAAGCTACGCGTGAGGCGATAGGATGGGTTCTGGAGCGGGAGAATGGCAAAGGTACTGGATGGAGTAGAGATTGCGGCCGAGATCAAGGCTGAGGTGGCTGCTGAAGTGAAGGAACTGGCCGCGCGGGGCGTGCGGCCCGGCCTGGCCGTGGTGCAGGTGGGCCATGTGCCGGCCTCGGAGATTTACGTTCGCAACAAGGTGCAGACGAGCGAAGAGCTTGGCTTTTTGAGCGAGCGCATTACGCCGCCTGAGACCGTAACGACTGAGGAGATGCTGGACGTGATTCGGGCGCTGAACGACCGCGACGAGATTGACGGCATCCTGGTGCAGTTGCCGCTGCCGAAGCAGGTGGATGCGAAGGCGCTGCTTGACGCCATCGATCCGGCTAAGGACGTGGACGGCTTTCATCCAATAAATGCGGGGCGGTTGCAGGCCGGGCGCCCGGCTCTTGCGCCATGCACGCCGGCTGGCGTGATCGAGATTTTGAAGCGCAGCGGGATTCCGATTGCCGGCGCGAATGCCGTGGTGGTGGGCCGCAGCGACATTGTGGGCAAGCCGGCGGCGCTGTTGCTGCTCAACGAGAATGCGACGGTAACGATTTGCCACTCGAAGACGCGCGACCTGGGCGCGGTGACGCGCGGGGCGGACATTCTGGTGGCGGCGATTGGCAGGCCGGGTTTTATTACGCCGGAGATGGTGAAGCCCGGCGCGACGATTATTGATGTCGGCATCAACCGCGTGACGGAGCGCGAGGAGTTCGATAGATTTTTTGCCGGAAACGAGAAGCGCGAAGCGGCGTTTGAAAAGCGCGGCTCGGTGATTGTAGGCGACGTGCATCCGGCCGCGTTTGAGATTGCCGGCGCGTATACGCCGGTGCCGGGTGGCGTGGGGCTGCTGACGATTGCCATGTTGATGTCGAACACGGTGCAGGCGGCTCGAATGAGGCGGGGGCTTTAGAGCGTGCTGCGCGTAGGCCTTACCGGCGGCCTTGGCTCGGGCAAGAGCACCGTTGCGGCGCTGCTCCGCGGATTTGGCGCGGAGGTGATCGAGGCCGACGAACTGGGCCGCGCGCTGATGGAGCCCGGGCAGGCGGTCTATGCGGAGATTGTGCGCGAATTTGGAGCCGAGGTTGTGGCCGCCGGCGGGAGGCTGGATCGGGCAAAGCTCGCCGAGCTTGCCTTTGCAGGCGGTCGGCTCGATGAGCTGAATGCCATCGTGCATCCGGCGGTGATTGCTGAGCAGCGCCGGTGGATGGATGGGATCTTTGCGCGGGATGCGAAGGCTGTCGCGGTGGTTGAGTCGGCGCTGATCTTTGAAGTAGAACGCGATGCGCGGGCACGCGGTGAGAGCGAGGGCGTGCTGGCCGACTGGCGCAGGCGCTTCGATCGCGTGATTGTCATGACCGCGCCGGACGATGTGAAGATTGCGCGGTATATCGAGCGTGTATGTGCGGGCAAGGGCAAAGAATGCAACGATGCCGCCGCTGCCGATGCGTGGCGGAGGCTCGCGCGGCAAATTCCCGATGCAGAAAAAGCAGCGCGGGCGGATTTTGTGATTGCAAACGATGGCGGCCGGATGGAGCTTGAGGCAACGGTAAAGGAAGTCTGGCAGCGGCTGAAGATGGAGAGTTGTAAAACAGCAAGTTAGCGCGTTAGCGCATCTGGAGCGGGAAAA
>JAATFM010000115.1 GCA_015655195.1 Terriglobales bacterium
CCTGGCCGGCAGGCCGCGCCCCGCCTTCCGCTACTTCGACAAGGGCGACATGGCGACAATCGGGCGCATGGCCGCCGTGGCCGATGTGAAATGGCCGTTTACGGCGCGCTTGAGCGGAATTCCGGCGTGGATGACGTGGATCGTGGTGCACGTCTTCTTCCTGATCGGTTTCCGCAACCGGATTTCGGTCATGGCCTCATGGGTCTGGACCTTCTTCACCTTTTCGCGCAGCGCCAGGCTGATTACCGGCGACCAGACGCTGCCGGGGTGGAAGGAGCATGTGGAAGAGGGGGAGAAGAAAGCTGTTAGCTCTTAGCTTGGCCCGGCCGTGGGAGAACGGGCTTCTGTGCTATCCCACCCTTTAAGCAAAAAACGCTCGAAGGATGGGGCACCCGGCGTTCAGAAATTCGTAGCAAAGTAATTCACGATGGATTCAACCATCCCAGCCATATATGTGAGGGTTGGGACGACGTACTCACCCTCAAGAATCTCCGGCTCTCCGAACGCTATGTCAAAGGAGAACTTGATATAGTTGTTAGGTTCCGTGTTCCCTTCCACTTCTCCGAGTATGTAGCCCTCTTCAAGCCCAGGGGCCAACATAAGGGCAGAAAATGTTCTTGGCACAGGACTTGGACCCATAGTGAGCTGCACTGTTCGAGCGATGTTGCTTCCGA
Organism: Terriglobales bacterium; assembly: GCA_015655195.1. Classification (GTDB taxonomy): domain Bacteria; phylum Acidobacteriota; class Terriglobia; order Terriglobales; family Acidobacteriaceae; genus Telmatobacter. The sequence continues at coordinate 675 of JAATFM010000115.1, forward strand.
CACTGACCAGCAGACGATGTTTGTCGGCATTGTTCAAGGTATGGAGAGCCCACAACAATCGACCGTTCCCACCGTCGTAAGGTTCTATACGGTCGAAGACTTTTATCGCTTCGCTGGAGACTCCCTTTGTTTTTCCATTCAGTTCGGCTTTGTACTTATCAGCACTCTCCGCGATAGGGAAGTAAACCTTCGTGGGATCGCCCCCATTGTTCCGCGCCAACTCCGCAGCGATGTAATCCAAAGCAGTTCGCAGATTTTGAGCAGCATCCCCCGCGATGGTTGCGAGACTATCTGGGAGGATCGGCAGCGGACCCATGATGGATTGCGTAACATTCGATTCAGAGTCGAACTTGGCAATAGTGACATACGGATCAGTAGCCAAGAAGGCCAGCCGTTCTTTGTCGAAATCACTGATGTGCTTTTTGGCCCGCTCAATCTTTAATCGGGCTCCCGTCAGTTCGAGTGCCATTTCGTTATGCTATCAGCGGTCACTTAACTTGTCTGGAAAGTGTTCTTTGAGCACTCCTCTGGCGTAGCAGGCCGCGCATTCCCATCCATCAGGATGTTGGCATTGCTGGCGCGCCGTCATCTGGACTACATTTAGGCACCTATCAATGAGATGTCTTTGCCACTGAATCCACTTTACCAGCCAAGAAATTATCAACCCCGGCAACAAGACAAAGATGATTGTCTGCATCAGGTTGTAGTTATATGTGAAGACTACAACGGAGGATAATAGAGTCATGCCTGCAAGCAGCAAGAAGAGCTGAGACACGTCCCCATCAGGTTGCAGCCAAATGAACTGGGGCAACTTCCTAGCGCGACTATCAGACGGCATTATGAACCTCGCACGGATGGGGAACATAACCCATAATACGCCACACTCAGCCAAGTATATTATTGCTGGAAATCCAAACTGACCCAGTGCCTGAAATACAGCGACTCCCTGCCATCAAGTAAACTAATAGGGTTATGCTCGATATGGTGTTTGTCCGGGGCAATCTGGCTCTGGTTGAGGAAAAATTGCGCGCTCGCGGCGCGGACCCGGCGGCTCTGCTGGGGGATTTCCAGAGCCTCGACCAGCGCAGGCGCGAGGCCATCCGCGAGGCTGAGACTCTGAAGGCGCGGCGCAACGAGCTTTCGCAGCAGGTGGGCCAGTTGAAGCGTCAGGGGCCAGGCCATGAACTCGCCGCCACGGCGCTAATGGACGAGACCCGCGCCCTGAAAGACAAATTAGACGAATTGGACAAGGCAGCTGCGGCGCTCGATGACGAGATGCGCCTTTCGCTGAGCCGTGTGCCGAACCTGACCCGCGACGAGGTTCCCGCGGGCCGCTCCGAGGCCGACAATGTGACGGTGAAGGAGTGGGGCGCGAAGCCGGCTTTCGATTTCGAGCCGAAGCCGCACTGGGAACTGGGCGAGGCGCTGGGGATTCTGGACCAGGAGCGCGCGGCGAAGCTGAGCGGGGCGCGGTTTGCGGTGTATTTCGGCGCGGGCGCAAGGCTTGAACGGGCGCTGATCGGTTTCATGCTGGACCTGCACACGACGAAGCATGGCTACACCGAGGTTCTGCCGCCTTTTATGGTGAACTCCAAGAGTTTGTTTGGTACAGGGCAATTGCCGAAGTTTGCCGAGGATTTGTTTCGTTGCGCGGACCCTGATTTGGAGGAACAATCAAAGGCCCAAGAGGAATTCTTTAAGGCGGCGCAGCAGTTCGGTGCTGGCAGCGTAGAGGCTCGGGATGCCTTCGATAAGGGAGCGCAATCTAGACTGAAGGCGGTTTTTAACGACCACTGGCTGATTCCGACAGCCGAGGTTCCGGTAACGAACCTCTACCGTGATGAGATTCTCGACGAGGCGCGGCTGCCGATTGCGTACACCGCTTATACGCCGTGTTTCCGCGCTGAGGCCGGAGCAGCGGGCAAGGACACGCGCGGGATTATCCGGCAGCATCAGTTTCAGAAGGTCGAGTTGGTGAAGTTTGTGAAGCCCGAAGAGAGCGACGCAGAGCACGAGAAGCTGACCCGCGATGCCGAGGAGATTTTAGAGGCTTTGGGCTTGCCTTACCGGCGAGTCTTGCTTTGCGCCGGCGATACGGGGTTCTCCTCCGCCAAGACCTTCGACCTCGAAGTATGGCTTCCGGGACAGGGTGTCTACCGCGAGATCTCTTCGTGCTCGAACTTCGAGTCCTTTCAGGCGCGGCGGGCGAATATCCGCTACAAGATAGCAGGCGCTAAGGGGAAAAACGAGTTTGTGCATACGCTGAACGGAAGCGGGCTGGCCGTGGGACGGACGTGGCTCGCGATTCTCGAAAACTATCAGCAGGCCGACGGGAGCATAACGGTTCCCGAGGCGCTGCGGCCCTACATGGGCGGCATGGAAAGGATTGCACGGCAGCAAGGATGAATCGAATTCTGAAGAGCTATTTTTACTGGACTTACCCTCGGGGCAGCTTTCACTACGATGTGATGGTGACGCTGATCCTGGCTTTCATTTTCATTACGCCGCAGATGTGGAACTACGGCGACAAGCCGCCGCTGACCGGCGGGCCGCATGAACCGATCCAGGTGCTGGGAGATGGCGGCAAGGGGCTGATTCTGACCGTGCCGGCAAGCGAGGTAACTGCGCCGGCAAATGCCTCGGATTCGGCGGTGAAAAAGGCGCTGAAGCTGGCGATGCAGCCGGTAACCGGCGACGCGGTTGCCATCGAGCGCTGGGAAGTGACGAAGGACGCGTACGGAAATCCGGTGGCGTGGAAGGTCTGGGCGCATAAGTAGCTATCAACTTTTAGCTGTCAGCTCGGTTGTGGGAGAGCGAGCTTTTGTGCTGTCCCACCCTGGGCGCAAAGACAAAAGCGCGCCGAGAATGGGGCGCCCGGCAAAACCCTTGCTCGTTATCCCAGGTCCCCAAATGCGAGGGATCTCAGGCGCCCGGCATTCGTGGATGTCAGACCAGGGCAGGCCCCGAATTTTCACGATTCTTTGGTCCCGGCTCGGCGTCCAATTATGTAGAGGATTATGCGCGTTCGTAGACGATCTCTTTTTCCCCTTCTGCTGGCGGCGCTTCTTGCCGTTCCCGGCGCTTTTTCTGCACCGGCTTCCGCTCAGGCTTCCGCGCAAGACCTGAAATCGGTGTTGACGCGGCTCGATGCCGCGGCGAAGAAGTTTCGCACCACATCGGCGAGCTTCGTCTTTGACACCGAGATGAGCGATCCCGTGCCGGACAGCGACACGCAAAAGGGCCTGGTGTATTACGAGCGGTCGGGCACGAGCTTCAAAATGGCGGCGCACATTCACGAACACAACGGCCGGCCCGCCACAAATGCCTACAACCTCACCAACGGACAATTCCGCGTCTATGACGGCTCCACGGTGCATTCCTACCAGGCGGCAAAGTGGGAGGGCTACCTGATGCTGGGCTTCGGCGCGAGCGGCACGGAACTAGCCGACAAGTGGGACATAAAGTACCTCGGCAACGAGACGATAGACGGCGTGAAAGTGGCCAAGCTGGAACTTGTGGCCAAGGACGCGGATGTGCGGAAGAACATGGCGAAGATCACGATCTGGATTGACCTGGACCGCGGCGTGAGCCTGAAGCAGCGCTTTGACCAGAATGCCAGCACCTACCGCATCTGCACGTACACCGACATCAAGATCAATGAGAAGCTGCCGTCGAAAGCTTTCGACTTGAAATAAGCCGGGCAATCGCAATGCCGCCGAGCACGAAGAGCATCGGGAAGAACTCCAGCGTGTAACGCGCTTCGGGAGCTTCCACGGTGGCGAGAAGCGCGCAGCGCAGGACGAAATAAAGCAGCATCCAGCCCCGAAGGCGCGGCTTGAGGCAGAAGCCCGCCACGCCAAGCAGTAAATAGACCAGATTCAACCCCAGATAAAACCAGCTCAGAATGGTTTCGTCCCAGTGGCGCTTGAAAACCCACCAGTCCTGATCGATGGGAAGGTTTTCAATGCGTGGGCGGAAGAGCATGTCGGCGACGCGGCCGAGCGGAAGCAGCACGTAATAACGCGCAGGGTGCGATGCGATGCGCTCGGCGGCGAGCGAGGCAAAGCGCGCGTCAATCTCCGGCGAAAAATCCTCGCCGTTGTCTTCGTAGGCGCGGACAATAGCGGAGGTCTCGTTGTATTGCGCGGGCGAGTCGAAGGCGCGTGCTGGGAGTTGGGTCAGGTCGAACTTGTCGTCGGGAACGTTCCAGTAGATTTGGTAAGTGGTTTTGAAATCGAGGGACCAGGTTTTGACGTAACGCTGCCAGCCCTGCCAGGTGGGCTCACCGGGATCGGTGGCGTAGCGCGGAGCGAGCGGCTGAAAGACGTGGAAGTCGGCGTAATTGCGAACTGTCCATACAGCGAAAGGTGCGGCGGCGAGCGCGAGACAGACGAAAGCCATTGCGATGCGGCTCCTCCATGTTGGCGCGGGAGGCAGCGCGGGGGCCAGCGTGAAGCCGCGCATGAGCGCAAGAATCATCGGGATAGCGAAAGCCACGCCGATGAGCGCGCCATCGGGGCGCAGCAACGCGGCGTAGGTAATTGCCAGTGTGAAGCTGAGAGCCGCAGTCCACGACAGGCGTGCCTGAAATCGCGCCAGAGACCAGAGCGCCAG
>JAATFM010000288.1 GCA_015655195.1 Terriglobales bacterium
CGTAGGGAGCCGACCTGAATGGCCGCAAAGGCACTTTATCCCGGAACATTCGACCCGCCGACGAATGGGCACGTAGACCTGATTCAGCGCGGGTCGAGGCTCTTCGAGCATTTGACCGTCGGGGTGCTGAACAATCCGGGCAAAAACCCGCTCTTCACGCCTGCCGAGCGGGCGGAGATGCTGCGCGAGGCGACGCGCTCGCTGGACAATGTGTCGGTGGCGACCTTCGACGGGTTGATGGTGGATTTTGCCCGCTCGCTTAAAGCCACAGCGGTGCTGCGCGGCATCCGCGCCATCTCCGACTACGAGTACGAGTTCCAGATGGCGCTGATGAACCGGCGGCTCGCGCCGGAGATCGAGACCGTCTTCCTGCAGCCGGCTGGCCGCTACTCCTTTGTCAGTTCGCGCATGCTCAAGGAAGTCTTCAGCTTCGGCGGCGACGTCTCGGGCCTGCTGCCGCCCAACGTTCTGAAGCGCCTGCGCAGCCGCATGACGCATCTGTAACCTCTCCCGCACACCTCCTCCTCCGTGCCCCACCCTTGCGACTTGTTTCTTTCGCAAGGGTGGGATCGCGTTGCGGCCGCGCCTCCTCTTGAATTGCACATCTTGACCGTCAAGAGGAAAGAGTGTTACCGTCGGTTGCATGACAGACGAGAATACCGATGTAATCCAGGGCACGCTCGACATGCTGATCCTCAAGACCGTGAGCCTTGAGCCGATGCATGGCTTCGGCATCGCGCGGCGCGTAGAGCAGGTCTCGCGCGGCGTCTTCAAAATCAATCCCGGCTCGCTGCTCACCGCCCTGCAGCGGCTGGAGCGCGCCGGATGGCTCGGCTCCGAGTGGCGGCAGACCGAAAATGCGCGCCGCGCGAAGTACTACACGCTCACGCGTGCCGGAAAAAAACAGCTCGAGCAGGAAACCGCCGACTGGGCGCGGCGCTCCGGCGCGGTGACCCGGCTGCTCAAGGCGGAGGCATAGCTCATGGCCGGCTGGCGCTCTCTCTTCCACGGCCTGCGAAACCTGCTGCAACCGGGCAAGCGGCAGCGCGATGTTGCCGACGAGGTGGAACAGTATTACGAAGAGGCCGCCGCCGCGTTGCGCGAACGCGGGATAAGCGCGGAAGAGGCTCGCCGCGCTGTTCGCGTGGAGTCAGGAACGATGCTCGCCGCGCGGGAGCAGGCGCATTCCTACGGATGGGAGAACGCCGTCAGCGCATTCTTCGCCGATCTGCGCTTCGCCGCCCGGCAACTGGCGAAGCATCGCGCATTTACCTTGACGGCAACTCTGACGCTGGCCCTCGGCATCGGCGCCAACGCGGCCATCTTTACCGCGATTGATTCCATCCTCCTCGCACCTCTGCCTTACAACAATCCGGATAGGTTGGCGGTGTTGGCGACGCGCTACAGCCATATTGGAGAAACCATGCAGCGCGTTACCGGGCCGGATGGCGTGGATGTGCGCGAGCAGGCGAAAAGTCTGGAGAGTGTGAGTCTTTACACCGGTGGCGAAGAGGGCGTGCAACTGCGCGATCGCGCCACATACACCGAGGTCACATGGGTTGATGAAAACTTCGCCCGCGTTTTCCAGTTGCAGCCCATTGCGGGAAGACTCTTTACGGATACGGAATCCCATCGTGCCGCGCTGGTGAGCGAACAGTTTGCGCGCGACAACTTCGGCAGCGCCCAGGCCGCTCTGGGGCAGGCGCTCCACATTGAGAGCGAGGCCATTGAAATCGCAGGCGTGCTGCCGGGCGCGTTCCACTATCCCCGCAAGACCGAAGTGTGGGAGGTATTTTCTCTACAGCCGGAGTCGAAGTCGCGCACAGCCTTTAATTACCGCGCAGTGGCGATGCTGCGTAATGGCGCCAGCTTCAAGACGGCACAGACAGAGCTTGACAGCCTCTCGCAGCGGTTACAGGCGGCATACCCGGAGGACAACCGCAACAAGCAGATACTTGCTGTTCCGCTGGCCGAGGCGTTAACAGGCAACGCGCGGCCTACGCTGATGCTCCTTTGGGGCACGGTGTGCATCATTCTCCTCATCGCCTGCGTAAACGTGATACATCTTCAGTTGGTGCGCTCCATGGAGCGGCAGCGTGAGATGGCGATTCGCAAGGCGCTTGGCTCGTCGCGCTGGCAGGCGATGCGGCCTGTCATTCTGGAAAGCCTTTTGCTGGCAATGCTCGGTTGTGCGGCCGGCATTCTGCTTGCCGTGCCCGCGGTACGGATGCTGGTGGCCATGGCGCCGAAGGAGTTGCCGCGCGCCGGTGAGATTCACCTGAATGGATGGGTACTGGCCTTTACGGCTGGCATCTCTGTGCTTACCGCGCTGATTGCGTCGATTCTTCCGGCGATGCGCGCGGCAAAGGTGAATGCCGCGGATGCGATGAAACAGGATGCTTCGCGAGGAATGGGCCGCAAAGGAGCAGCAACGCTGCGCGATGGTCTTGTGGTTGCAGAGGTGGCTGCGACGTTTGTGCTGGCCGTGGCAGCGGCGCTGCTGCTGCGCACCATGACAACGCTGACGACGAATGACCTGGGCTTTGCAGCGCGGCAGATGCTGGTGGTGGATGCCGATAATCCCGCACACACGGAAGACGACTATCGCACAGTGCTGCGCCAGTTCGACGAAATCTTCGCAAAGCTGCAAACGATCCCCGGCGTCGAGCATGTGGCAGGCGTGATGGGGCTGCCGATGGGGCCCTATGGCTCGAATGGCAACTACACGGCGCGCGGTGGTCTTCCGGTGGACCCGCACAATAAGCCATGGGCCATTTTCAGTGTTGCCAGCGCCGGGTATTTTCAAACTATGGGAATAACGCTCAAGCGTGGACGGGATTTCAACGCACAGGATACATACGATAATCCGCCTGTGGCGGTTATCAGCGAGTCTACGGCGAAGCAGAGCTTTGGCGGCATAGACCCGATTGGCAAACAGATCCAGTGCGGGCTCGATTCGGATAAATGGATGACGGTAGTTGGCGTTGTCGGCGACATCCGGCAGGACTCGCCCGCGGAAAAACCGGGACCGGCACTCTATATGCCGATGGCGCAGCACCCGCACTATGCGAACCAGATTCATATTGTGCTGCGAACAAAAGTGAAACCGCTGACGCTGATGAATATCGTGCAGGCAAGAATTGCACAGACGAATCCGCGGATTGCCATGCGCTTTACCACGATGGATGCGCTGGTGAATGAGTCCATCACCACGGAGCGATTCCGCGCGGTGCTTATCTCGCTGTTTGCGGGCGCGGGATTGCTGCTGGCTATGCTGGGCGTTTACGGCACGATGGCTTACACAGTGGCGCAGCGTACCTTCGAGATCGGGTTGCGAATGGCTTTCGGCGCGAACCGCTCCGTGATTCTGCGCGGCATCCTGCGCCACGCCGCGACTCTCGCCTGCTGCGGCATCGCGGCGGGCCTTGTGCTGAGCCTCGCGCTGGGGCGGCTGGTGGCGGCCATGCTGGTTGGCGTGCGGCCCACGGACCCGGTGAGCCTGGGAGCGGCGGCGCTGCTGCTGTTGCTTACGGCGCTGGCAGCGGCTACCGCTCCGGGGTGGAAGGCAACGCATATCGATCCGCTGAAGGCGTTGCGCACGGAGTAGATGCGGCGTTATCCGCGCACGGTCTTCAGTATGTTTTCGGTCGTGTCCACTTCGCCCATGCGTGGGAAGGTGACAGAGATCGCGTTCTGGTGCGCGGCGGGGTTCAGGTCGGTCATGGCGTCGGAGACAAAGACCACGTTGTAGCCAAGGTCAAAGGCGCTGCGGGCCGTTGCTTCCACGCCCATGCTGGTGGCGATGCCGGTCATAAAGACCTGCGTTACGCCCTGGGCGCGCAGCTTCGCGTCGAGCTCGGTGCCGAGGAATGCGCCGACGCGCTCCTTGCTGATGAGAATGTCGGAAGGCTGCGCGTCCAGCTCGGGAACGAGATCGGCCCAATCGGGCGGGAAGGCGTGGTTGCCGAAGCCCTGATCGACGCGGCCTGGTGCGCGGCCAACTACGTTTACCAGTGCTACGGGCAGACCGCGTTCGCGGAAGGCTTTCGCCAGTTCCGCCGAGCGGCTGACAATCTCCGCGGAACCCATCTCTGTGGTGAAGCCGGTGATTCCTTTTTGCAGGTCGATGACGATGAGAGCGGCGGTGGAATCGAGTTGCGTGAGCGGCATGGTGTTTTCCTTTCGGACTGTTTGCGTGATTGGTTGAGTGAAATTGCTTGCGTGAAAAATCTCAGGACGCGGCTTCTTCGAGATCGGGCTCCGATTCGAGTTCCGGAAACTGGCCGGTCTTGCGGTAGATGGGCCGCATGATGGCGTTCATGCGCGGCAGACGAAACGTGTACCAGAGCGTAGCCGCAAGACAGCAAGCTCCGGTAAGCATGACGGTGAGGGGCGCGCCCATCCAGTGCGCCAACGCGCCGGCCATGAGGCTGCCAAAGGGCGCTGCCCCAAAGAAGGCCATCGTGTAGTAGCTCATGGTGCGGGCGCGCATATCTTCCGAAACGAGCGACTGGATAATCATGTTGGCGGCGGAGGCTACCTGCATCAGGCCGAAGCCCGCGAAGCCCATCATGACAAGCGAGAGCGGGAGCGAGTGCGAGAGGCCGAAGAAAAGCAGTGCGACGCCAAGAACGAGTGTGCCGGTTTGAATGACGCGCGTGAGGCCGAGAACGGATTTTCTAGCGGCGAGCGAAAGAGCAGAAACCAGTGTGCCGACGCCGGTGGCCGCCGAGAGCCAGCCAAGCGTGTGCGCGCCGCCGTGCAACACCTGCGCGGCAAAGACCGGAAGCAGCACGGCGAAGGGATAGCCCATGAGGCTGATCAGCGCAAAGAGCATGAGCGTTGTGCGGACTGGCTCGAAGGAACGGATGTAATCCCAGCCGTCGCGCATCTGCTCGATCATGGTTCGCGTGTGGCGCACCGCGGCTTCGCGCTGAATCCGCATCACAAGCAGCGAAGCGATGACGGCAAGGTAGCTGACGCCGTCGATGAGGAAGCAGATACCTTCGCTATAGATGGCAATCACCATTCCGGCAATGGCCGGGCCGATGAGGCGGGCGCCGCTGTTCAGCGCGGAGCTCATGGCAATGGCGTTGCTGAGGTCGTTGCGATCGTCCACCATCTGCACGAGGAAAGACTGCCTTGCCGGCATGTCGAATGCGTTAATGACGCCCTGCACGGTGGCGAGAGCAATAATCTCCCACAGGTTGATGCGGTGCGTGAGCGTAAGCGCGGCAAGAGCAAGCGACTGCGCGGCAGCCGCGGCCTGAATCCAGACGAGCAGCTTGCGGCGGTTCAGGCGCTCGACCCAGACGCCGGCGAAAGGACCGAGAAGAAAGGAGACAATCTGCCCGGCGAAGCTGACCACGCCGAGCAACAGCGCCGAGTTGGTGAGCCGGTAGACCAGCCAGCTTGTGGCCAGGCGCGTCATCCATGTGCCGATGACGGAGATGCCCTGCCCGGCGAAGAAGAGCTGGAAGTTGCGCGAGCGCAGCGCCCGCCATGCGTGGGCCATGGATGGCTTTGCGCGTGCGGCTTGCGGCGTGCTTGGACTGTTTGCGGGACTGCTCACTTTTCCACCGGGCTTTTTTCCAACGGGCTTGCCGCCAGACTGTTCTCCACCAGCCTGTGGATGATTTCGCCCGCGGCGAAGAGCGTTTCCTGATCCTGCTTGTCGAGCCGCGCGATGGCCTGCTCTATCCAGATGTGTTTCTGGCTGCGCACATTCCGGCGCACCTCGGCTCCCTTCGCGGTAAGCGAAAGAATCATCTGGCGTCCGTCTGTGGGGTGCGGCGAACGCACAATGAGGCCCAACTCTTCAAGCGCGGCAACGGTGGTCCCCATGGACTGCGGCTTGACGCCCTCCGCGCGGGCAAGCTCGGCCGTGGTTGCGGCACCCTCCCGCTCCAACCGCCCCAGCACCGCGGATTCCGTCCACGAAAGCTCATTGCTCGCAGCCGCCGCCCGCACATGGCGAATCAGGAGCCCGACGGCATGGGCGAAATCGGTAACAGAGGCGTCGAAGGTCTTGCGTGCCATGCGGCGATTACTCCTTGTCTTTCGAGGCGAAACGGATGCTGCAAAGGACGCTGATTGCCGCGATGCCGGCGAAGAATACGACCAGCGCGGGCCATTCCCCGCCTGCAACCTTGCCTGCGTGGAAGAGCAGAGCGCCGGCGACGAGATTCACGAGCGACCATACCGTGTTGACGATAGGCGACGAGAGCCCTTTGCCCGGAGGGTTGGCAAAGGGCGTCGGAAAGCGGTTGCCGGAGATGCCGTGCACGAAATGAGGCACTACGTTTGCAAGAAAAGCGCCCGCAAAAAAGCAGGCCAACAGCTCATACCAGTGCATTCCGAAACTCCTCCATCTGACTGCTGGCCTCGTCTTGCGTGCCATGTTGATTATCGTTGCATATTGGAAGATAAACTTGCAAGTTTATCTGTTAAAAATCAGAGAATGAGAGAATGCTGACCCCGCGTAAGACGGGAAATTTATACTGGAATACAGCATGAGCACGCTTCCTCCCAGCACGTTTCTTCCGGTAGACGAACAGCTTGACCTGCTCCAGAAAGGCGCGGCGGAGATTATCCGCGTCTCCGACCTGCGCGAGCGGCTTGAAGAGAGCCGCAAAACAGGCCGCCCGCTGCGCGTCAAGGCCGGCTTCGACCCCACGGCACCGGACTTGCACCTGGGCCACACCGTGCTGATGCGCAAGCTGCGGCACTTTCAGCAGCTCGGGCACCAGGTGATCTTTCTCATCGGCGACTCGACCGCGCTTATCGGCGACCCCACGGGTAAAAATGTAACGAGAAAGCCTCTCACTCGCGAAGAGATCGACCGCAACGCCGAGACCTACAAGGCGCAGGTCTTCAAGATTCTCGATGAGAAGTTGACCGAGGTGCGTTACAACTCGGAATGGCTCGACAAGCTCGGCTACGCCGGACTTATCAGCCTCTCCGCGAAGGTCACACTCTCACAGATACTCGATCGCAAGGACTTCCTCACTCGCTTCCGCGCCGAGCAGGACATCAGCCTCCATGAGCTGCTCTATCCGCTTGCGCAGGGCTACGACTCCGTCATGCTCAAAAGCGACGTCGAACTCGGCGGCACCGACCAGAAGTTCAACCTCCTCATGGGCCGCGAACTCCAACGCAAGGACGGCCAGCCCGAGCAGATCGTGCTGATGACGCCGATTCTCGAAGGCCTCGACGGCGTACAGAAGATGTCGAAGTCGCTCGGTAACGCGATTGGGATTCAGGAGCCGCCCTCGGAGATGTACGGCAAGCTCATGTCGATCACCGATGAGCTGATGTGGAAGTATTGGGTCTTCCTGACGGACCTCAAGCAATCAGAAGTGGACGCGATGAAGGCCGATGTCGCCAGTGGCGCGCTACATCCGATGGAAGCGAAGAAGCGCCTCGCGCGGACGATCACGGCTGGTTTTCACGGTGAGGCCGCCGCGCAAGCCGCCGATGAGAATTGGGCAAAGATGTTTCAGCAGAAGGCTGTTAGCGAAGACCTCGAAGAGGTTCACATCGCCTTTGCTGATGTCGAAGGCCCGGCAGAGATCGTGCAGATTCGCCTGCCGAAATTGCTGGTGCAGTTGGGCCTTGCGGCGAGCAACGCAGAAGCGAATCGCAAGATAACCGAGAAGGCCGTCAAGCTCGACGGAGAAATCGCGGCCAACGCACTCATTCCCATCGATTGCGTGCCGGTGCGTCTTGTAGTACGCCTCGGCAAACGGGCCAAGGTAGCCGTTATCGGCGGCATTGGCGAAGGCGTTTAACGCTCTTCGGCAAATTCCTTGGCCGGCTCCATATCCGGCTCGGTCCACAGTAGAATGACCTGCGGCAGCGTCATAAAGAGTAGAAATGCAATCAGGCCAAGACCGTAGTAGAACTGCGAAGCAGTCATCCCACTGGATGCCAGGAGCTTCGGCATAAAGTGCTGGACCGACCGGGCAAGCATTGGAATGAGCACACCAAAC
>JAATFM010000276.1 GCA_015655195.1 Terriglobales bacterium
CATGGAGCCCGACCCCGACGAGCCGAAATATGCGCTCTGCGTGGACGTGCTGGCGCCGGAGGGCTACGGCGAGATTATCGGCGGCTCGCAGCGCGTGGCGAGCTACGATCTACTCAAGAGCCGCATCGAGGCGCACGGACTGCCGCTTGAGTCCTTCCAGTGGTATCTCGATCTGCGCCGCTACGGCAGCGTGCCTCATGCGGGCTTCGGCATGGGAATCGAGCGCGTGGTGGCATGGGTCTGCGGCCTCGATCACGTCCGCGAAACGATTCCCTTCGCTCGCACGCTGCATCGGATGTATCCGTAAGGCGAGGGACGAGGCACGAAGGACGAGAAAAGCAGCGCGGCAGCCGGATCGGCTGCCGCGTTTCTGTCTGCGGGTACACTGTTGGCATTGTGGAGGGTGAATGCCGACTTATATTGTGCTGCTGCGCGCGGTGAACGTAGGCGGAACGGGCAAGCTGCCGATGGCTGCCTTCCGGGCGCTGCTCGAAGAACTAGGCTACAAGCGTGTCGAGACTTACATCCAGAGCGGCAATGCGGTCTTTGACGCCTCCGCGAAGCCGGAGAAGGTCGTTGTCGCGATTGTCGCGAGCCTCGAAAAGCTGCTGGGCGCGCCGGTTGGCGTAATGGTGCGGACCCTGGAGCATCTTGACGCCGTGATTGCGCGGAATCCGTTTGCGGAGCATGCCGCGGCGGATTACTCGAAGGTTCATGCGGCGTTTCTTGCCGGGCCGGCGGGCAAGGATGCCGCTGCTGCGCTCGATGCAATTGTGGCAAAGTACCCGTCTCGGCGCGACCGCTTCGTTCTCGACGGCGAGACGCTGTATCTGCACCTGCCCGATGGCGCGGGAGAAACAAAATTCAGCGGCAAGGGGTTGGACAAGGCGCTGGGCGTGGCCGCGACGGCGCGCAACTGGAATACCGTGCTGAAGCTGTGGGAAATAGCAAAGAGCAGGGAATAGCCCCCAACTAATTTTGTTGGGCTTTATTGCCGGGGATAAATCCCCGGCCTACTAACAAGCCACCATTGTGCATCAGCGCCATAATGGCTCAAGAAAAACAAAAGCGGCGGCCAATCCGGCCGCCGCTTTTGCTGTTTGCTGCGATTGCGAAGTTAGAAGTTGAGGCGCGCAGCAATTTCAACCTGCCGCGGCGTATAGAGAAACGCGCTGCTGTTGGAGTTGTTCGGCACCATGAAGGATTTCGAGCCCGTGCCATCCTGTCCTGTGTAGGTGGCCGAGGTGGTCGACAAGCTATACAGATAGCTGGCGGAGAAGCCGGTAATGTTCTGGTGGTTGGCCACGTTGAAGACATTCACGAGGAACTGAAGATTGTAGCGATCCGTGAGGCTGATCTGCTTCTGCAGGCGTGCGTCGTCCACGATGCGGTAGGGATAGCGGTAAGTATCGTAGCCGATCTGCGGAATGATTCCTCCGGTATAACCGGAGCCGTTCCAGCCGCTGGCCAGCGCGCCGCTTGGCTTGGCGCTGGCGCTGATGCCGGCTGTAAAGGGCAGGCCGTTCTGCACCTGGAAGCTGTCGTCCAGGCTCCAGTCATTGGTGAACAACTTCACCCACCGTGAGCCGCTGTGTATGTTCGGGAAGTTGTAGAGAGCATAAGCGACGAAGCGGTTGGGCACGTTGAAGGCGGAGTTACCGTAGTTGACATGCGAGTCGCCGTAGGGGTCGAACCATGCTTCGGCGGTGCCCTGCGTGTTGACGTTCTGCGCATAGTCCAGCGCATGCGCCCATGTGTAGTTGGCGTCGAACTGAATGCTCTTGAGGGAGCGGTTCAGGATTTCGATGACAGCGGCGTTGTAGCTGGAGTTCACATTGCTGACAAACTCTGTAACCGAGCTGAAGTTGGCGGCATTGGGGCCGAGCAGGGCCGTGTTGCCGTAGGAGGTGTAGACCGGCACGGTGTACGGGGTGCCGGTCGGTCCCAGCGGGCCATGACCGTCGGGGTCGCCCGCCACCGAGAAGGTGGCCGTGCTCTTGGTGTCCGGATTGAGGTTGACGTCGAGGAAGTTCGGCAGCCTGCGTCCCAGTCCGCCGAGATAGCTGACGGAGAGGTACGTGCCGTGGCCGACGGCCTGCTGCACCTGAAGGTCGAACTCCTGCACCTCGGGCAGCTTGAGGTTGGAAGAAAGGAAGTACGAGCTTGGGCAGGATGAGGTGCCGGGCGTGCAGCTCGACGTGGTGGCCGAAGCGATCACACTCGGATAGATGGGCGCGTTGGCCGTATTGGCAAACCACGTGCGGCTGTACTGGCCGCTGGGGCTGCCGGTCCCGAGGCGCACATTTTCCAGGTTGCCGTTGGTGATGCGTCCATAGTAGAGACCGTAGCCGCCGCGCAGCACGGTATTGCCGTGGCCGTAAACATCCCATGCAAAGCCGATGCGCGGGCCGAAATCGGTATTGTCGCTGGGGTTGTTGGTGATGCCGTTATAGGGCTGGAAGCTGCCGGTGGCCGTGGTGAGATTGGAATCGGCTCCGGGAAGCGTTTCGTGATCCCAGCGCAGGCCCAGCTCCAGGGTCAGGCGCGGCGAGAACTTCCAGTTGTCCTGGGCAAAGACGCCGGTATCCATCGTGGAGATGGCATAGACCGGATTGCCAAAGCCCTGCACGAAGTTGTAGTAGCAGGGATAAGCGCCGGTGATGGTCTCCGTCTTGCCGGCAGCGGGAGCAACATAGTTCTGCTGTGCGCCCGAGTCGCAACCGAGCTGATTGCCTGCGGAGGGCACGACGCCGTTCTTCAGGTTGAGCAGGTCGTTGAAGTAGTTGCCGACCCAGTTGTAGCTGAAGTCGCCGTTGCTCTTGTAGGTGTTGTTCATCAGGTCGTAGTTGTGCACCGCGTCCACGCCGAACTTGAAGGTGTGGTTGCCCTTGGCCCAATAGAGCACGTCGCCGATCTGCCACTTGCGCTCGTCGGGATAGGCGATGCGGTAGGCGTAGTATTCGGAGCCGGCGTTAAAGCCGTAGTTGTACCCGGCTTCGAGCTCGGGAACATTGGTGGCGGTGGCAATGTCGGCCAGTGTGTAAGGCGTGTAAGCCTGCTGGTTTTCGTCGTTCAGCTCGCGGCCGTACTGGTAAAGCAACTCGTTGCTGATGGTGTTGGTGATGAGGCTGGTGAGCTTGGCCACGCCATAGTCGAGCTTGACGAAGTCGTTGCCCTGCGAGTCCTGCGCATACATATCCGCGGCGCTGGTCTGCACGCCGCCGGGCGAATCCCAGCGCAGGCGGTGGTAAAGCACGCTCACATGCTCGCGCGAGGTGGCCTGCCAGTCCAGCTTGGGCGTATTGATCTCCTGATAGCCGAAGCGCGAGACCTGTCCGAGATCGGAGTTGAGGCCGATGTCCGTGATGGGCGAGATGCCGCCGCCGAAGCTGGCGGCCTGAACGTTGGCGCTGCCGTTGAGCAGTGCGGTCCAGTCATAAGCGGCTTGCGCGTAGCTGACCTGCTGGCGCGCGGCGAGAGCGCAGGCGTTGGTGTCGTTGATGGACGCTACGATCGGGTTGCCTTTGCTGTCGGTGTCATAGCTCAACTGGCCGGTGGTGGTATTGCAGGATTCTCCGTCCTCGAAGTTGCCCGGAGCCACGGGCAGCGTGTAGAACTGCGACGGGTTGTAAGGAATGCCTACGACGGGAAAGACGTGGGTGTGCTGGTCGTAGGTGTACATCCAGAAGAGCTTGTTCTTGATGAGCGGGCCGCCAACGGTGAAACCGTAAATCTTGCGCAAATCCTCCGGCTTGATGTGGGAGGTGACGGTGGCGTCGTCTTCAAAGGTGGTAAGGGTGGTGTAGGGGTTGAAGGCGTTCCAGTTGCTCTCGCGGTCGTAGAAGTACGCCTGGCCGTGAATCTGGTTGGTGCCGCTCTTGGTCACCGAGGTGATGACGCCGCCGGCGGCGCGCCCGTATTCGGCGGAGTAGACGCCGGTGTTGACGGCAAACTCGCGCACGGCGCTGCCGGCGGTGGAGTAGGCCTCGCGGGTGCGGCCGCGCTCCTCGGCAAAGAATGCCTGGTTGTCGTCCGCGCCGTCGATCTCGACGTTGTTGAGCAGGGTGCTGATGCCGCGCACGCTCACCAGGCCGTAGCCGTTGGAGTCGGAGACAACGCCGGGGGTGGTCATGGCCAGGCTGGACCAGCGGCGGTTGTTGATGGGCACGTTCTGCAGAGCCGTGGTGTTCAGGGTGGCGCTGAAGTCCGGCGAGTCCATATTCATTACCGGCACCTGCTCGTTGACCACAACCTCCGTGGAAGCGGAGGAGAGAGCGAGGTGCGGCGCAAGCGAAGTCACCTGGCCAACCTGCACAATCACCGTGGCGCGATAGGGCGCAAAGCCGGATGCGGAGACGGAGACGGCGTAGCTGCCGGGTTCAAGCAGAGGAGCCTTGAAGTAGCCGCTGGAATCGCTGGTGAGTGTAATCTCCGCGTTGGTGGCGTTGTTGTGCAGCGTAATGGCTGCCGAGGCAACAACCGCGCTGGATGGGTCGGTGACCGTGCCGGCGATAGCGCCCTGGGTGGTGCTCTGCGCTCGCGTCGCGGCTGGCGCAAAGACGATGGCTCCGCCTAGAAGTACGAGGCAGAGTACGCGCGTAAGAATACCGAAATTTCTCATCGATTGGCTCTCCTTGATGGATGCGGATCGGGAAACGATCCAGATGAGAGGGCCGTGGAAGGTGGCCTCTCGAAAAAACCGCGGGTTAGCGCGTCACTTGGTGCGACTGCGCTACCGTGAGGTCAAGTTGTGGGGCCCTGTAGCTATTTTGGTTGGAACGGATGTCTAGTAACCGTAGTGGGATAATACCCCTGATTGAAAGATTGGCACACGGAGTTTACGGCAAGATGAACATTCCCTTGCACGGTTTGCACTGGAAACGGTGAAGACAGTGCGGAATTGTCACAGGCTTGCCACGGGTCAGGCGTAGAAAATGCGAAGGCCCTCCGGCAGCGTGCCGAAGGGCCTTTTTACCTTGATTACGAAAGGGTCAGGATGCAGTGAGAGTGTGCGTGGGCTTGTGCCCCACAAAGCCGTAGAAGGCAATGTAAAGGTAGCAGATCATTGGCAGAATCGCCGCAGGGCGGAATCCGAAGTGATCGACCAGCCCGCCCAGAACCACCGGAATGACGGCTCCGCCGACAACCGCCGTCATAATGAGCCCCGAGCCCTTGCTGGTCATCGGTCCCAGGCCGGTGATGCCGAGGGCGAAGATATTCGGGAACATGATGGAGTTGAAGAAGCCGCAGAGGATAAGGCTCCAGACGGCGACCGCGCCGGTAGTGCTGACGGACACGGCCACGCAGACTACTGCAAGCAGCCCGAAGAGCCCCAGCAGGCGGCCGGCGTTGATCTTGGTCAGCATCCAGGAGCCGAGCAGGCGGCCGATAAGCGAGCCGCCCCAGTAGTAAAAGGTGAAGGCGGCGGCGGCGGCGGCGGTCATGGCTCCCAGCTCCGGCAGGCCGAAGTAACCGACCATGAACTGCGCGAGACCCACCTCGACGCCAACATAAAAGAAGATGCCAGCGGTGGCGAGAACCGTGTGCCGATAAGACCAGATGCTTTGATCCAGAATGCCGACGCCGGCCTTTACGGGACGGAACTCCTGCGTGTTCCGAATGGTGGGCAGCGAAGCGAAGGAAACGGCGATTCCCAGCAGCACCAGCGCCGCGGCAATGGCCAGATACGGCATACGGACCGTGCTTGCGATGCTGATCTGGTAGGCGAGTCGCTCTTCGGCGGTCTTTTGCGCGAGCTGCGCCGCGTCCAGCACCACCTTGTGTTTGAGAATCAGCGCGCCGGCAATGACCGGGGCGAGCATTCCGCCGATGGAATTGAATGCCTGCGCCAGATTCTGGCGGACCGGGGCGCTCTTCTCCGGGCCAAGCGCCGAAACGTAAGGATTGGCCGAGGTCTGGAGCATCGCCACACCCGCGCCCACGATGAAGACCGCCGTGAGGAACAGCCAGAAGTTGGGCAGGCTGGCTGCGGGCAGAAAGAGCAGCGCTCCGGCAACCTGTACAAAGAGCGAAACCACGATGGTTTTCTTGTAGCCGATGGACTCAATCAGCCGCGAGGTAGGCGCGGAGCACACAAAATATGCGGTGAAAAAGGCGCCGTTTGCCAGCGCGGCCTGAAGCCAGGGCAGGCTGAAGACCGATTTGAGATGTGGAACGAGCTGCATGTTCAGATTCGTGATGAATCCGAAGATGAAGTAGAGAATTGTGACCGTGATAAACGGGCCGGTGTAGCTTGGTGCGCCGGAGCCTGCCGGCGGTGTGGATCGCGTTGCCATGTTTGGGGTATGCCCTCGTTTCGGCGGAATTTCGAGCCTGAAACGCTCGTTCCTACTGCCACCCAACTCTATACGTCCGGGCGTCCATGTGGAAAGGCGCACAGTCACAGACCAGGGGAACGAGGGGACGAGGGAACAAGGGAACAAGTGCGATGCCGGGTGCCCCACCCTCGCCGGGTCTTTGTTTTTCCGGCTAGGGTGGGACAGCACGAACCTTCCCCTTGTTATCCCGAGCTGGTCGTCTCCGTGAAATCTTCTTGAAAAGAGAGAATAGTTGTTGCAACGACAATATCCTCTCGTGCATCCTATTCCCGTACGCACTTGAAAGGGGCGACAACGATGATGACCGAAACAGCGACGACGACCTGGAACCTGGACCCCACGCACTCGGCGGCGGAGTTCAAGGTGAAGCACATGATGATCTCCTGGGTGAAGGGCAAGTTTACCGGCCTGAGCGGCGCGCTCACGCTGCACGAGACCGACCACAGCTATTCGAGCGTCGAGGCGACCATCGACGTGAGCAGCATCGACACCGGCGCCGGCGACCGCGACGGCCACCTCAAGAGTGCCGACTTCTTTGACGCCGAGCAGTTCCCCACGCTCAGCTTCAAATCCACCAAGGTCGAGCCCAAGGGCAAGGGCGAGCTGTCCGTCATCGGCGAGCTGACCATGCACGGCGTCACCAAGACAGTGACCTTTGCCGTGGAAGATCTGAGCGAGCCGGCCAAGGACCCGTGGGGCAACCAGCGCATCGGCCTGGTGGCAACCACCAAGGTCAACCGCAAGGACTTCGGCCTGAACTGGAACTCGACCCTCGAAACCGGCGGCGTGCTCGTGGGTGAGGACGTGACGATAACCCTCGATGTGCAGTTCGTCAAGGCTGCTTAATCGGCGCTGCTTAACCAAGGCATGGCGTGCTCTGTGCCGGCTCGACGGGAGGCTTCTCTCTGTGGAAGCCTCCTGTTTTTCATCCCATCCATCGCTCCCTTTGCCGGGTCGGCAACTCCGAGTTGACAAATCTCCCTGATCCGACCGATGCTTTCCGTAACGATCGCGTTTACCGGAATTCCCAGGCATTTGGGAACGCTTTCCCCGTATCAGAAAGCCTGTGTTAGTACAAAAGGCACGTTTGCCGTCCGAGTGCGGCCGGCGAAGCAGCATTCCCTGCTCTGTTTTTCCTCTCCCCATGCGTTGCAAAGCCGGCTAATTCTGAATTTCGAATTCATGCGAGGAGGCAACATCTATGGCATCTTTCGGAAAGGCCTACGTTCCGCCGAGTGTCAACCAGGTTCCGACGTCGCAGCGGATAAACAGCAACCTGCCGCCGGGCTCGCACCCTGGGCTGGGCGAGAGAACAGGCGCTCCCAACTCCCGCGAATCGAACTGGGATCTGGTGAAGGGTGTGCAGAATCCCTTTGGGATCGGTGCGAGCTCCCGGGAATTTGGATTCTGGTTCAACTACTTCTGGAAGGAAGCGGTGGAGACGCCGGCCCTGACTCCGGCGCAGCAGGTCAAGGTTGCCGAGGCGTACTTCAGCGTCTTCCGCATCATGCCGGGCGGCGCACGCGCGGTTCGGCCGGACTTTGCGGCGCGAGACAATGCGTTCAAGGAAAATGTGCTCCGGCAGTTGCTCTTGATCGGATTTGAGCGCGTGGCCATCGAAAGGCCGGAGCGGTTCGAGCCGTCGGATGTACCCTTGGCTCCGGGCAACTTTGGCAGGCCGCCGGCGCCGATGCCCAATGTGATCGTGGACGCCTCGGATCTGAACCTGACGCCGCTGAAGATCGACGGCAAGGAGTGGATCATTGGGTTCCGCTGCGACTCGCGCACCTACGAGGAGGTCTACGCGCATCTGGGATTCAATACCAGGGCTCGCTCCACGAATGAAGATCTGCGGAAAAGCTACGCGCTGGATCAGCCATGGCATCCGTATGCCAACCCTGTCTATCGCAACTCGCTCTTTTTGCGCCGCGGAACCACGAACCGCGACAACTGCCTGCATACGGTGGTGAGCGTGGGTGCGGATTTTCATATGACGGTCCATTTTCCGATCCTGAACGATCCGCTGAATTTCGAGCTCAAGAGCCCCGCCGACCAGCAGTTGCTGTGCCAAAAGCCGTTTGACGAATGGACGAAGAGCGATATTCATGCGGCGGAGGGGCATCGCCTCAAGCTGCGAGTCATAAAGAATCACTCGGCGAACATTGTGGACCGGCTGGAAAAGGACAACCACGTGCATGTGCTTTACCTGAACGGGCTGAAGGGAGTGGACACGGAGAGGCTGATCTCCGGCGCCAACGCATTTCCGGAGCGCGGGCTGGAGAGTGTGCCGCGGGAGAACCTGCTGGCCGACATCAAGTTTGTGCAGAAGTACTGGTTCAGCGAGCGCATGGGAAAGATCATGCTCTACGAGGTGGAGTTTGCGCCAATCCGCTGGGTGCCGAGCGAGACGGCGATTGACAAGCTGCTGGGGGCGACGGCCAAGAACGAGATTGCCAGCCGCATCCGGAGCGAAATCACGAAGGCGCAGGTGCGGCCCGATATTTGTATGGAAGGGAGGGAACGCGATCAGTACCTTGCCAGCGCGCGCACACGGCTCACACGCGAA
Organism: Terriglobales bacterium; assembly: GCA_015655195.1. Taxonomy (GTDB): domain Bacteria; phylum Acidobacteriota; class Terriglobia; order Terriglobales; family Acidobacteriaceae; genus Telmatobacter. Next base: position 8,905 of record JAATFM010000276.1, read on the forward strand.
GAGCGGCTGGACGTGATGAAACTGCTGAAGCTCTATTTTGTTGGCAATCCCACGGCCTTGCCCACCGCACAGAAGAACTACGTCAAGAGCCAGCGTGCACGGCTGGCGGCGAAGATTGACGCATTTGGGATGCTGCAATGGAAGGAGTTGGCGGCAAAGGCAAAGGCGATGGCAACTTAGCTCCGCCCACCAGCGTGCGGCTTTATATAGTGAAGTCTGGATGACCGACTCAATCGCAGAACGCGAACGCCACGCGCATCCCCTATTTCTCCTCACCCTGCTTGGCCCGGCAATCACCGCCGCGCAGCAGGAGCACATTCGCGGGCTTCTGGCGGCTCACGGCCTCCGCGTGGCACGCGCCGAGCAGCTCACGGCCAGTCTTGAACCCACGAGCGAGCCCTTCAATGCGGCTCTCGAATGGACGATCGACGGCGAGCCGCCCGACGAGCATAAGCTCGGCGGCCCCAGACTGGACGAGCACGGCCTCCGCGCCGAGTTCCTGGCTGCCGCCGCCGAGCTATCCATCGACATCGCCTTCCAGCGCGAAAGCGTCTTTCGCCGCGACCGCCGGCTCTTTGCCTTCGACATGGATTCGACGCTGATTCAGGGCGAAGTGATTGACGAGCTGGCCCGGCTGGCCGGCGTAGGCGAGCAGGTGGCAAAGATTACGGAAGCCGCCATGCGCGGCGAGCTGAACTTCGACGAGAGCTTTACGCGCCGCATGGGCCTGCTGAAAGGCCTGCCCGCAGAGCAGGCGCTGGCGTTGCGCGAGCGGATTCCGCTCTCGCCCGGCGCGGAGCGGCTGATTCGCACGCTGAAACGGCTCGGCTACCGCACCGCGATTCTCTCGGGAGGGTTCACGTTCTTTGCCCGCTCGCTTCAGGAGCGGCTCGGCATCGACGAATTCCACGCCAACGAGCTGGAAATCATGGATGGCAAAGTTACCGGTCGCGTCATTCCGCCCATCGTGAACGGCGCGCGCAAGGCGGCCCTGCTTGAAGAGATAGCTCGCCGCGAGGGAATCGCTCTCGAACAGGTAGTAGCCGTGGGCGACGGCGCCAACGACCTGCCGATGATGGAGCTGGCCGGCATGGGAATCGCCTACCGCGCCAAGCCCGTGGTGCGCGCCAGGGCCGATCACTCGATCTCCGCGCTGGGCCTCGACGGGCTGCTGTACCTGATCGGCGTCAGGGACCGGGATTTGTCGGCGCATGAGCCGAGCGGATTCCGGCATAGCCCTGATTCGCATCCGGGAAACGCAGAAGAAAATTAGTTGTTGCAACGAATTTCTTCCTCGCGCATCGAAAGTAAACAGAAGCAGCGAACTCCGAGCCACTTCGTTTACAACGGTCCGTTCGCAACCAGTTTCGTTCGCAAAAAGGAGGCCCACCATGAGCCTGCGGCCAGTCAAGGAAATCATTCAAACGCAAACCACGCGCGAGGGAGCGGGCGTAAAGCTCGAACGCGCCTTCGGCTTTGGCAAGACGAAGGAGTTCGACCCGTTTCTGCTCCTCGACGACTTTCGCAACGAGAATCCGCGCGACTATCTGGCTGGATTTCCCTGGCATCCGCACCGCGGCATCGAGACCATCACGTATGTGCTGGCCGGCGAGGTGCAGCACGGCGACAGCCTGGGCAACAAGGGCCGCATGACCTCCGGCGACGTGCAGTGGATGACAGCCGGCAGCGGCATTCTGCATCAGGAGATGCCGAAGGGCGACGAGCAGGGGCGGATGCACGGCTTCCAGCTCTGGGCCAACCTGCCCGCGAGTCTCAAGATGACCGCGCCGCGCTATCAGGACATTCCTTCGAGCGCCATTCCGGAGGTCACCGAGGACGACGGCACCCACGCGCGCGTGATTTGCGGCAGCTTCTGGGGCAAGACCGGCCCGGTCGAAGGCGTAGCTGCCGACCCGCGCTACGTCGATATTTCCGTGCCGCCGGGAAAGAAGAAGCGCATCGCCGTCGAGGTGACGCGCAACGCATTCGCGTATGTCTTTGCCGGTTCGGGGACCTTCCGCGACGCGAGTGCTCCGCAGGCCGTGCTGACCGAGAGCGGTGCCGATCCGAATGCCGCGCCAATCTACGACGCGAAGAACCATTCGCTGGTGCTCTTTGATCGCGGCGACGAGATCGTCGTGCAGGCCGGCCCCGAGGGAATCCGCTTCCTGCTCGTCTCCGGCAAGCCGCTCGAAGAGCCCGTGGCCTGGTACGGTCCGATTGTGATGAACACACAGGCCGAGTTGGAGCAGGCGATGAGCGAGCTACGCATCGGCAGCTTCATCAAGCACCCGTAAGCTCGCAAAGCGCATAACGTTCAAGCGGCCAGTCCGAATATGGGCTGGCCGCTTCTATTTCACGCAGGTTGTGCTTGGCAGCGGAACCGCGACAGGAGGATACTTGTTGGTATGGCAACTCAGCCCATGCACGAACGGTTTGTTTCGGTCGAGGAGTACCTCTCCACGGTCTACGAGCCCGACTGCGAGTATGACAACGGCGTAGTGGTGGAGCGTAACTTGGGAGAGTTTGAGCACGCGTATCTGCAAACCTTGTTGGCAACTTTATTCACGAACAATATGGATGCCTGGGGCGTCTTTGGCCTGACCGAACAGCGCGTACAAATCGCCGCGCACAAGTTTTTCGTGCCGGATGTCTGCGTCCTGCGTCTGGGCTCGTCTACGGATGACATTCTCAGCGAGCCACCGCTGGTGGCCCTTGAGATTCTTTCGCCTGAGGACACGCTGCGCCGCGCAGGAAAGAAAGTTGCCGAGTATCTCGCATTCGGCGTGGAGCATGTGTGGGTCATCGATCCCAACGCGCGTGTTGCGTATCGCGGAGTTGCAAGCGGCCTTGAGCGCGTGGCCGATGGAGAACTCAGTGTTCCCGGCACGCCGATCATCGTTCGCATCGCGGAGTTGTTTGAGAAGCTGGATCGCATCCGCGGCAAACACGCCTAGCGTTTACTCCTCCATCGGCACATCGGAAGCCAGCAGCTTGAGCGGCGTCAATCCGCGCTGGCGCAGGGCGCGGATGCTGAGCGCGTCATGCCGCTTGGCGAGCCGGCGGCCGTTGTGATCGACGATCAGCCGGCAGTGATACCATGCGGGCGGCGTGAGACCGAGGGCGCGATAGAGCAGAATCTGCCGCGCTGTTGATTTCAGCAGGTCGGCGCCGCGGACGACCTCGGTAATTTCCATCGCCGCATCGTCGGCCACGCAGGCAAGCTGGTAGCTTGCGAGACCGTCGCGCCGCCAGACCAGAAAATCGCCGAAATCCACGCCGGCAACGAATCGCTGCGGCCCCAGGTTCCGGTCCTCGAACTCGATTGCCTCACCGTCCGGCACGCGGAAGCGCCAATTCACGCCGTCGGGCCGCTCCTCTATTTCAGCCGTTGGGCCGGGAAGCTGCGCCACGTAGCCCGTGTTGCCGCGGCAGGTGCCGGGATAGAGCGGCTCATCATCGGCATCATCTTCATGCGGCGCGCCGATTGCGGCCTCAAGGTCCTTGCGCGAGCAGCGACAGGGAAAGAGGTGCCCGCCGCGCAGCAGTTGCCGCCAGACTGCGAGATAGACCGCGCGACGCTTGCTCTGGAGATACGGCCCGAATTCTCCACCTATATCGGGGCCCTCCTGCCAGCGAATCCCCAGCCAGCGCAGGTCTTCGTAAGCAGCTTGGGCGTAAACCGCCTTGCTCCGCTGCGTGTCGAGATCTTCCACACGCATGACGAGTGTGCCGCCGGCCTGACGGGCGCGCTGATAGGCCGTGAAAAATGTTCGCGCATGGCCCAGATGCAGATAGCCGGTGGGCGAAGGCGCGAGCCGGCCGCGGTATTCCGAAGCTGTGGGAGTGGAGGAGTTTGCGGGGCTTGCCATGCTGGCCCGATTCTAGCCACAAGCTGGCGACGCAGGAATAGCACCTCTGATGCGCGGCGAGTTATTCCCCTGCGCCGTTCTGGCTTCCGGCGTGATGTGCGTAATGCCCAATCTCGCTGTCGACATGGCGCGGATCGACGGAGACCTGCACCACGTCGAGCTCGCTGCCATCCTTGTCCACCACAAAGAGCCCCATGCGGTCGCCTTCCGGGCGCATATAAATCAGCGATTGCTCGCCATGGCCTTTGCTGCTTGTCTCGCGCACCACGAGCTCCCAGCCTGCTCCGAGCTTCGCTTCCATCATGCGGCTCAGTTCATCACCGTCCATGGGCGCGGTGAAATCATCAAACTCGGCCACGCGGAGATTGGCCGCGGCGCCGTGGCTGGCTCTACGCGCCATGAAGCTGACCAGCCCCATGAATGGAATGTGTGTGGCGTGGACATGGTACTGCGTCTCGATGGCATTCACTACGCCGTTAAAGCCCGTTTCGCCGCCCCGGGCGAGCACCGCCGTGGGAACCGCAAGCGCCACCAGGCAGACAGGAATCAAAAGATAGCTTCGCATCGCGCGTCTCCGTTTTCTAGAACATTTCTCGTGAAGGTATAAAGGTTCGGTGCCCCACCCTCGCCGCGTTCTTGTTTTTGCGGCCAGGGTGGGATATAAAGCTCCCTCTACAGCAGTAGGAGAACAGCTCTGAATTCCAGTCTGAATTTCCATCGCAATTTCCGGTTTCACTTACCCTGCGTGGTCTTGCCGCTCTTGCCTGTTGCGCCAATGTTGCCCAAAGAGCCGAGCCCTGCCAGTCCGTGCAGCTTTCCCAGGTCTTCCATCTTGATAGGGCCGAGGATCAGCACGATCGAAAGCTCCTTTGGTTCCGCGGAGAAGATAAAGATGCCGCGCGGCTCGCCATTCACGAGCTTCACCAGGATGTCGCTCGTCTCGTGTCCCTTGTGATCGCGCTCGTGCACCATCGGCGTCCACTCGCTGGTCTGAAAGTAGGAGCGCAGTTTCGCAATCTCCTCTGGCGTCACCGTACCTTCCTTGTCGAACTCGTAGTCGCGGATATAGATGCCGTCGAGATTCTGGATCAGCTTTTGCGCCTCGGCGTCGTCCTTGTCCTTCTTGTCCATGAACTTCGCGGCAAAGCCAAGCATCTCCTTGCTCAGCGTCACTTCCGAAACGTCGGAGGCGCGGGCTGCCAGATCCTTTTCCACCTGTGGCGGAATGGGAAACTGAGGCTGCTGCGCGCTGGCCAAAGCGGCTCCGGCAAAAAGCAGAATTGCGGCTACAAAAATCTTTTTCATCTTGTCTTACTCCTCTGGGTCTTACTCTTCTGTATCCCGATTGTGTGTGTCCCGGTTGTGCTCGTTCCGGCTGCGAGCCGCCAACCGCATCTCAACGCGATCCAGGGCGCGAGCCGTGATGCCAAGCGCCATCATGACCTGTCGCCGGGCCTCTTCGCCCCTGCGCCGCTCTTCCACCCTGCGCCACTGCCACGTGCCCGCGCCGGCCAGAATGCCGACCAGTGCCAGCGAGGCGGCAAGCCGCATCCAGACCACCGATCTCGTGCTGTGCCGCGCCTCGATTCGCCGCCGGCGCTCGGCCAGAATCCGGCCCTTCAATCCCGGCGGGGCCGGCCGCCGCGTCAGCGCCTCGGCCAGCGCTTCTTCCAACGGGTTTCTACCTTCATGCTTCACGAACAAACTCCCGTAAATAACTCTCCGCCCTGGCCCGCAGCAGCTTCAATCCCCGCTGCAGGTGGCTTTTCACAGTTGCCACCGGCATCTCCAGCGTTCCTGCAATCTCGGCCGGCGTCATCTCCTCCTGGTAGCGCAGCAGAATCGCCGCGCGCTGCGCCTCGGGGAGCGTGCTGAGCAGCGCTTCGAGCTTTGAACCAAGCCTCGCCTTCGGCAGCGGCAACTGCCCGTCCGGCTGAAGCCCGTGCCACTCCTCAATCTCCACCCACAGGTCCATGCCTCGCACGCGCCGCCGCCGCATCGAATCCGTCGCCCGGCTCATCGTCACGCGCCGGAGCCAGAAGAGCGCATGTTCCGGCGTCTCGATCTTTTGCAAATGCCGGTCCAGTTCCAGAAAAACATCCTGCGCGATCTCCTCGGCCAGCCCGCGGTCGCCCGTCATCCGCAGCGCCAGCGAAAAGACCATCGACTGGTGCTCGTCCACAAGTTTTTCAAAATCGGGCTTCCATTCGCCGGCCATTGGGTCGCTTCTACTCTCTTATCCGCACGGAGATGCACTGGAGGATGCAGAGAAGTACGCGATAGAAAGAAAAAAGTTCGGGCGCGAGGCGTGGGACAGGCCCCATGCGGTGTCGGATGAATCAAAACGGTGAGATTTTGGTGCCGCGCAGAACAGGCAGGGACTAAAAAAACAGCCTTATTATGGCCGCTTTCGGCACAACTGGAGTCGTGCCCGGTTACAAAACCGTTCAGGACTGCATTCTCCACACGCGGGGACGAAGCAACTAGCCCAGATACTGATCGTCGCTGACCTTTTCCAACCACTCGACGACGCTGCCATCGAGCTTTTCCTGGATGGCAATGTGCGTCATTGCCGTAGTGGGCGAGGCTCCGTGCCAGTGCTTTTCGCCGGGCGCGAACCAGACCACATCGCCGGGCAGAATCTCCTCGATTGGACCGCCCCAGCGCTGCGCACGCCCTCGGCCGAAGGTAACAATCAGCGTCTGCCCCAGCGGATGCGTGTGCCATGCGGTGCGCGCGCCGGGCTCAAAGGTTACATGCGCGCCGGCCACCCGCGCCGGCTCCGGCGCGGCGAAGAGAGGATCGACGCGCACCGTGCCGGTGAAATACTCCTCCGGGCCTTTGCCGGAAGGTTTTGAGCCGCTGCGTTGGATTTCCATGGAACTCCTTCCTGCTTTCCTGCTGAGCACAAAGCCCGGCGACGAGTAGAACTCGACGCCGGGCTTTGCTTTGTGTGCTTGCGCGGTTCTTACTCCGATTTGAGCGAGGCCATGTCGATCGAGAAGCGGTACTTTACATCGGATTTGAGGAGCCGGTCGTAGGCTTCGTTGATCTTCTGGATGGGAATGACTTCGACGTCGGCGGTGATGTTGTGCTTGCCGCAAAAATCGAGCATCTCCTGCGTCTCCGGAATGCCGCCGATGGGCGAGCCGGAGAGGCTCTTGCGGCCGAAGAGCAGTCCGAAGGCCGCAACCTGCAGCGGCTTTTCCGGCGCGCCGACGAGCGTGATGTTGCCGTCACGGGCCAGCAGGCTGATATAGGCGTTGATGTCGTGGTCGGCGGAGATGGCATCGAGGATGAAGTCGAAGCTGCCGGCGTGCTTTGCCATTTCGTTCGCGTCGCGGGAGATGACAACCTCATCCGCGCCGAGGCGCAGCGCGTCTTCGACCTTGTTAGGCGAAGTGGTAAAGACGACCGTGTGCGCTCCGAGCGCGTGCGCGAACTTGACGCCCATGTGGCCCAGGCCGCCGATACCGGCCACGCCCACCTTCTTGCCCTTCGTCACGCCCCAGTGGCGCATCGGCGAGTAGGTCGTGATGCCCGCGCAGAGCAGCGGCGCAGCGCCTGCAGGGTTCAGGTTCTCCGGCACATGCAGCACAAAGCGCTCGTCCACGACTACGCTGTCGGAGTAGCCGCCATAAGTAACGCCGCCGAGATGCTTGTCGGGAAAGTTGTAAGTCAGCGTCACGTTGGGGCAGAACTGTTCGAGTCCTTCTTTGCACGCCGGACAGGTTCCGTCGGAATCGACCATGCAGCCCACGGCGGCCAGGTCGCCGGCCTTAAACTTCGTCACCGCCGAGCCAACGCTCGTGACGCGCCCGAGAATCTCGTGGCCGGGAGTGCAGGGGTAAATCGTCGGCATCACGCCGCTCCACTCGTTGCGAACCTGATGCAGGTCGGAGTGGCAGACGCCGCAGAAGAGAATCTCAATCTGCACGTCGCTCTCGGTGGGATTGCGGCGCACGATTGTGGCGGAAGAAAGCGGCGATGTTGCGCTGGTGGCAGCGTAGGCTTTTGCGTTGTACATGGTCTCACCTCAAGTGGAGTTCAGGATTGTTGGGAGGGTTCAGAACGACCGATCAGAATTTTGCGGAAGCCCCGCACGCAGTATAAGGACACGCTGTAAAGATGGCTTGAATCGCTGCGCGGATTCAGAATTGCCTTCACAATTCGCTGTCAGAATTCTTCGAGCGCGCTCGCTTCACTGAACTCAAACCCGTTTCCAGCACTGTGTCCGTCACGGCACGATTCTACGCTCCTGCAATTGGCATCCCATTTTCTAAAAACTTCGGCACGGTGTGGAATGCGATGCGCGTGGGCGCGGCCTTGAAGGCTGTCAGCATTGCCGCGGGAGCCAAAGTGCTCATGCCGTATTTGTGGTTGAGAGCGTCCATGGCGGCGAGCAGCTTGGTGCGGGCCGCCGCGCCGTCGGTCGCGTCAAAGAGGCTCAGCGAGTGCAGCCGGTCGGGAACGAGGCCGCCGAGGCTTACGCCGACGAAATACGGATGCGCGTACCGGTCGCCGCCGGGCTTCTGCTGCCAGAGCCGCCGCAGCGCGCCGATCAGCGTCTGGTTGTCCTGGCATTCGGTGAGGCGGATTTCGCCATGCCAGCCGCGCCGCGGCATACCGTAGCGGCTCACGGAGTTGGGAATCTCCTGCTGCTCGCGCGGAACCGCGAAGCCCACCGCGAGGCCGATGCTTGCAGCCCACAAATGCCCGTCGCGCAGCCGCAGAGCCGCCTTGTGCAGCAGTTTGAGCGCTACGGCCCAGGCCTTCTCCGGCGTTCGCATTTCGGGGGCCAGCACGTGCTGGTGGCTGATGGACTTGGGGTCTTCTGGACCGTCCATATCGAAATCCTGGCCGCGCAGCCAGTGCCAGAGCCGCTCGCCCCATACCGATTCCCACAGCTCTCCCATCTGCGCGCAGTCGAGCGCCAGCAGCTCCGGCATGGTGCGGATTCCCTTGGCGTTGAGCCGCTTTTCCGTTCGCGCGCCGATGCCGGGCAGGTCGCGCAGGTCGAGCGTGGGCAGCGCCGCGGGCAGCACGTCCGTGGGCAGCGCCACGAGGCCGTCGGGCTTTTCCATGTCGCTGGCAATCTTGGCCAGAAAGCGATTCGGCGCGAGGCCCACCGAGCTACGCATCCACTCGCCGGCCTGCTCGCGGATCGTGCGCTTGACCTTGCGGCCCAGTTCCAGCGCCGAGAGCAGCGGACGCTCCCGGCCCATCAGCCGGCAAGCCATCTCGTCAATCGAGCAGACCGCCGTGACCGGTATGCAGCTCTCCACCGCTTCCACGATTTTGTGATGGATTTTTACGTACAGCTCGTGGCGCGCTTCCACGAGGATCAGGTCGGGGCACAGCCTCTTCGCATCGGCGACGATGGTGCCGGTCTTTACGCCGACGGCCTTGGCCTCGTAGCTGGCGGCGATGCAGCAGGTGGTGTCGGCCATCATCGGCACGACGGCAACGGGGCGGCCGCGCAGTTCCTTGCGCTCCTGCTGCTCGCAGGAGGCAAAGTAGGAGTTGAGATCGACAAAGAGCCAGTTCAGGCTCGGGGTTGGGACAGAACTCGAACCGGCGCGGCTTCGCGGAAATCCGGAAGCGGCTTCGGCCACAGCTTCACCAACCTCCGAGGTCTGCGTTTCGTGCCCATTCGCAGGCCTAGGCTCGGAGCGCCACTCCTCGACCAATTCCCCGGAAAGTGGCTCCGAGGAGAGTTCATCGGCCGGAATCGTGATCTCGTCCATATCAGTGCCTGAGCGCAGAAAACCTCTTCCCGAAATGATTTTCGCTTTTTGTTTGCTTTCCTGCAAGATAAATTTTCCATCGGGTAGCAACCTATTTTGCGCTAGCACGTTTAATTTTTTAGATGGTAGACTTGGGTCACTCCGGCAGTTCTTCCGGGGTGTAAGCCCGATTCCATACCAAATGGGGGATGCAGGCGGTGCAAGGCCAGCCTGCTGAAGGCTAAGTATGTGGCATTGGATCGTGACAAGCGGTAGTCTCGTGGCGTTGGTGGTAACGGTCGGCGTGGCAGTTCTTGTGGCCTGCTGCCTGAGTTGTGCCAAGTGCCCGTGCAAGGACAAGGACGAGCTTTTCCGTCGCCGCCATGTTTAGCGGGCGTCTGCTCTGACGGGCCGCGAAATCCAGCGGACAGAACTCATTCCACACATTCCCCCGCTCTTTTTGTCACTTTTAGGGCTTTGCGTCCGGCTGTGTGTCTGATTGCGCGTTGGGTTTCAGATACTGCTCGAAATGCGCCAGAAAGCGGTTGAATAGCTCTATCCGCGCCGCCGGGCCGGCAATGGCGTGTGTCTTGCGCGGAAAGATCTGAAAATCGTAGGGAATCCCGGCATCGACGAGCTTGTCCAGAAACTGCACTGAGTTTTCGATGTGCACATTGTCGTCGCCGGTACCGTGGATGAGCAGCAGGCGGCCCTTGAGATGCGGGGCGGATTCCACGACGGAAGCGGCCTTGTAAGCCTCGGCGGCCTCAGCCGGCAGCCCCATGTAGCGCTCCGTATAAATCGAGTCGTAGTTGCGCCAGTCAGTCACGGGGGCCACGCTGACGCCGGCCGCAAAGCGGTCCGAGTGCGTCATGGCGTAGAGCGTGAAGCTGCCGCCCCAGCTCCAACCCCACCAGCCGAGCCGATGCGGGTCAAGCTGGGGGAATTTTTCGAGCGCCTCGTCGAGCGCCGCGAGCTGGTCTTCGAGCTGCACCTTGCCGAAGTCGCGGTAGGCGGCCTGCTCGAACTCCCGCCCGCGCCCCGCCATGCCGCGATTGTCCGCGTGCAGGACCGCGAAGCCGTGCTGGGCGAGCAGCGCGTCAACGAAAAGGAAGCCATCCCAGGTGTTTTGCACCGTCTGCGCCGACGGGCCGCCATAGGGGTTCACGATCAGCGGCACGCTCTTCATGCCGAGGCTGCCGTGCGGGAGCATCAGAGTGGCGTAGAGCGTGGTTCCGTCCTTGGCCTTTGCTTCCAGCTCGACCGGCTCGGGAATCCGGTAGCCGGCCACGGAATGCGAGGCCCAGAACTCATGGCACTCGCCGTCGATGCGGCAGACACTCGCGCGAGGAGGGTCCATGCGCGTGGAAAATGTATCGAGGAAGGCCCCGCCATCCGGAGAGATCATCCCGCTGTGCGTTCCCGCGGCGGTAGTGAGCGGCTTGCGCTCGCCGGAGAAGCTGACCTGCGCAATCTGGCGATCGTTCACCGCGCCTTCGTTCGAGGCATAAAAGACCGCTTTGGGCGCGGCATCGACGGCGAGGATGGAATCGACATCCCAGTTGCCGCTCGTGAGCTGCTTTGGCGCAGCAGCAGGCCCGCCGAGCGGATTCCCCGCGTCATACGTATAGAGATAGATGTGGTTGTGGCCGTCCTTCCAGTTGGTGAGCACAATCGCGCCGCCGCCTACCCATACGTCGAATTCGTCCTTAAGGAATTTGTCGTCCCTTTCATCGAGAATTCGCACCGCATCGCGGCTGCCGGAGATTTCGGCAAAATAGATGGCGCGCCGCTTCTGGTCGCGGCTCAGCGTCTCGATCCAGACTGTATGTTTGTCCACCCAGCCGAAGCGCGGGACGTATTCGTGGCCGCTGCCGTCGTCGGGCAGCCTGATCCATGTTGTTCTGCCGCCGTGGGCGTTGATAACGCCGACGCGCACCTCTGGGTTCGGGTCGCCGGGCTGCGGATAGCGCTGCATCTCGTTCTTCGCATGCGTGGGAATCCAGTCCGTGAGCGGATACTCGGGAACGTGATCCTCGTTCATTTGCAAGTAGGCGATGCGGGTCGAATCCGGCGACCAGAAGAAGTTCTGCCGCACGTCTAGCTCTTCGGAGTAAACCCAGTCCACCTCGCCGTTCATGGTGTTGGCATTCGGAGCGGGGGCAATGTTTGCGGGCGCAGTGTTTCCGCCGGAGTCGCTCGGATGCACCACTGTAAGGCCGTGGTCGCGCACATAGGCAACCGCGTTGCCATCGGGCGAAAAGGCCGGCGTGTCTCCGCTCTCCTCGCCGCTGAAGCCCGCTTCGATGCCGATTCCCGTCTTGAGATCGTAGAGCCAGATTCGCCCGTCGGCGTCAAAGAGCAGATGCCGCGAGTCCGGCGCCCACAGGTAACTCGCCATTTGGTAGCGCTCGCGGTGGTCGCGGTCCTGCTCCGAGCCGCCCGACGGTTTGAGCGCGGCCAGCCGGGACTGGCCTACCAGCACCTTGCGCTGGCCTGTGGCGGTTTCCACGCCGATCAGCTCGCCGTTTTCAATGTCGCTGAGCAGCTTGCTGTCCGGGGACCATGCGGTCCCGTCCGGTGGCGTGCCAGCGATCGGACCGTGGGCGAAGATTGCCTCCACGGTCAACGGGGTGGGCTGGCCTGCGGCCTGGCTCCCGGATTGAATTGTGGACTGGCAGACGGCAAGCGGCACGGCAACGAGCGAAGCAGAGAAAAGCGAAAGCGCAATGCGAAAGATGCGAGGCACCCGATACCTCCGTAGAAGCTATCTCATCACAGAGCCCGCTAATCTTCTTAAATTACTTTATCCTCGAAGCGGCTGCCGGCGGTGTCGGCGTAGTGCTGGCAGCCAAAGAGCCGGAAATCCGAGACCGACCGGAGCCTTAGCTGCCCGCTATCCTTTCGTTGCGGAAAACGCAGTCGGAAGAGGTCGGCGCCGTCTACGTCGTCGAGATACAGTGCTGCCCGCGCGTCCGCCGTTTCCGTGGCAATTTCTACATTCGAAAGCTCGATATTCCGCACATGTCGCACAAAAAATCCATTCGCCGGCAGCGGTCCGAACATGCTTGCCTCGGGATAAGCCTTTTCGTTTTCGGGAGGGATGATTGCCGCCAGCGCCGCATCCTTTCCGCCGAGCTGATGCAGGAAAACGTCGCTGATCTTTATGTCTTCGATGGGGTGGCCGGGCAAGCCGGCAATGATCGAAGGATATTCCGCCACGGCGTTGTAGCTCGTGACATTCGAGATCAGCACGCGGCGAATGACGCCCGGCTCGATCCCCGCCGGGCCGCGCAGTCTCTCGCCCAGCCGGAGAAAAAACGGCGAGTGCACGACGCCGCGCATGGCAACGTTGGTAATAGCAATGTCCTCGATGTGCCCGCCGTCCACGGTTTCAAGCGCGAAGCCGCGGCAGCGGTCGAAGACGCAATTCGAGATGGTGATATTGATGAAGCCGCCGTTCGACTCCGTTCCGCACTTGATGCGCCCGACGGCTTTGCGCGTTTCGGAGTAGGTGCCGAGCTTCCACTTGCCCTCCAGAAGGCTCCCGTACTCGTATGCGCCGGTCACGTAGCAGTTCGTGATCGTTACATTCTCCGTGGGCCGTGCATAGCCCAGCGCGAAGGAGCTTTTGGGGCAGATGCCGTCGTCCCACGGCGAGTTCACGGCGCAGTTTGCCACGCGGACATTGCGGCAGCAATCGATGTCGATGCCGTCGCGGTTGGTGTCGATGGTGAGGCCGTCGATGACCGCGTTGTCCGTGCCGGTGAGCAGAATGGCGAAGTGCCCGCCCATCAGGATGCGGAAGCCGGACAGCGTCACGTTGCGGCAGTTCTTGAGCGCAATCGCCTTGTTTCCCACGCCGGGACTCTCGGCGCGCGGCTGCTCGTTGCCTTCGCCGCGGCTTAATCCTTTGCCGTAGATCAGCCCTTCGCCGACGATGGCAATGTTTTCGAGTCCGTCGCCCCAGATAAGCGAATTCGGCCAGTGATTGTGGCCGTAATCCTGGTATGCCTCCCACGGCTGCGGCGGGCCTGCGGGATCGTAGCCGCCGGTCGTCGTTCCCTCCGAAGGAACGGAGGCCGCGAGAATCGTTGCGCCGGCATCGAGACGCAGCGTCACATGGCTCTTGAGGCGGATCGTGTAGCAGGCGTAGGTTCCGGCGGGGAAGAAGACCGTCCCGCCGCCGGCATCGTAGGCGGCCTGGATGGCGCGGTTCACGGCGGGAGTGTCAATGGTCGATCCGTCGCCCACGGCTCCATAGGCACGCACATCGTGGAAGCCGGGCCAGTTTTCGTGCTTCTCGTGCTGCGCCTGTGCTGGCATGTTCGGCAGCAGCGCAGCAGCGCCACCAGCCACGGAAAGGCCCGCCATCCGTAAGAACTCCCTGCGGAACTCCTGCATCTTTGACTCCTTCGCCATTGAAATTGTTTCTGCGCTAAATATGAGAGCAGGTCGGTGTGTGGCGATGCAAGCCGAAGCGTGCCAAGGGTGGGGGAAGGTTTGTGCTATCCCACCCTTGCGACAGAAAAAAGTCGCAAGGATGGGGCACGGGACAGTTGTGCTGTTCCAAGCGGCGCGAGGTTGTGTGACTGTGCGAGACTTTCTTCTCAGGACTACATTCAATTCAGCGCCCGCGAGCAACCACGCAAGATATGGACCCGCAGGAAAAACAAATCGCACTCTCGCTTCTGCTCGTCGACGACGATCAGGAGCTTTGCGCCATGATGACCGAGTTCTTCGCGCAGGCTGGCCACCGGCTCGAATCCGTTACCAATGGCCGCGACGGCCTGACCGCCGCGCTCAACGGCGCACACGACCTTGTCATTCTCGACGTGATGCTGCCGGCGCTGAACGGCGTGGAAGTTCTCAAGCAGCTTCGCCGCCGCAGGACCGTTCCGGTCATCATGCTGACCGCGCGCGTGGAGCCGCAGGACCGCATCCTGGGCCTCGACACCGGCGCCGACGACTATCTGCCCAAGCCCTTCGATCCCGACGAGCTGCTGGCTCGCATCCGTGCCGTGCTGCGCCGCAACAAACTCGCGCCGCCGGAGCAGTTGCCCGATCTGGCCGCGGGCAGCATCCGGCTCAATTCCGCCACGCGCGAGGCGTGGAGCGCGGGCGAGCCGGTGCAACTCACCGGCATGGAGTTCGACCTGCTCGAAATGCTGGCCCGCTCGGCGGGGCGCGTTGTCTCGCGGGAAGAGATCACCGCCGCGCTCTTTGAGCGCGAAGCCACGCCCTACGACCGCTTCCTCGACGTTCACATCAGCCACCTGCGCAAAAAGCTGCACGATGGCCAGAAGCTCATCCGAACCGTGCGCGGCGTAGGCTATATGTTTACCGGAGCCGAGTAAAAAGACGTGCGAATCCGACCGTATCTCCAGTTCAAATCGCTCGTTTTTGCCACGCTGCTCTCGATGGTCATCATCGTCACGCTGTCGTTTCTTGTCTTTCAGACGATCTCGAACCGGATGCAGCGCATGACGATCGATCCCACCTTCGACCGCATGGACGAGGCGCAGCTTGAGAGCGCCCGCTCCAACTACGAGCATCGCGGCAAGCAGGGCGTCAGCGATTACATGGCCAAGATCGACCGCATCTTCAAGGGCTCGCGGCACTATCTGCTCGACGCGAACGGCTACGACGTTGTCACCGGCGCGGATTTCCGCTGGCTCCTGCCGCCACCGCCGGCCATTAAATCGCGCATCACTGACAGCCACGGCACCCGCTACATCAGTCGTCGCTCGCAGGACGGAAAATACTGGTTCGCCGTTATTGGCGCGCCGTACCGTCTTCACGTCTGGACCTTTCTGCCTTACTACTTTCTGGTTCTCGGCGTTACGGCAGCGATCTTCTGGCTCGCCGCCGTTGGCGTCATCCTTCCCATCCGCCGCATCGCTTCTACCATCGCTGTCTTCGGCCAGGGCGATCTCTCCGTTCGCATCCAGACCAAACGGCCTGACGAAATTGGCCAGCTTGCGCGCTCCTTTGACCAGATGGCCGAGCGGCTGGAGCGGCTGATCGTCAGCGAACGTCAGCTCCTCGGCGACATCTCGCACGAGCTGCGCTCCCCGCTGGCGCGGCTCAAATTCGCCATCAAGCTGGCGCGCACCTCGCCCGAGCCGCAATCGGCGCTCGACCGCATCGAGCGCGACGTGGACCGTATCGCCGCCCTTGTCGCCGACATTGTCGAAGTCACCTTTGTCGAGGGCGACCCGGCGCTGCGCGGCGCCGAGCGCGTTGCCCTGGGCGAGCTGGTGGAAGAGATGGTGCGTGACTCGCGCCTTGAGGCCGAGGCCCGCGGCTGTCGCGTCGAGCTGGCCGGCTCCATTGCCGGGCAGGCGCTTGGAAGCCGCGAGATGCTGCGCCGCGCCATGGAAAATGTCCTCCGCAACGCCGTCCGCTATGCGCCGGAAGGCACGGCCGTCGAGGTCTCGGCCGAGGAAGGCGAGCGCTGCGCCACGATCGTCGTCCGCGACTACGGCCCCGGTGTGCCGGAAGAGGCGCTGGCGCGTATTTTCGATCCCTTCTACCGCGTGGAAGAGGCGCGCTCGAAGAACGGCGGCGGATCGGGGCTGGGCCTCTCCATCGCCCAGCGCGCCGTGCAGGCCCACCACGGGTCGATCACGGCGGAAAACGCCAGCCCCGGCCTCCGCGTCCAGATCAAGCTGCCGCTCGTCACGGCGCGCATTCCGGCTTAGTGTCCTGTCTCGGAAGTTCCCATCCAAGGCAGGCTGTCATTTTGAAACACCCTGAATAAACTGTCATCCCGAGCGTAGTTTGCCGCGTTTTTTGCGCCAAACGGAGTCGAAGGATCCGCGGTTGCTTTTCGCAAACCATGCCTCGGACTCCAGGGACTAAAACAACTCCCAATGCCGTTTTGTTTTTCGCATTGCACTCAAACCGCAGCAGATATGGCCAAATTTGCGTTGCAAATAAAGCACTTAACATTTCTTAATATTCATTCTTGACAGTCGTATGTTCTACTGTGTCTAATGCCGACTCCCACCCGGAGAATCTAGCGGCAGTTGAGGAGATTCCCTCCATGAAGCGCTTGATTTTTTCCGCCGCAATTCTCGCCCTCGTCTCCGTTCCCGCTTTCGCTGCCAAGAACCAGCAGACTGTCAGCTTTCCGGAGGCAGTTACCATCGGAACCACCCAGTTCCACGCCGGCGACTATAAAGTGACCTGGACCGGCACCGGCTCGAATGTACAGGTAACCCTGGTCGAGAAGGACAAGCACGCCGCCGTTCCGACCACCTTGACCGCCAAGGCAGTTGAGGCCGCCGACAACCATAACGGCTTCACCGTCAACCGCCAGGGCAATGTGAACTCGCTCGAAACCCTGCAGCTGGGCAAGACCACGCTCGTCTTTGCCGCCGCGCCGACCAACGGCCAGTAAGTTTCTCCCTTTACGGCCGCGTTCCCTTTTTCGCGGCCGCCGATTTTGTAAGTTGCTGTGCCTTCCGACTCCCTTTCCCACTCGCTGCGGGAAGGGGAGATTTTTTTGCTCGTGGCAGGCAAGGCTGGCGCAAGCGGGCGGGAGCAGTGTGCGGAGTGTTGTAGGCAAGTGGTGCGGGCCGGTAGGATGGGCACGGTTTTCCTCGACAACGAAGGCGGGGTCTTTGGGAGCGATAGCGATGCGATGGACAGCGCAATGTGCTGCGGTGATGGCGGGGATTTTTCTTGGGATGAGCGCTGCATCTGCGCGGGCGCAGAGACCTGTTCCGGATTTCGGGCCGAATGTGGCAATCTTCAGTGCGAAGGCCGATGCGGCGGAAATGCAGAAGAAGATTGACGCGGTTTACGCAGTGCAACAGCACGCGGAGTTCGGCACGGAGAGGAATGCTTTTCTCTTTCTGCCGGGCGAGTATCACGTAAACATTCCGATCGGGTTTTACACGCAGGTGGGGGGCGTGGGCGCAACGCCGGATGCGGTACGGATTGTGGGCAACGTCCACGCGGATGCGAGCCTGCCGCACAACAATGCGACGTGCACCTTCTGGCGCGGGGTGGAGGGATTTTCCGTGACGCCCGAGGGAGGCACGATGCAGTGGGCCGTCTCGCAGGCGGCGCCCTTCCGGCGAATGCACATTCTGGGCAATCTGGCGCTGCACCAGCAGCGCGGATGGGCGAGTGGCGGATGGATGGCCGACTCAGTGATTGACGGAAATGTGGACTCCGGAACGCAGCAGCAGTGGATCTCGCGCAACTCAGAGTGGAAGAGCTGGACGGGCGCAAACTGGAACATGGTTTTTATCGGAATTGACCATCCGCCAGCCGGGCAGTGGCCGCAGCCTTCGTACACAACCATCGACCGCGCGCCGGTAACGCGCGAAAAACCGTTTCTGGAAGTGGATGGGCGCGGGCGGTGGGGCGTGCGTGTGCCGGAGCTCAGGCAGAATTCGACTGGAGTGACGTGGCACGGCGGGAACACGCCGGGAAAGCGGATTCCGATTGAAAAATTCTTCCTCGCAAAGCCCTCGGACTCGGCGGCAACGATCAATGCGGAACTGGCAAAGGGCAGAAACCTGCTGCTGACGCCCGGGATTTATGAATTATCGGAGCCGCTGCACGTGACGCGGGCCGATACCGTTGTGCTTGGGCTGGGATTTGCGACGCTGAAGCCGGTAAATGGAACGGCTGCGGTGACAGTCGCCGATGAGGATGGTGTCATCGTTGCCGGATTGCTGATTGACGCGGGCGAGAAGGGATCGCCGGCGCTGGTGGAGGTGGGTTCCGGCACGAGCCACGCGAACCATGCGCGGAACCCGATTACGCTGAGCGATGTTTTTTTTCGCGTGGGCGGCGCGGGCGTGGGACGCGCGCAGGTAAACCTGCTCGTGGACGCGAATGACACGCTGATTGACCACACGTGGATCTGGCGCGCCGATCACGGCAAGGGCGTGGGCTGGACGGAGAATACCAGCGCAAACGGGCTGGTCGTCAACGGCGACCGTGTAACGGCCTATGGGCTTTTTGTGGAGCACCATCAGCAGTTTCAGGTGCTGTGGAAGGGCAACGCGGGACGGACGTATTTCTATCAGTCGGAAATCCCGTATGACGCGCCCGATCAGGCAAGTTTTACCGCAGCGCCGGGCGTGAATGGTTGGGCTTCCTACAAGGTGGCGGATGGCGTGACGACGCATGAGGCATGGGGACTGGGAGTGTATTCCGTCTTCCGACATCCGAATGTAACGCTGACGCGGGCAATGGAAGTCCCGCATGCGCCGGGAGTGCGGTTTCACGACATGATTACGGTGGCCCTCGATAATCTTGGCGAGATTTCCAATGTAATTGACGACGCGGGCGGGCCGACATCGACCAAGCCGCGAAAGACGCCGAAGGTAACTTCGTTTCCCTAAAGATAGGTCTCGTCCACGTAGCACCAGCGCCAGTTCTCGCCGCGCTCGGCGGACTGGATCACCGGATGCTGCGTCTCGTGGAAGTGCGCCCGCGCGTGCCGGTTCTTTGACGAGTCGCAGCAGCCTACGTGCCCGCATTCGAGGCAGAGCCGCAGATGCACCCATGTGTCGCCCATCTTGAGGCACTCCTCACAGCCCTTGGTGCGTGGTTTTACTGTTTCCGTGTACTTTGCCGCGTGTGTGCATTGTGTTGCCATCGCTGACCTCCTCGTTTCTGCCTGTTTGATACTGCTACGAGACTCGATACTGCTCTGCAAGACGGCAAAACGCAACCGTCTGCTCTTCGATCCATGCTGCATCGCGGCCTAGCTCGGCTGCAAGAAGCTCCGCCGCGGGCCGCGCCATTTCCATCGCCGCCTTCGCGTTCAAAAATAGCGCCCGCGTCCGCCGCGCCAGCGCGTCTTCCACCGTTCGCGACATCTCTTCGCGAGCCGCCCACACAATCTCCGCGCCGATCACGGGCAGAGCCGGATGAAGCTGTTTTGCGAGCTGCGCATCGCTCGCGGCCAGCGCCTGAATTGCTGTTGCATCGGCTCCGTAGACCGCTAAGCTGCCAAGGTCTTCGGCGTTTTCCATGTAACCGTGTATGTGCAGCATCTTCGTCGCGCAGGGAGCCTCGTTGAGCCGGCCCAGCGTAATGGCGTGGTCCACGCAATCCTCCGCCATGTGCCGGTACGTCGTCCACTTGCCGCCGGTAATCGTCAGCAGGCCGGAGGGGTCCACGTGAATCAGGTGGTCGCGGGAGAGCGCGGAGGTCTTGCCGTCGCCTTTTACGAGTGGCCGCAGCCCCACGTAAACGCTCAGCACATCGGCACGCGTGGGCTGACGGCTCAGGTAGCGGCCGGCGGTTTCGAGGATGAACTCAATCTCCTCGTCGAGCGCGCGCGGCTCCAGCTCCGGCGCGTCGACGGGCGTGTCCGTGGTGCCGGCAACGGCGTGCCCGTGCCACGGAATCACGAAGAGAACGCGACCGTCGCTGGTCCGGGGAACCATTAGCGCTGACTCAGCTTTCAAAAAGCTGCGGTCAAAAACAAGATGAATTCCCTGGCTTGTAACGACCAGCTCTTCCGCGTCGGGGTCTACCATTTTTCGCACCGTGTCGGTAAAGACTCCGGTGGCGTTTACCACCACGCGGGCTCGGATGATGAATTCTTCGCCCGTCTCGCCGTCGCGCGCCGCGAGGCCGTTTATGTAGCCGTCAGCGTCGCGCAGCAGCCGCTCCGCCGCGCAGTAGTTCACGACCGCGGCTCCGTGCTCGGCGGCTGTCATGGCGAGATGCACGAGAAGCCGCGCGTCGTCGAATTGGCCGTCGTAGTAAATCACGCCGCCGCGCAGCTCTTCGGGTTCGAGACTGGGCAGCCGTTCGAGCGTTTCTTCGCGCGACAGGAGCTTCGAGGCTCCAAAGCCGTACTTACCCGCGAGCAGGTCGTAGAGCTTGAGGCCGATGCCGTAAAACGGCGCTTCCCACCAGGAGTAATTCGGCACCACAAAGGCCAGATCGCGCACCAGATGCGGCGCATTCTGCCGCAGCAGCCCACGCTCCTTGAGAGCCGACATGACGAGCGGCACATTGCCCTGTTCGAGATAGCGCACGCCGCCGTGAACGAGCTTTGTCGAGCGGCTGCTGGTGCCTTTACCGAAGTCGTGCGCTTCGACCAGCGCTACGGAAAGTCCGCGCGAAGCCGCATCGACAGCCACTCCCATGCCGGTCGCGCCGCCGCCGATGACGGCAATATCCCACGGAATCGCATCCGGCCTTGACCGCTCGCGCAGCTTCGCTAACATCTCTTCGCGCCGCATCGCTCACTCCGTCCAGTTTCTGGTCCGCTCCACTGCGCGCAGCCACTGTTTTCTGCGCGAGGCGGCCTCGGTTGCTTCCATCTTAGGCTCAAATCGTTTGTCGTCTCCGCGGCTGGCTTTGAGAGCCTCGGGGCTCTCCCAGACACCCGCTGCAAGCCCGGCGAGATAGGCCGCGCCGAGCGCTGTCGTCTCCGTGACGTGCGGACGCACCACCGGCACGCTGAGAATGTCGGCCTGGAACTGCATCAGAAGGTCGTTTACCGCCGCGCCGCCGTCCACGCGCAGGCCGTGAAGCGGCGTTCCCGTCTCGCTTTTCACTGCTTCGAGAACATCTGCGACCTGGAAAGCGATGCTTTCGAGCGCGGCCCGCGCAATGTGCCCGTGCCGCGTATCGCGCCGCAGACCGATCAGCAATCCGCCGGCGTGCGGGTCCCAGTGCGGCGCGCCGAGGCCCACAAAGGCCGGCACAAAGACCACGCCGCCCGCATCGGGCACGGAGGCGGCGAGCGCTTCCACTTCCGCAGACGAGCCGATCAGCCGCAGGTTGTCGCGCAGCCACTGCACCACCGCGCCGCCGATAAAAATGCTGCCCTCGAAAGCGTATTCGAGCCGCTTGTACGCGCTTGCCGCCACGGTTGTTATCAGCTTGTGCCGCGAGCGGCGGAACTCGCCGCCGATGTGCTGAAGCAGGAAGCAGCCCGTGCCGTAAGTGTTCTTCGCCTCGCCCGGCTGCCAGCACATTTGACCGAAGAGCGCGGCCTGCTGGTCGCCGGCAATGCCGCTGATCGCGATGCCTTCGAGGCCCTTCGCGATTGCCGTTCCAACGCGCTCGCTCGACCACGCCACTTGCGGCAGAAGCGATGCGGGAATGTCGAGCAGACGCAGCAGCTCTTCGTCCCAGCAACCTTCGACGATGTTATAGAGAAGCGTGCGTGAGGCGTTCGTCACATCCGTAACATGCGTTTTGCCGCCGGTCAGATGCCAGATCAGCCAGGAATCGACAGTGCCGAAGGCCAACTCGCCGCGCTCGGCGCGCGCCCGCGCGCCTTCCACGTTGTCGAGAATCCACCGGACCTTGGTGCCGGAAAAATAAGGGTCGAGAACCAGGCCAGTGCGGCTTGCGACTGTCTCCCCAGCTCCGCTCTCTTCCAAAGAGCTGCACTGCGCAGCAGTTCGGCGGTCCTGCCAGACGATTGCGGGATGAATCGCCTTGCCGGTTGCGCGATCCCACACAATCGTCGTCTCGCGCTGGTTCGTGATGCCGAGCGCGGCCACGTCGGCGGGCTTTGCGCCGGCGCGTTCGAGGGCTTCTGTCGCGCAGGCTAGCTGTGTGGCAAGAATCTCATCGGCGTCGTGTTCCACCCAGCCTGCCCTCGGATAGAACTGCTGGAACTCGCGCTGGGCGAGGGAGACTGGGGAGACGATCCCGCCCGATGAGTCAAAGAGAATCGCCCGCGAGCTTGTCGTTCCCTGGTCCAGCGCCAGAATGTAGCTCATCTTCGCTCTCCCGCTGCCGGCCTCAAGTGAACCATGCCGCGCCCGCGCCCGGCAACACGCGGGCTGTGAATTCGCGGAGCCGGCTGGCGCGAAAATCCGGTTGCAGGTCCGTTTGCAGGGGAGCTATCCCACCCTAGCCGGAAAAACAAAGACCCGGCGAGGGTGGGGCACCCGGTACGTATCTTTCAAGCTGACCCATTGCCGAAAATTTCTTTTTCGCGTCTCCCATTTCGGCATCTATCCCGAAACAGTGACGACTTTTGTTCCAACCCTCATGCACTCGGCATTGTGTTCCTGAAAAAATAGTCCATAATCACAGCTACACTGAAAGCGTTTCAGGGAAAAATATCGCCGTTTTCAGCCGCATTCAAAGCCGTCGCAGAGTGGCAATTGCGTCGGCTCGGAAATTCCGGCTTCGTCTTACAAAGTTCCCTGAAACGTCCTAAGCGCGAACTCTTTCTCCATGCTCGTCAGTTCTGCTCCTTTCTACGTGTTTCTGGTGGCGGCGTGTCTGCTGATCTGGCTCGCCGCTCCATCGCGGCGGCTCCAGCTTAGTCTGCTGGCCGCGGCGAACCTCTTCTTTCTCGCCCGCTTCTCGCTGATCTATCTCGCGCTGCCGCTGGCCGCGACGGCGGACTTTTGTATCGGTCTTGGACTGGCCCGTGCCAAAGGGAAACCGGCGCGGCTCGCGCTGGTATGGCTCTCGGTGCTGCTCAATGTCAGCCTGATGATGAGCCTCAAACTGATCCCGATGGTGAGCCACCTGCACCTTGGGTGGTTGCTGCCGCTCAGCCTCTCGTTCTACTGTTTCCAATCGCTCAGCTACACCCTCGACATCTACCTGGGCGAGATGCAGCCCACGCGCAACCTTCTCGACTATCTTGCCGCCGCGCTCTTCTTTCCCTCGATGACCGCAGGACCGATTCCGCGCCAAGGCAACCTGCTGGGGCAGCTTGCGCGGCCCTTCTCGCTCACGCCCGAGCGCGGCTCCCGGGCGTTGGCGCTGATCTGCGTGGGACTCGTCAAAAAGCTCCTTATCGCCGACTATCTTTCCAATAATCTTGTGGGCCGCGTCTTCGACACGCCGGCTCTCTATTCGAGCGCCGAGATTCTCATTGCCGTCTACGGCTACGCGCTCCAGCTTTTCTTCGATTTTTCCGGCTACACGGACATCGCCCGCGGCGCGGCACTGCTGCTCGGCATCGAGTTGCAAGAAAATTTCCGCACGCCATATCTCTCGACGAACATCTCCGATTTCTGGCGCCGCTGGCACATCACTTTCTCCGAGTGGCTGCGCGATTACCTCTTCGACCTGCTGCCCAAGCGCCGCCAGTTCCCGGTGCTTTCCTACAGCTACGCCTTCTTTGTCACCATGATCCTCGGCGGGCTCTGGCACGGCATCTCGTGGAATTTCGCCATCTGGGGCGCGTTGCACGGAGCCGCGCTCGGCGTGGTCTTCGCATGGAAGCGGCACGGCGAAAAGCGCAAGAGACAGCGCGGCGCTGTTCCGGTTCCGTCGTCGGCATGGTGGGCGAAACTTCCCGCCGGCCTGCTGACTTTCCATTTTGTCTGCTTCACGTGGATTTTCTTCCGCGCGCCGAATCTTGAAACCGTCGGTGCGATGCTGCGCGGCCTAGGCTCGCTGACCTTCTCGGTCGGCAACATCACGCCTATCGTTGCCGGCGTGCTGCTGCTTGCCTCCATCGCCCACTGCCTGCCGTCGAACTGGTTCGACCGCTTCGCCTTGACGGCTGCCCGCACGCCTTTCTGGGTGCAGGGCGTCGCCGTCGCCGGCCTCATCCTGCTCATTCAAACGCTCGCGGGCCGCGGCTCCGCTCCCTTCGTCTATGGCAATTTTTGATAGCTCCGAGCCTCCGTCGCAGCCTCCGCCCAGAGCTTCTCAGGTGAAGGGCAAAGCCTCATTTCCGCTCAAGACCGCGCTTGCCATTGCTGTCACCGTGGCGGTGCTGGCCTTCTGGCACTGGCGCATTGATACCGCCAAGGGACTTGCGCCGGCCATCGTTGCCGACGCATTTCAACTGCGCTGGCCTCATGCGCCTGCGCCGCCGGTGCCGCCGAAGCCCAAGCCCGTTATCACCGGCGCGCTGCCTGACTCGCCTTACCTCATTGACGCTACAAACCAGCTAGACCCCGTCTTTACCGCGCTCTGGAAGCTGGAGCAACATAAGGGTGGCCTTGTCACAATCCTGCATTACGGCGATTCGCCGACCACCGCCGACCTTATCACCGGCGACATTCGTGCCCAGTTGCAGGCGCGCTTCGGCGACGCGGGGCGCGGCTACACGCTGATTGCCAAGCCCTGGGCCTGGTACGGCCACCGCGGCGTGGAAATGAGCGATTCCGGCTGGAAGATTCACCACGGCGTCGGCCTGATGCGGCAAGGCGTTTACGGCATGGGCGGCGCGGCCTTTGAAGGCCAGCCGGGCGCGTGGAGCAAATTCCGTCTCACGGAATCCGAGCAGTCTGCGGCGGAAATCGAGTACCTAGCCCATGCGGGTGGCGGAAGCTTCGCTGTCGAAGCCGACGGCAAGCAGATTGCCGAGCAATCGACGAGTGCCGATACGCAATCCGTCGGTTGGCTTCACGTCGATCTGCCCGCCGGTACGAAGGAAGTTACGCTACGTGTTACGGCCGGGCTCGTCACTCTCTTCGGCCTCGACTTCCGCCACGGGACAACTGGCCTGCTTTATGACAGCCTCGGCCTCAACGGCGCGACGACCAGCGTGCTGGCCCGCGTCCTTGAACCGGGCCTGTGGCACGAGCAGCTCGCCCACGCCGCGCCTGCGCTGATCGTCGTCAACTATGGCTCGAACGAGAGCAGCTTCGGCAACTTCGTCCACAAGCAGTATGCCGACGAACTGCGCCTTGCTATTACGCGCATCCGCGCCGCCTCGCCGGGCACGCCGATCCTGATAATGAGTCCGATGGACCGCGGCGAGCGCTCCGGCCTCAATGAGATCGAGACGATGGCAACCATCCCCGAGATAGTCGCCATCCAGCGTCAGGTGGCGGCAGAAACGCACTGCGCCTTCTTCGACACCTACGACGCGATGGGCGGCAATGGGACGGTGAGCCGATGGTTTGCCGACAGCCCCCGGCTCGTGACCGCCGACCTGCTGCATCCCACGCCGCAGGGCGCGGCCATCGTGGGCGGGCTTTTTGTGGACCAGTTCGGCCTGCGCTATGATCGGTGGAAGATGCAGCACGGAATCGCCCTGCCGAAGGCCCAGGCTAAGCCCGCACCAAAGGCCGCGCAGAAGCCTACGCCGAAGTCCCGGCTGAAATCCGCGCCGCAGCCTGTGCCGGCACCCGTTCCGGCCCCACAGGTCAAGCCCGCATTGCCGCAAGCCGCGCCAGCTCAGACGGTTCCAGCTTCGACGGCACCGGGCGCAGTTCCGGCCACAATTCCGGCCAGCCACCCGGACAAACCGGCATCGGACGATAAAAACCAAACAGAACCTGGAAATAAAGAGCAAGCAGAACAGCACAATCGCAATAAGGGGCAGGCCGGGCCGGGCGATATAGATATACATAAAGGAGTCGTGCTTCCGTGAGCAGAATTCATTCCAATGCGAGAAAAGCCGCTGTTGCGCTTGCGGCGCTGCTCGTCTGGCTGCTGGTAGGGGCGGCGACCGTGCAGTTTGCCGCCGCGGCTAAGAAAAAGCACACCGCACAGGCCGGCACGGCCTCAAAAGCTCACTCGACAACTCGCGGCCGCGCCGCTTCTTCTTCGGCCCGAGGCCGCTCCGCAACGTCTCGCGCCAACTATGCTGCACCTCACGCGCATATCGTTCAGCGCGAGGCCGTGATCGAGGAAATCTCCGACCGGCTCAAGGAGCCTGCGCCGCACGCCATCTCGTATCTTGGCTCGCTCGAAGGCTTTTACTCACAGCTTGCGGCATACGAGCAGGCTCGGCGGGCGGGAATCGTGGCGGGCGCTGGAACTGTCGCCGGAACCGGGTCTGACGCCAGATCAGGACCGCTGTCGACCGTCCGCGTCCTTCAGTGGGGCGACTCCCACACCGCCGCCGATATGTTTACCGGCGAGGCCCGCCGCGTCTTCCAGTCTGAGTTCGGCGACGGCGGCGTCGGCTACCTCTACGCCGGCCACCCGTTTCCCGGATACCACATTCTCGGCTCCACGGCGTCGCAGTCCTCGGGCTGGGCCACGGCGGGCAACAAGTTCCAGCAGCTTACCGACGGCGAAGCCCTTGGCATGGGCGGCATTCGCATCTCGACCGAGCGGGCAGGCGAGACCGTCAGCCTTGACACGCCCTGCTCTACGCTCGATCTGCAATACCTTCAGCAGCCCGGCGGCGGCAGTTTGCGATTCACCGACAACGGCAGCAATGCGACGATGATTCAGACCGGCGCTGCCGCAACCACGGACCCGACTGCGAACCAGAGTGCGACCGAAGCCGCTGTCCCGGTCTCTACCGGGATTGAGCCCGGCGTCTTCCACTACACCTGCACCCCCGGCGAGCACCACTTCGAGCTGACGACGCAGGACTCCGCGTCGGTGACTCTCTTTGGCTGGGTGGCAACGCAGCCCGGCGTTACGTGGGAGTGTCTCGGCATCAACGGCGCAGTGGCCCCGCTGATCCTGCGCTGGAACCAGAATCTCTTCACGGACTACCTCCGAGCCAACCAGCCGGCGCTCGTCGTGCTGGCTTACGGCACCAACGAGGCGGCGAGCGCAGCCTTCGACGAGGCAACTTACCGGCAGTCGCTCTTCAACATCCTTACAACTATCCGGCAGGTCGCGCCGGATGCATCGGTCCTTTTTGTCGGCCCGCCGGACCGTTCTATCGGAGGCCGCCGCTCGTGGCGCACCTTTACCGGCACGGACTCCGTGATCGCCGTGCAGCGCGATGTCTGCCGGCAGTTTGGCTGCGCCTACTGGGACCAGCGCCAGCGCATGGGTGGCCTTGGCGCGATGCAGCGCTGGGTCTACGCCGGATGGGCGCAGCCCGACCACACGCACTTTACCGGAGACGGCTACCGCGCACTGGCCGATGCGCTGGTCTCCGATCTCATGGCAGGCTACCAGGCATATAAAGAGCGGCACTCGGCCCCCACCGTGTCCGCCCTACAAGGGGAAAATGATGGAATCGCACGCTCGCGTCCTTAGCGTTCTTCGCTCCGTAACCGGCAAAGCCGAGGCCGATCCCGGCGAAGATGAATCACTCTTTTCGTCCGGCATTCTCGATTCCTTCGCGCTGGCGGATTTTGTGAGCGGCCTTGAAGAAGAGTTCGGCGTCACCGTGCCTGATTCCGACCTCTCGGCGCGGAAATTCGACACTCTGCGCAAGGTTGATGCCTACATTGCCGCGAAACAGGGCTGAGGGAACGGAATGGCTTTTCTAAGAGCCTTTGGCTCGCATCTGCCCGCGCGCCGCGTCGGCAATGACGAGCTTGCCGCGTTGACCGGCGTCACGCCTGAGTGGATTCTCAACGTTTCCGGCATCTCGGAGCGGCGCTTTGCCGCGGACGACGAGACTGTCGCCTCGCTCGGCCTTGCTGCTGCGCGGAATTGCCTGGAAAAAGCCGCCGTCGCGCCCGAATCTCTGGGAATGATTCTGGTTGCATCCGGCTCGGCTCCGCGCTTTACGCCCGGCGCGGCCAGCCAGATCGCCGCCGAGCTCGGGCTGACCGAGACTCCCGCGCTCGATATTCCTGTGGCCTCGGCCGGCTCGCTGATCGGGCTTACGCTCGCCAGCCAGCTTGCCCCGAAGGTCGGTCCCGTTCTCGTTATCGGCGCGGAAACCATGTCGCGGGCCGTCGATCGCACGCCGGAGGGCAAAGACACTGCCATCCTCTTCGGCGACGGCGCGGGCGCGTGCCTCGTCGATCCGGACTCCGGCCTTGTGCGCATCGCGGATTTCACGCTCCACACCGACGGATCGGCCTCGGAGATTCTCAAGCTCGAAGCCGGCCGGATTCACATGCAGGGCCTCAATGTCATTCTTCAGGCCAGCCGCAAGATTCCGCGAGCCATCAAGACCCTGCTGGAACGCAACTCGCTTGCGCCTGACGCGCCGGCTGTTTACCTGATGCACCAGGCGAATCTGAACCTCATCAAGCGCGTTGCTGACACTCTGAAAGTTCCCCACGAGCGGTTTTTCACCAATCTCGAACGCTATGGGAACACCTCGGCGGCCTCGCTGCTCATTGCCGCCGATGAGTGGTTCGCCGCGCAGACCAAACCCGTTTCAGCACCGCTGGTTTTTGCGGCCTTCGGCACTGGCCTCAACTGGGGCGCGTTGCTTGCGCTGCCCGCCTGATCGTTTCTGTGGTGAGTTGGCGGGGAGTGCTATCCCACCCTTGCGCCAGAAAGAAGGCGCAAGGATGGGGCACGGGACACAAAACACCGCCCAGCGTGAAGAAAGCCCGCCGGAATCTCCGGCGGGCTTTCTCAAATCCACTCCACTTTTCTCCTTTTCTGCCCTTTCTCCGATCAGAAATCCAGCCGCAGCGCCAGTTGGCCTGTGCGGTTTCCGCCTTGTCCCTGCGGCAGCACCGTAGTCAGCGCGCCGAAGGTGGAGAGATTGCTGATATTCGTGGCCGGCGGCGCAAAGTTGGACCGATTCACCGCGTTCGTAAACGTGGCCTCGAAGCGCAGCTTATACCGCTCGTGGAAGCTTGTCGTGCGTGACAGGCCAGCGTTGGCGTTTACCATCTTCGGCCCTTCGAGAATTCCCACGCCGCAGTTGCCAAAGCGCCCCGCTCCGGCAGGCGTCTCCGCAAATGCGCCCACGTTGAAGAAGACTCCCGGCGTCTGGCTGCGATACGGGTCTCCGTTGCCGCAATCCGGGCGCAGAATTGCACCGCCGCCGGCGCGCACCGCCATGCCGGTGTTCGACTGGTCGAATGCCGGGCTTGTGGTCGGCGTGAGCCACTCGCCGGTTTCGAGCGTCGTGACCGTGCTGAGATCCCATCCGCCGAAGACGGTGTTTGCAAGGCCCGAACGGCTCCAAGCGCGCCCCGCCCCAATGGGCAGTTGATACGTTCCGCTGATTAGCGCTCTCTGGCGCGGCGTTGCCACCACGTTGCCGCGGACGGAGCGCAGATCGAAGCGGTTTGCAACCTCCACTGCGTACGCTTCTTCGCTGCCAAAGACCGTCGGCGCGTCGCTGCCCTGCGCGTCGCTGAGGTTTTTGGCCAGCGTATAGCTGGCCTGAAGAGCCAGCCCATGCCGTAGCCGGTGATTTACCTCCACAATCCCCGCTTGATACGAGGAGTGGCCGATATTTTCGGCCGACATCAGCAGTGTCCAGTTCTGGTATGGGGCGCGGTTGTCTAAAAACGGCCCCGCCGTCGCGCCGGTGTTCCACGGAGTCGTGCTGGGCGCAATCTGGTTCAGGTCCACCGTTACCGGCAGCCGGTAATTCGACATTCCCACGTAGCTGACGCGCGCCACCGTGTCGGGCGTAAGCTCGCACTCGACGGTCAGGTTCCATTGCGCCGCCTGCGGGTCGCGGAAATGCGGATCGTTGGCCTGCTCCAGACTCCCGCCGCCGAGAGTGATCGCCGCCGACGCGGGCGAAGTCTGCGGAAACTGAAATGCCGCCGGCACCACTGCCAGCCCGCCGTTCGCGCCGCTGACCGCATTCACATTCGTCAGCAGGTTCGAGGTCGGGTTTCCGGCATTGTTAAACGACATCGGCCCCAGCGTCGTCTGTGTAAAGATGCCGAAGCCGGCGCGAATCACCGTTTTGTCGTTGCCAAACGGGCGGTAGGCAATGCTGACGCGCGGGTCGAGGTCGAGTTTGTAGAGCTGCCGCAGCCCCTGTGTGACGCCATCCTGGCTCGCGGTCCGCACATTGGAGCAGGCCAGCGCCGCGTTTCTGTTCGGAAGCTCGCAGGCATTGAAGGTTTCGAGAAAGCCAGTGTAAACGCCTTGCAGCGTCGAGTCGGCTGCCGTTGCCTCGTTGCCTTTCGTTACGAAGGAATCCGGTACCAGCACGCTGTTCGTTGCCGGGTCAAAGCTGCCCAGGTTGCCACGGCTTTCAACAAACGACGGCAAAAGCTCCCACCGCAGTCCAAAGCTCATTGTGAGCCGCGGCGTCAACTGCCATTCGTCCTGCCCGTAGAGACCCCACTGCGTTGCCGTGGCGTTGATCTGCGGGCTGGTAATGGCGAAAAACGACTCCTGCGGCAGCCCGAGCAGCAAGTCGCCGAGAGCGTAATTCGTAAACAGCCCCGGATAAAAGATGAAATCACCGTAATCGTCCGAGGGCTGGAAGAACATCAGCGCGTTGTAGCGCACCCGCCGCGCATCGCCGCCGAACTTCAGCGTGTGCCGGCCCAGGTTCCATGTCAGGTTGTCGGTAAATTCCATCGTCTGCGAGATTGTCGTCCCGACGCGGTTCTGCCCGATGTTCGAGAAGCTGCCGTCGTTGAAGGAGAAGGTCGGGAAGGCGTCGCCGGTAGGATGCGCGCTGAGATTGATTCCCTGCAAACCAAGACCGGAGATCGCCGTGCTGCCCTGGATCGGGAAGCCGTCGTTCTCGTTGAAATTGGTAAAGCCGAAGCGGAACTCGTTCACGAGGCTGTTCGTCATTGCGTAGCTGTAGGAGACAAGCAGGCTGCGGTTGCGGTCGAGCGCGGTGACATTGGGCAGAAACTGGTTCGCCGTCTGCCCGCCGCCGCCTTGCGAGTAGCTGAGATTCTTCCAGCTAAAGCGCGCATAGAGGCTCTGCTTCGCGGTCAGCGTCTCATCCACGCGCAAGTCCCAGCCGTTTGTATTCGATGGAATCGGCACCAGCGTCTGGTAGTTGTAGCCCGCGCCGCTGGCGTTGGGCAGCGGGTAGTAAGCCAGCAGCGCCTGCGCTACCGGGCTGATAGTGGGAATCGTGTTGTTGGCATAAGCCGTTCCGGTGGAGGGATCGTTCAGCGGAGCGCCTGCGCCCTGGGCGTTTACCAGATCGGTCAGGTTGCCGGCGCGCTCGTCGGCTGTCGGCACCAGTAGCTTCTCCGGCCAGGATTGCGTCTTGCGGTTGCCTTCGTAGTCGGCGAAGAAAAACGTCCGCCCACCGAGCTTCGGCACCGGCCCGCCCACGCTTCCGCCAAAGTCGTTGAAGTTCTTCGGAGCCTTGGTATTGAAGCCGTAGATCGTCGCGTCGAGCGTGTCGTTCTGGAAGTATTCGAAGGCGCTGCCGTGCCACTTGTTCATGCCGCTCTTGGTGGTGAATGTCACGTCGCCGATCTGCGCGAACTCGGCGTTGTTGTTGAAGGCCGTCACCTTCGTTTCCGCGATGCTTTCCGAGGAGGGATAGGCGTCTTTCAGCGCGCCGTTCGAGCGCACATTCGCCGTCGAGATGCCGTCCACGGAAAAGCCCGTCTGCGCGGAAGTGGCTCCGCCGACGGCCATGTTGCCCTGGCTATCCTCGACGACGCTCGGCGAAATTGCCAGCGTTCCGAGCGGGCTCGACGAGACGCCGCGGCTGTTCATCGGCAACTGCGTGATCTGCTCGTTGGTAATTGCATTGGCCAGCGTGCCGTTCTCGGTGTTGATGGCTGCCTCGGCTGCTGCGCTGACCTCGACCGTCGTCTCCGCCGAAGCTACTGTCATCGTTACCGGCAGGCGCAGCTCCTGCCGGGCCGTCAGCGCGGCATTTGCCACCGCGTTGGTAAAGCC
>JAATFM010000161.1 GCA_015655195.1 Terriglobales bacterium
AAGACCTCCACACCGATCAGCCGCTCTTTGATCTGTTCTTCGTTTCCGCTTATTTTCTGCTCGACGACAAATTGCAGGAACTGTTGAGCGCGCTTGCTGTGGCGGAAATGGCGGCTCTCCAGGATGTGGTTGAGCTCTTGACGGATAAGAGCAGAGTCAATTCCATCCGTCTCTGGGCGATCGCCTTCTAATGCGGCGCGAGGATCAAGCAAACCTGGCACTGTCCAAGTATATGTCAAACATTCAAGCGGTCGTAATCCTTTTTTGCGCTTCGTTATTCCGTCCAATACGTTATTGATTTCATTTGGCTTAATCGGATTCATTACTGTAAGGAACTGTTACCTACCATGACTGGCGTTGTTTCATGGGTGTACTACGGATGGCGTTCGAATGAGCAGTCAGCCGGTACGGCCTGTAGCCCGTCCTGAGCCGACATTCGGCGCTAATACTGGATGTCTACGGGGCGCAAGCAGCCATGAACAGACTGTTACGTCCAGGCTGCTGGTCACGAACGAACGACTTTTTTACGGAGGCACGATCAATGCAAACCGGGAAATATGGATACCAAACAACAGCAAGAACAGGCGCGCCAATCACGCGTATTACCAGCGTGATAGTCATGCTTGGTGTGGCCTTCCTTCTGGCGCTCCTGGCAGGAGCACCGAAAGCAAGGGCCCAGGGTAGTACCGCCACGCTGGGTGGACGAGTTGCCGACCAGCAGGGAGATGTGGTGGCTGGCGCCCAAGTGGTCGTCACCTCGGAGATCACGGGCGTCGTGATCAAAACGCAAACGAACGATACTGGCGAATGGCGACTCGATTCCCTGGTGGCCGGGAACTACCGGTTCCGGGTGACAGCGCCAGGCTTTGCGGCGTTGGAGCACTCCGCTGTCGAACTCCAGGTTGCCGACCAGAAGTTTGTCGACGTCACGCTGAGAGTTGGATCAGCTACCGAAAGCATTGTTGTGCAGTCGACAACTCCGCTTATTGACACGACCGCGGCAGTTTCCGGCACGGTGTTGACGAATAGCGAACTCGATGAGCTGCCCTCTCAATCCAATGCGCCCACGGAGCTTGCCGTACTGGCTCCCGGCGTTTTTATGGCTCCGCCCCAGGGTGGCGCGGCTTATCTGTGGTCCAACGTCTCCGAGTCTGGCATGTCGGTGAACGCATCCGGCTCGGGCACCAACGCCGTGAACTACGTCGTCGATGGAGCATCCAACACCATCGTCTCCAGCGGAGACATCGCGTTCATACCACCGATGGACGCGGTTGACGAGGTGCGTGTAACGACAAGCTCTTACGACGCATCCATTGGCCGCACAGCCGCGGGCACCATCAACATGTCGCTGAAATCCGGCGGGGACAAGTTCCACGGCGACCTGTATGAGCGCAACCAGAACAACTTTATCAACGCCGCCTATACGCAATACCACGCCACCAACAAGCCCACGCCCGTCATCCGCTTCAACGAATACGGCGGCACAGTAGGCGGTCCTGTCTGGATTCCAAAGTTTTATAACGGAGGCAAGAAGGGAACATTCTTCTTCTTCTCCTATGACGGCATCCGCAGCATCTCGCCATCGGCGACGGGCTTTCTGGGCCTGCCCACGGCAGCGGAACGTCAGGGAGATTTCAGCCAGATAGTGGAAGTCACCAATAATGTGATCTACCCTGCTACTATTTATGATCCGCTGCAGATCGATCCGACCACCGGCAATCGTCAGCCGTTCGAAGGTGCCGTGATACCGAAAGAGCGTATCAGCCCCATGGCAAAGGCTATCTTCGACCTGCTGCCGCTCCCCAATACGCCGCCCACGGTCGCAAATACAACCACCAACGATTATCTTGAGAACAGCCCCAAGAATGACCACTTCGGCAGCTATGCCATTCGTGTTGACCATGCTTGGAACAATAACAACCACAGCTACGTGGAATGGCGTTACAACAGCCTTAACGAACATACTCAGGACCCATTTGGACCGAGCAACGTTTTGGTGGGCGAGAACCTGGTCCGTCACAACTATGGACTGACGATCAATCACTCCTGGGTCATCAATCCTAAGCTGGTGGTAACGGCGAACGCGAATGCTACCGCCTTCAAAACCACGGACGGCCCTGCAACCGTAGGCCTCGATCCCACGCAGTATGGATTTTCGCAGGACCTTGCCGCTATTCAAACAGCGGGGGGATTGCCGCAAATCACGGGCACGATTGGCATTACCGTAGGCGACATTCTAGGTCCGCTCTATGAAAACGATTACGAGTGGGAGGGCCGGGGTTTTGTAACCCAGATCATTGGTAATCACACCTTGCGTTACGGCGGCGAATATCTACTGCAACAGGAAGCGTCTGGCAATCTGTTCCAGGGGGCAGGGACTTTTAGCTTCTCCGATGCGTGGACTGAGCCGAACCCCAATACGTCTGCGCCTCCGGGAAGCGATTTGAGCACTCCGGACTTTGTGCTCGGCATGCCGAATGGCGGTTCTATCGCGAACAATGCGACGGCGTTCTGGGGACAACCGTTTATGGGTTTCTATGCCCAGGACGACTGGCGTGTCACGCCTAAGCTGACGTTGAACCTGGGGCTGCGTTGGGACTTGCAAATGGGATTGACGGAGAGGCATGATCGGTATTTCAGCCGCTTCGATCCTACGGCAAACATCGCTCCCGTAACGGACTATGCGCAGTCTAGATATGCCTCGATCATTGGTGGCACGGCTCCCAACACCGGTGTTGCGCTGTTGCAGAAGTACCGCAGTGATCCAACGGCGTTCCAGGCTCTTGGCGCCATTGAATATGCAGGCACGGATGGCACTAGCCGGTCCGTTACTGACCTGAGATACAAGTATTTCCAGCCGCGCCTTGGCTTTGCATACCAGTTTTATCCGCACACTGTTCTTCGCGGCGGGTATGGACGCTTCACGCAGGCCAACTTTGTTGCAAATCATGGCAACCAACTGGGCTTTAGCTCGTCCACGCCGTTCACGGCATCGAATGACAATTTCTACACAACCGCCGCCACGCTGGATAACCCATTTCCGAACGGTCTTGTGCCCCTTACAGGCAACTCAAAGGGTATTTTGACCAATGTCGGTTCGGTGTCAAGTTTTTACACATCGAAGGTAAAGAGACAGTATACGGATGATGCCAGCCTGCGCTTGCAGCAGCAGTTTAAGGACTACCTGTTCGAGGTAGCCGGTGTTTGGGAGCGCACCAACGGTCTGACTGTGGGCTATCAGATCGATAACCCGAGCCTCGATACCTGGCATGCAGCGTTCGATCCGCAGTTCGATGCAACCGGGCGGCCGGTCGATACACTGCCGGGAAACCAGCAGGTCACAAATCCCTTTAAAGGCGCTCCATACATCACTACGAGCCTTGATACCCAGAACACCGAAAGGGCTTACCTGTTCGCGCGCCCTAATCCTCTGGTGGACGGCCTGACGGAGAACCAGTATACCGGAATCTCGACACATTATGGGCTACAGGTCAAAGTCGAACACCGCATGAAAAATGGGTTTGGCCTCAGCACTAATTTCAGTTGGACCAAACAAATGGACGCGACAGGCTACTTCACTGCGTCGGTAGTTTCGCAGAAACTGCATCGCGTGCTGAGCGGCAGCGACCGGAAGTTCCAGTTTGTTTTGAGCCCAACGTATACGCTGCCCTTTGGACGCGGCAAGCTGATTGGCGGCCATGCCAATCATGCAGTCGATGCGCTGATCGGTGGCTGGGAAATTGCCGGAATCTATAACTTCTACTCCGGTACTCCGGTGGGATTCCCGACCAACAGCTCATTCTACGAGGGCGGCGATCTGTCGCTCGGCAGCAAGAAGAGTGCGACGGAATGGTTCGACAAATCAAAATTTCAGCCTTGGCCAAACCGCGGCACGACGGTCGAGCAGTTGGCGGCCTATCCTGCATGGACAAAAGTACAGTCTCTGCCCGGTTATAACTGGGTGCCAACCTCGACGAAAGATCTGAGCAGGAACGGCGTATACAACGACTTCAGCGCCTGGAGCAGCGACAACGCCAATACCTTTGGCGATGTGCGAAACCCATACCTGAATAATTGGAATATAGGACTGCGCAAGACAGTACCGATCCACGATTCAATGCGCCTGCAACTGCGCATCGATGCGTTCAATGCGCTCAACCATCCGCAAAACGGAGGCCCTGACACCAATCCATCGGATACGTTTTTTGGCTATCTGAATGGCTCTCCGGTTGCGTCACAGGTCAACACGCCTCGTCAGATACAGCTTGAGGGGAAGTTCTACTTCTAGCCGTTTCTTCAGAGAACGATTGCAACATCTGCACATCGCTGTAACTTTTTGTAACTTGCGAGCGGGTTGCCAGAACATCTCTTTGGCAACCCGCTCGCAGCAGAACACTTGCGAATAAACAACCTGACGCATGGAGAACTCCAGGGTGACATCTTTCTTTCAGCGCTTCGCGCAAAGTGCGATTGCGTTCTTTATTGCCTGTCTGCTTTTAACAGGGGAGCATGTTTTCGCACAGAAAGCTTCACCTATCCAGATTGACCGCAATACGTCCATCCTGATAAGCCCGACAGAACCGCAGCCCCTACAGCTTGCGGCACGCGACCTTGCCGGCGACATGGAAAAAGTTTTTGGAGTTCGTCCGCGTATTGTTTCTGCGGGCGATACGGCGGGCACGCTGCTGGTAATCGCAGGCTTGGCTCCCACATCTGCGGACGATCCGAAAACGCCGGAGTCCTTCTCTTTGCGCGCGGTGCGTGATCGTGCCCCGGCCGATCCTAAAAAGACGCAGGATAAAATCCTGCTGCACGGCGCGGATATGCGCGGCACGATTTATGCCATCTATACCTTCTCGCAAGAGGTGCTGGGAGTCGATCCAATGTACTACTGGACGGATCATCTGCCGAAGCGGCGGGTCAGCATTCCGCTTCCAGCGGACTTTCACAGGAGCGATCCTGGCCCGCTATACCGATTCCGTGGCTTCTTTATCAACGATGAAGATTTGCTGACGGGATGGGCGCCGGGCAAAGTCAGCGATCATAGCGGCATTTCGCTGGAGGTATGGAACAAGCTTTTTGAAACAATTCTGCGGCTCAAAGGCAATATGGTCGCTCCCGGCTCATGGATTTTCCCGGACGATGGCCAGGTGAAGCTGGTATCAGAAAGAGGATTACTGCTGTCGCAGCACCATGCCACGCCGCTGGGTGTGAACTTTGCACGCTGGCCGCAGGGTGTTCCCTACGACTACACGCTCCATCCGGAGATCATTCAGAGGGCGTGGGAGAACGCGGTCAACACCTATGCCCCGGATCAGGAAGTGCTGTGGGAGGTTGGTTTGCGCGGGTTGTCCGATGCCTCTTATTCCGCTGCCGATCCTTCCGTCAGGCACAACGACAAGGCACTTGGTGAGCGCATCAGCCAGGCTATCGCGGATCAGATGCGGATTGTGCGGAAGCGGTACCCGAATGCGCGTTTTGTTACCGATTTGTGGGAAGAGGGGAATCGGCTGATGCAGCAGGGCGTGCTGAAGATTCCGCCGGAAGTCATCACCGTGTGGTCCGATACAGGGTACGGCAAGCTGCAGGACGATGGACAGGTGCAGAAGGGGCAGGGCGCATATCTGCACGTGGCGATGATGAACAATGACGCCAATCAACTAACGGAGATGGTGCCGCTCGATCGCCTGCTATCCGAGACAAAACGCTTTGCGCAGGCCGGAGCAACGCAGTTTTACCTTGTGAACACGAGCGATGTGCGGCCGGTAGTGATGTCGTCGCGCGCGGCAATGGAGGCCGCATGGGGGAATCTTTCCGCCGGGCAGGCGGATGATTACTACCAGCAATGGGCGAAAGAAGAATTCGGCTCCGCTGCCGCGGCAGAGATTGCCGAGGTATATAAGCAATACTTTGCTGCGCCGGCACACACGCCGGGCGGACGCGAATACGGCGACCAGATATATCACACGGATGCCCGTAAGATGCTGCTCTATGCGGAGGTTGATATGCCTGCATACGTGCTCCCGGATCAGGCGCCGAAATGGCAGGTTCCATATATCCTGGGACCGAATGACAGGAAACGCTGGCTTACAGAAGATGCGACGCGCCAGGCAGCAGTATGCAGTGAAGCGCAGCCGCGCTGGCAGGCCGTTTATGCGAAGGCGCAGCAGGCAGCGCATCTGGTGGAGCCGGGGCGCCGCAACTTTTATCAGGCGCAGGTGCTGACAATGATCTCCATCAACATGGAGGGCAATACCATGCTGCTCCATGTGGCGCGCGGCGTGCTGGCGCATGATGCCGGTCACGCCGCGGAGGCAATGGGCGAAATCCGGCAGGCGGAAGCTGCGCTGGATCGTCTGACGGCCGCGGAAAAGAGTGCGGAATACGGCCAGTGGCGCAACTGGTATCACGGCGATTGGCTGACCGGCGTTTCCCGAACACGCGAGGCGCTCGCACATTTCGAGCGTGTACTCGCGGACCCGAATACTCCCGTTGCTCCGCCGATAGACTGGAATGACTGGGAGGCTTACTACCACATCATGGGTTATGAAAAGAATCGCACCGTGAATGTGCATTAGAACTGGCATACACGCCTCACGGAGACTTTTGCCGGATATTTTCGGGCGCGGTTCAGGTGCGCGGCAGAATAAGTTTGATGTGAACCTGTTTGATTCAAACCTGGGAAGGATTTTTACGTGACTTGGAGTTTTCGTCGGAAATCAAAGACGGTGGTAGCGTGTGTCTCGCTGCTCGTGGGCGGGATGTGTATGGCTGCGAAGGGTCAGGAACAGCATCGGCCGCCTGCGGTCCCTCTGGTGACGAACGATCCGTATTTCAGCATATGGTCGATGGCGGATAAGTTGACGGACCGCCCTACCGAGCACTGGTCACAGGCAGCGCAGCCGATGACAGGATTGATCCGGATCGACGGCACTGTTTTGCGCTGGATGGGAACAGAGCCGCGGCGGAATGGCATGGCGCGAGTGCCTGCGATGCAGCAGAGCAGTGTAGAGGTAACGCCGCTGCATACGAGATATACCTTCACAGCCCAAGGCGTGACTCTCAAAGTGACGTTCTTTACGCCTCTGCTGCCAACGGATCTGGATGTAATGTCGCGTCCGGTCACGTACTTGAACTGGAGTGTAAATTCGACGGACGGTGCGCCGCATAGCGTGGACTTGATGCTGGATGTCTCGCCGGTAATCGCCGTCAACGAACGGGCACAGGAGGTCACGTGGGGCCGCTTTCATACCGATGGCCTGACTGCCCTGCGCGTGGGCACGCGCGACCAGGCGTACCTGCACCAATCCGGCGACCGCATTCGTGTTGACTGGGGCTACTTCAATCTGGCTTTGCCGGACGGCGCACAAGGCACAAGTGAGCTATCGACAAATGCGATGGCGCATTTCGCGGCGACGGGCGCACTTGCCGGCGAGGACGATCTGGACATGCCGAAGGCAGTGGGCAGCAGCCGCGGCGAAGCGGCTCACTTGGGCGTGGCCCTGTCTCTGGGCAAGGTTACAGCCGCGCCGGTGGAGCGGCATGTGCTACTGGCCTATACGGAGACCTACGCGATCGAGTACCTGGGCCGCCGTATGCGCCCATACTGGCAGCGTAACGGGATGACGGAAGCCCAGCTATTGGCAACAGCGGAAAAGGAATACGCAGAGCTCGATGCGCGCGGTGTAAAGTACGACGCCGATCTGGTAAACCAGATGAGAAAAGCCGGCGGCGATGACTACGCCTACCTGGCTTCGCTGGTTTTCCGGCAGACGATTGCGGCGCACAAACTGGTGGCCGATGTGGATGGCGTGCCAATGCTGTTTTCAAAAGAAAACGATTCCAATGGCTGCATTGACACGGTGGACGTAACGTATCCGTCATCGCCATTCTTCCTCCTCTTCAATC
Organism: Terriglobales bacterium; assembly: GCA_015655195.1. GTDB lineage: Bacteria > Acidobacteriota > Terriglobia > Terriglobales > Acidobacteriaceae > Telmatobacter. The sequence continues at coordinate 7,909 of JAATFM010000161.1, forward strand.
CAAAGTTATTGCAGGCGCAGTTGGAGCCGGTCATGCGCTACGCAGCACTGCCGCGATGGAAGTTTGATTTTGCGCCGCATGATCTGGGCACCTATCCTCTGGCGGATGGACAAGTGTATGGCGGCGGCGAGCTGACCGAGGACGACCAGATGCCGGTGGAAGAGAGCGCCAATCTTCTAATCATGGTCGCGGCGCTTGGCCGAAGTGAAGGCAACTGGGATTTCGCTCGGCGCTTCATGCCGGAGCTTACCAAGTGGGCCGACTACCTGGAGAAGAAGGGCCTGGACCCCGAAAACCAGCTAAGCACAGATGATTTCGCCGGTCATAGCGCGCACAATACCAATCTGTCCATCAAGGCCATCGAGGCTCTTGGCGCATTCGCGCAGATTGCCAAAGGCGTTGGCGAGCAAGACCTTGCGGCGCATTATGCGGAGTTGGTGCGACCGATGCCGGCTCGCTGGCAGCAGATGGCGCTCGACGGCGATCATTACAAGCTGGCTTTTGACCAGGGCAATACCTGGAGCCAGAAGTACAACCTCGTATGGGACAATCTGCTCGACCTCCATCTATTTCCAGACAGTGTGGCAAAGACGGAGTGGGTTTTCTACGCAAAGCACATGGCGCAGTACGGCCTGCCATTGGATAGCCGCAAGACGATTACCAAGCTGGACTGGCAGGTGTGGACCGCGGCATTGTCAAAAGACCCTCAGCAATGGGCAGACCTGATCCATCGTCTTGTGGTGTGGGCGGATACAACACCATCCCGAGTGCCGACAACGGATTTCTACGACGTGGTCAGTGGAAAGCAGCAGGGCTTTCAGGCGCGCTCGGTTGTGGGTGGAATTTTTGTCAAGGCGCTCGCCGATCCAGCCGTTGCTGCTCACTTTCGAGCAGAGTGGCCCAAGTAAAAATGAAAGCCACAAGCAGTAAGCCACCATTTCGTTGAATCCTGGAATTGCGGCCGTCAGGCGTTGCGTATCGAGAGACCCGATACGCAACGCCAGTCTCAAACCGGCGAACACGAGGTACTGGTGCAGTGTGACCGGAGGCACAAGAACTCGAATTTGCGTTTCGTCTATACTTATAAAGTAAGCATGAAGGCAGCGCGCCAATTCGGTATTGTGATCCTGCTGCTGGCATCGTATCTGACGCCGGCGATGGCCTGCATGGTGTCCGACGTGCCGATGAATGCTGCCGAGCGCGCCTGCTGCCGGGTAATGAAAAACCGTTGTGAGCAAATGGGAATGCCGTCGCATGGCTGCTGCCAGAAGGCTCCTCGAAGCGCCCACGACAATGCGCTCGATACCAAGGCGATAACCTCTCACCCGATTGCAGTTGTAACGGTCTGGTTAGTCGCCTCTGAGTGGTTCAATCCCGCACCCTCCGCTGCGGGATGGGTTGAGAGCGTCGATTACTCGCCTCCCTACGCACCGCCCGGTTCCATCTCTATTCTCAGAATCTAGTTCGCTCCTCTCTCGTTCTGCTTTTGCCGAGCGTGCGCCCGTGTCTCTGTGCGTGCCGGTAATGCCCTGAACTGCAATCGAGATAGGAGTCAGTATGAATGTGGTCTCTCTTATGACCGCCACGCTCATGCTCGCCGGTACGCTCTCCGCCTTCGGGCAGGAGATGGCCGCGAGCGCACCCACGCCTTTGTCCCAGCTCATAGCGGAAGCAAAGGCAAACAACCCGCGTATCTCCGCGGCCGACCATGAGGCGCGAGCCGCGAAGCAAATGGCTCCGCAGGCCACCGCGCTGCCCGATCCGAAATTCACTTATCAGCAGTTCAGCGCTGGCAGCCCGAAACCGTTTGCCGGATACACCAACAGCGACTTTGCCTATGTGGGCATTGGTGCTTCGCAGGAGCTGCCTTATCCGGGCAA
>JAATFM010000134.1 GCA_015655195.1 Terriglobales bacterium
CGCGCCGGACGATCTGGCTCACGCTGCCGACATCCTCCGCTCCGGCGGACTCGTCGCCTTTCCCACTGAGACCGTCTACGGCCTGGGCGCGAGCGCGCTCGACGCCGAAGCCGTGGCCCGCATCTTTGCCGCGAAAGATCGCCCCGCGTGGGACCCGGTCATCGTCCATATCGCGGGACCGGCCTCGAATCCCGCCAAAAACAATCCCATGCTGGCGGAGGTCGCCGCCGAGATTCCCGAAACCGCCCGCAAACTGATCGAAGCCTTCTGGCCCGGCCCACTCACGCTGCTTCTTCCCCGCTCGGCGCAGATTTCCGACGCTGTTACCGCAGGACGGCCGCTGGTCGGCGTGCGGATGCCGTCGCATCCGGTCGCGTTTGAACTGATCCGCCTCGCCGGCGTGCCCGTCGCCGCGCCGAGCGCCAACCGCTTCGGCCATGTCAGCCCCACCACCGCAGAGCACGTCCTCGCGGACCTGGACGGCCGCATCGACGCCGTAATTGACGCCGGCCCGGCGCGTCATGGGGTTGAGTCCACCGTTCTCGACCCTACGAAGAATCCGCCTGTGATCTACCGGCCCGGCGCAGTGACGCTGGAGCAGATTCGCGCCGTGGCAGGCGCGGCTGTCTTCTACGAACCCCCTTCAAAAAGTGAAAGCCCCGCGGACACACAGCCTGCGGGGAGTCCGGCCGGGCTGCCGTCTCCCGGCGTCAGTATCCGCCACTATGCGCCGCGCGCGCGGCTCATCCTCGTGGATATTTCCGAAGCTGGCTCTGCCGCCCTTGCCGCAGCCGCCGCCGATCACGCAAACACGCGCCTCGGCATCCTGCTGCCGCGCGAGTTCGTGCAAGCCGCGCCGCCGGAAGCGGTCGTTTTCGACTGGGGAAGCTGGAGTGCACCAGAAGAACTGGCCGCGCACCTTTATGCGGGCCTGCGGGCGCTCGATACCGCTGACTGCGAAGTGATTCTCTGCCCGCTACCCGCCTCAGAAGGCATCGGGCAAGCGCTCCGCGACCGGCTGCGCAAAGCTGCAATGTGAATCCGAAGAATTCAAAGTCGCCGGAGTGTGACTCTTGAGAACTGCTTTCTGCTATTCAGCTAACCAACAGCCTTTTTAAGCGTTCCTTCGACGGCCTTATCCGACAAATCCTGAATGACGGTTGCAAAGTCAAGTTTGATCTCGCCGAAGCCAATAATGATTTTGCTGACAAGAATATCGAACCCAAAAACACCCAGAAACGCTGCTGTAAGCGGCAAGAAAGATGGCGGCACAGGCAAGCCGGGTATCTTAGGATTGCCCTGTTGGTCAAATACCAGAAAGAGCGCCACCGCTGTAGTGAGTGCGGTCAAAGCTAACTGCAACATTAGATATAAGAACATCCAGAAGTTCAAAAACCATGTTCACCGCGGCGCTTCAAGTCCAGTCGCTTTCGCCACTCGCGTCGCACATACCGGCAACATGAGGCCGGCCATCAAGAGAAATGCACCCCAGTGACTCGTCGCTGCGTCCACGGTCGGCAAGCCCCCGGCAAACTAACTTACATCACGCTCAATTCTTTCAAATCCCGCGCCACTTTAAGACCCTTTGCAGTGACATACAACTTGTCCTTCGAGCTGCCAAACCCAATGAGGTCATCATCCTTCAGCGCATCGAGTTTACCTGTCAGCGCGCTGGGATTTTCCTCCGTTTCGGGAAAATCCTTCTGCAGGGAAGACACCTCTTCGATACGGCGCGCGGCAATTCGCCGAAAGAGTTGGCGGCTTTCCGGGGAAGCCAGGGTCGTATTCAGCAAATCAACGGTAATTTTGTTAACCACCATCGCCTCTTCCCTCCGAACATTATCCTACTCCAAATCGACAGCGCAGTAATAACTGCGATTCATCGGAATTCGGCCAGATTCAATGAAACACACCGCTTCGGCAGTACACCTCTAGCCGTTCTCACCCTGCTTGTACATATACTTGATCGCCGCTTTATAGATCAGCATCCGCGAGCGCCCGCGCACCTTGAGCGCGTCACGGTCGTACCACTCGATACAGCCGGCTATCGTCTCGCCGTCCTCCATCACAATCACCATCGGCGTCTGCGACTGAATCTGCTTTTGCAGGTAAAAGAGCTCGGCCTGGTGCTGCAGCACAGGCTCCTCCGGCACATACAACGGTGCGCGCAGGCTGATCGGCGACAGCCCGCGAAGGTGTTGGCGCGGAGATGCCGAGGGGCGCTCCATCGCAGCTTCGTTCTTTAAAAAACTATCCTTAACAAATCCGGAAACAACCGCTGATCCGTTCATAGGGAGAGTTTTCCTTTCTCTACTTGCCTCTGTCGATCCGGTAATCTGGCCTGTCCCACATACGGGCGGGGCTCTCTTCCGCTTCTTCGATCGATGATCTGCTCTCCGCACACCCGGCAAGTCACCGGCAAGGCGCATCCGGCAAAAAAGAGACGGAGATCACACGCAGTGCGCTCGACGCTCTTCTTCCAAGAACAGCCGGAGTGTGGAAAGCTTGTTACCGAGAAAGATGCCCCTGCCCGCCGCGGGGTTGTGCGAGGCGTGTGGAAATTCCCCCGCGGCGCGGCGTCCGCTACGGACTTTCGTGCCTCATCCTTGCGCGGCTGCATCGCGCAAAGGTGGGAAATCGTTGCCCTCAACCCGCACAACGAGACTGTTCCTGCCCCGTTCAAGCCCCATTCAGGCTTAGGGCCATCGCATCAAGCGAGAGCGACCGCAGCAGATTCCGCCGCATTCCGCTCTCCGCCTGTCCCAGTGCCCGCGACGCACCGTCCAGCCAGTCCACTGTCACGCCCTGCGCCATCTGCCCAAGCTCCGGACCAAGATCGATGTTGCGAACGAGATGCGGCACACCCGCCGAAACGAGCAGCAGATCCTCCACCAGGCTTCCCAGCGCCCGCAGCAGGCCCACCGTCTTCTCCTGGCCCTCCGCGCCACCGCGATATTTCTCCGTAGCCTGAAAGAGCGTGGAATAATCCGGCTCCCGCAGCGCCGTCCGCAGAACGATCAGCGCATCCTGCCGGCTCGCCATCCATACCGCGAGATCGAAGCCGAGCGCACGGCCCACGGCACCTTCAGCAAGCCGAGCCACAAGCCCGCGCTGCTGTGCTTTAAGCTCCGGCCGGCGCGCGGCGAGCAGCGTCTCAAGCTCCTCGGCCGGCAGCGCACCAAGCCTGTGCGTCACCGCCCGCGAGCGGATCGTCGGCAGCAGCTCCTGCGGGTTTTCGGAGAGCAGGATCAGCGTCGCGTGGGCCGGCGGCTCCTCCAGCACCTTGAGCAGGCTGTTCGCCGCCTCCTTCATAAACGCGGAGCTGGTAAAGAGGAAAAATGCGCGCCTGCCCTCGACCGGGCGGCGATAAAAGGCCGCGTGAATCACTTGCCGAACCTGGCCTAATTTGATGAGCAGTTGCGGCGGGTCGGGCGGAATTATCAGCACATCCGGGTGCGTCTGGATCAGGATGCGCGTTTCTTTCTTGTCGGTATCGCGCATCTCCTCGCGGGCTTCCACGGCTTCGGCCACGCGCGCATCGAGATCGGCGGCCTCGCCGATCCTGACGCAGTTATGGCAGCGGCCGCAGAAATCCGGCAGCCCATCTTCGGCCAGGAATCCAGTGCCGTCCCCGCTTACGCTTCCGGTGCAATTCACCGCCCGCGCCAGCATCAGCGCCAGCGTGTACTTGCCCGCGCCGCGCGGCCCGGCAAGAATCATCGACTGCGGCACACGACCCGTGGCAATGCTCTCGCGCAGCCGCGTCACCGTCGCCGAATTGCCCAGAAAATCGCGGAAGCTCACACGTCGAGTCTACAGTGGAATCCGAGCAGGTGTCCCCGGAGGCACTCCCTTCAAGTGGCTTTTTCCTCAAGAAAAAGCCACTTGCACCATACAGAATCGGCATTGTTGCCCGGATTCCGCTCTAGCTGATGCAGCGTGCGGCTACGCTACTTGTGCAGGTCGGTCTTTGCGAGCATTTGCAGAAACTGCCGCTGCGTTCGCTGGTCTGTTGCCACGGCCAGCAGTTTGCCATCACGCCCAAAGAGGAAGGTGTTCGGAATCCCCGTAATGTGAAACTGCTGATGCGCCTTGCCGCCAGGGTCCAAAAGCACCATGGGCCGGTAATGCGCCATCCCCAGAAACTGCGATACCTTGATCGGGTCCTCATCCGTAATAGAAAGCACTACCAGTCCCTGCGGCTGAAAGTACGCATAGAGCGCATCGAGCGTCGCCATTTCCAACCGGCACGGCCCGCACCATGTGGCCCAGAAGTTCACCAGAACAATCTTGCCCCGCAGCTCGGACAAAGTGACCTTCTTGTTCTTCATGTCGTGCAGGGTAAAGTCCGCTTTCGCAATATCGGCCTCGTTGTCCACGAGCGTCTGCTGCGCCTTGGCATAGAGCGGGTCGCTCAGCGTTACCTTCACATGCTCGTAGCGCTCCAGCCGCGCCAGGTCGAGATATGGCATCGGCGTCTTGTCGTTCTTTGCCGGCACGGGCGTCTCGGTCAACGACTGGCTCAGCGCATCGGCCACGGCTTGCAGCGCCTCTTCTCCGGGGTCGCCTTCGGTCGCAAGGTGCGAGAGCGCATCCGCGTAGCTCAACTTCTGCGTCCCGGCGGGCAGCGTGGCAATGTCCTTCGCCAACTGGGTCGTCGCCGCGGGACGCTTCTCCGTCGGCACCGTGCGAAGATTCTTCAACTGGCTCTCGACCGCGGACGGCTTGACCTCGGCATGAAGAAACGGCGCGGCGGCAGAGACGGCTGCCGCCAGCACAATGCAGCGATAAAAATGACGCATGTAACCTATGATTCCCTTCTCTGAAAGTTGCAGGATGCAAGGAATTATACGCGGCCCCCTACACGCCTTAATCGCAGCACAATTCCACGGGTGCTCCCACCCTCGCGCTGTCTTTAGTTTTGGGACAGCACAAACCCTCCTGCACAGAAATTCGCATCTCCTTCGCAGAAATTTCGCGCCTCCACCTTGCCAATCGTCCGCGCTCGGCGCTAATGTTCGGAGGTGAAAAATTCCGGTGCTTCCCCGCACTTTTCGAGCAGCCGGAAACACGGAGGTTCCCCTAATGGCAACTATCGCAATCGATCCCCGCGTCAGCTCAGGCACCGCTGACTTCGTCGCTTCCAGCCACAAAATGTTTATCGACGGCCGCTTTGTCGCCGCCGCTTCCGGCAAGACCTTCCCTGTTTACAACCCAGCCACCGGCGAGGTTCTTACGCACGTTCCCGAAGCCGAATCCGAGGACGTGAACCGCGCCGTTGCAGCCGCTCGCCGCGCCTTTGACGAAGGCCCGTGGCCGCGGATGTCGGCGTCCGAGCGCGGGCGTATTCTCTGGCGCGTCTCCGAGCTGCTTGAAAAGCACAACGACGAGTTTGCCGAGCTGGAATCGCTCGACAACGGCAAGCCCTTTTCCGTAGCCCGGATCGCAGACGTGCCGCTCGCCGCCGACATGTTCCGCTACATGGCTGGCTGGACGACGAAGATTACCGGCAGGACCTTTCCCATCTCCTTCCCCGGCGACTTCCACTCCTACACGCTGCGCGAGCCCATCGGCGTCGTGGCGCAGATCATTCCGTGGAACTTCCCGCTGCTGATGGCCGCGTGGAAGGTGGCTCCGGCGCTTGCAGCCGGCTGCACTGTGGTTTTGAAGCTGGCGGAGCAGACGCCGCTTTCTGGCCTGCGCTTGGCCCAGCTCTTCGACGAGGCCGGCATGCCACCCGGCGCGCTTAACGTTATCACCGGCTTCGGCGAAGGCGCCGGCGCGCCACTGGCCGCGCATGACGATGTGGACAAAATCGCCTTCACCGGCTCCACCGAGGTCGGCAAGCTGATCGTGAAGGCCGCCACGGGAAATCTGAAAAAAGTCTCCCTCGAACTGGGCGGAAAATCGCCGGCCATCGTCTTCCCCGATGCGCGCATCGACCACGCCATCCAGGGAACGGCCTCGGCAATCTTCTTCAACCATGGCCAGTGCTGCTGCGCCGGCTCGCGGCTTTATATCCATGAGAAAATCTTCGACCAGGTTGTCGAGGGCGTGAGCCACGTTGCAGAAGACATCAAGGTCGCGCCCGGCCTCGACCCGTCGAGCCAGATGGGGCCGCTCGTCAGCGATGAACAGTACAAGAAGGTCGTCGGCTATATCGAATCCGGCCTCGCCGAGGGTGCGCACATCGCCGCCGGCGGCCCGGTCAGCGGCGTCGAGCGCGGCTACTTCGTCCGTCCGACGGTGCTCACCGGCACCAACCCGAAGATGAAGGTCGTGCAGGAAGAAATCTTCGGACCCGTCGTCTGTGCCGTTCCCTTCTCCGACAAGGAGCTGGACGCGATCCTGAAGCGGGCCAATGATTCGATCTATGGTCTGGCGGCAAGCGTCTGGACGGACAACCTCACCATCGCCCACAAGGTTTCGCGCGGCCTGCGCGCCGGCACGGTGTGGGTCAACTGCCACAACGTCTTCGACGCCGCGCTTCCCTTCGGCGGCTACAAGCAATCCGGCTGGGGCCGCGAGATGGGCGAAGAGGTGCTGAATAACTACCTCGAAACCAAGGCTGTGACGATTGCGCTCTAGCGCAGAGAACAACGGACATCAGGACAAGAAGCCGCGCATCCATTGAGGATGTGCGGCTTCTTGTTTGATAGAGGTTCGTACAATCCCAGGTCCCCAACACCAGGGACCTGGGGCACCCAACGATGAGAGGTAGAACCGACTTCCTAAAGACCTGGGCCACCCGCCTACGCAGGACCTGGGGCATTTTTGCAGATAAATCATTTATGAGATGCCCGGCAATCGTTCTCCGTCTTCCAGTGCGGAGTCTTTTTGTGAGTTGCTCATCGACCACCGGCGCATGATCTCACACGTCGCGGCGATGGCCAATGTTTCGATGGCCCGATGCATATGAAACACAAACCAGACTAAGGAATGGGGTTCACCATGGTAGCGGGGCTCAACCCATCTAGGGAATTCGGGGCTGGAAAGGTACCTATAGATCATGAAAGCGAATCTGCTTACATACTCAGTAAAAATAGCAATCACAACAACGACGGGGAGACTCAATGCGGTACGGCGGGACTCGCGGTTAGCAATCGAAATGCCCACAACCCCTGCGAAGCCGGCAATGCAGCAGCCGAGGACAAAAGGCTGCCACCAACCGTAGATCAGCCCTACGCACACGGCCGCAACAGCAAGGAAGCTCCGCACAAATCGATCGCGCACGCCAAAGCGAATGGCGGAATATACCGTTGCCCAGCAGAGGTAGACGCCAACACCGAGTACAACCTGAAATACAGGTACCCAGAACTCCGGTGGCCGATGCCTAGCGTGCCAGATAAAGAGTTCCCGCCACAGATTTAGACCGATCCAAAACCCAGAATAGGTCGCAAGAACCAGTCCCAATGCAGGCCGCCAGATACGCGCGGCAACGACACCGGCAACGGCGAGCCAGAACCAAATAATCCCTTTGCGCGGGCTAATCTCCACAAGATCGCCAACAATGGACGCAGCCTGTTCTTTGCTCGCGACACGGCGCAGAAGCCAATCAGCAATTGACGCTGAGCGCATGAGAACCTCCCAAAAGATTCAATCCATCCAGCAGGCTTTGATACGCCTGCTGGGCATTAACTACGGCTGCGCGGCCTATTTTGCTTACGGCAAAATAACGCTTCGCGCGGCCGCCTCGCTGCGGTGTCGCTTCTCCCATCCGCGAGCGAACCAATCCTTTTTCTTCCATACGATCCAACGTGGTATAGAGAGCTCCCGGCGCCGGTTCGCGTCCGGTACAGGTAGCGATCTCCGCACGGATGGAGACGCCGTAGGCTTCCTCGCCAAGACGTAGAATCGCCAACAAAACAATCTGTTCAAATTCGCCGAGATTAACGGATGTCTTCATTACTACTACAATGTAGTTTTAGTTTCCATGCATGTCAAGAAAAATTTGTGCGGGCTGGCAGATAGACGAAAAGGTCCTCAACAAC
>JAATFM010000269.1 GCA_015655195.1 Terriglobales bacterium
ACCGGCATTGATTCCCTCGGCATAATCGCGCAGGCTCGCCGCCACATCGCCCACCGTTGCGCGGGCCGATTCCAACTGCTGTGCGGCCTCGGCAAATTTCGCATCGTAGCGCGCCAGCTCCGTCACGTTCCGCACCGCCGCGCGCAAGCTCACCTCGGCCGACGCGCCGCCCTCGTATAACTGCTCGAAGCCGCCCATTGCCGCCGCGTAGAGCTTCTCCGCATTCGCCAGCACACGCTTTTCGGTTTCGAGCGACTCATCCTCGCCAGTCACCAGCCGCGCGGCCTCAATCTCCTTTGCCTGGTAGCTCCAAAGGTCCACGTTCCGCAGGCGCTCTTCTTCACCAGTCAGCAGCTCCGCCAATTTCTCCGAAGCATCCTTCCACGCTGCAAAGGTTTTTCCCGCCGTTTCGATTGAGATTCCTCCAAAACGATCCAGCAGGTGTCGCTGCTGACTCTGATCGAAGCCCGCTTGCGTCTCGCTCTGCGCGTGCACCAGCGCCAGTTCCGGAGCAAGCTGCTTGAGAACAGCCACCGTGGCCGGCTGATTGTTCACAAAGACGCGGCTCTTGCCGTTCGATTGAATCTCGCGGCGCAGAATGATGTCCGCGCCCTCGGAGTCAATGCCGTTCTCTTCGAGAACCGCCTCGGCACAAGCTGTGGACTCAAAGACACACGCGACGACGGCCTTTTCCGCCCCGTGGCGCACAATCTCGGCGCTCGCCTTGCCTCCCATCAACAGCGCCAGCGCATCCACAAGAATCGACTTGCCCGCGCCCGTCTCACCCGTAAGCAGGTTCAGCCCCGGACCAAAAACGGCAATGGCGTGATCGATGACAGCGTAATTTTCGGCGCGCAACTCGACAAGCATATTGGTAGAATCCGAGCGCAGCATAGCACGTTCCACACGGTTTACCGCGTCCTACGGAGCGTGAATCGCCCTGCCGGTATCCCATCGATAACTTGGACCGGCCCGCGCCGTCTGATACCGTGAAATCAAGAGGTGAAGGACCATTCCTACTGCGGCATTTCTCCTTTTCCTGCAGACTGACAGCGACGCGGCGCCCGCCGCCCACGGCGGAAGTGCATTGGCGGAGATGGCCTCCAACATGGGCACCGTCGCGCTCTGCGTGTTGTTGGTGCTGCTCATTTCCAGCCTCTACTCGTGGACCATCATCCTGAGCAAAATCTCCACCTTCCGCCGCGTGACGAACGAGAGCCGGCGTTTCATCCGCTCTTTCCGTAAGGCCACACGGCTGCAGGAGATTTCTACCCTCGCCGCGGACTTCAAAAACAGCCCGCTAGCCAATGTCTTCGAAGACGTCTACGAGACCTACAAGCGGCAGACCGGCGGCAGTGGTCCGCCGCGTAACATCGCCTCGCTGGAGCGCTCCGCGCAGACGGCTGCGAGCGAGGCTGTTACGAATCTGGAGCGCCGGCTCACATGGCTCGCTACCATCGCTGCCGTCAGCCCCTTCGTCGGCCTCTTCGGCACGGTGATGGGCGTGGTTGACGCCTTCCACGGTCTCGGAGCCGCCGGTTCGGCCACGCTGCGCGCCGTCGCTCCCGGTATCTCGGAGGCGCTTATTACCACCGCCGCCGGCCTCTTCGTCGCCGTGCCCGCGGTCGTCGCTTACAACCAGTTCGCCGCGCGCATCCGCGTCTTCGCCTCCACCATCGACGACTTTAGCCGCGAGCTACTCAACTCCATGGAAGAGATTCCCGTTCGCTCACCCGCCGCCGCGCCGCCGCGCCCCTATCCTGAAGGCGGGCGCGAGCTCCCCACGCGAGGTTAACTAACGTGGCCTTTACAACAGCCAACGGACGCACGCAGACCACACTGGCGGAGATCAACATCACTCCGCTCGTGGACGTGGTGCTCGTCCTGCTGGTGATTTTTATGATTACCGCGCCGGTACTGCAATCGGGCATCGAAGTCGCCATACCGAAAACGCGCGCCGTGAAAGAGATCACCGAGCAGCGCATCGTGCTCACCATCGACCGCGACGGAGATCTCTTTCTTCAGGACAAGCCCGTAAACATTCACGCGCTTCCCAGTGCTCTGCGCTCCGATGGCGCAGACCCGGGCAGGAAAATCATCTACCTGCGCGCCGACGAGCGCGTGCAGTTCGGCGTATTTGCCTCCGCGATGGACGCTGTGAAGCAGGCCGGCATCACGAATATCTCCATCATTACGCAGCCGCTCGAAGGCAGGGCTGCGGGCAGCGGCAAGTGAAACGGTAGCTGAGATGAGCAATCTTCTCGAAGGCGACGAACATCTCGAACGGGAGCTGGCCAGCGAGCCTCTCGCGGCGCCGGCCACCGGCTCCGTGCTGCTCCATCTCGGCCTTGCCGCCTTCATTGCCGTCTATGCCCTCGCCTCCGGCCTCTTCCACTCAAACAACTGGGGCGGTCCCGCCGCCTCCGGCGCCATCCAGGTACAGATCACCAGCGCGTTGCCGCTACCCAACGACCAGCCGCCCAATGACAACGTGCTTGCCACCGAGCGGCCCAGCCCCGCGCCGGCTCCGCCTGCACCCAAGGCCGCTCCGGTCGTTGAAGACCAATCCATTCCTATTCAGGGCAAGCAGGAAAAGCCAAAGCTGAAGCCCGCGCCCAAGGCCACGCCTGCCAAGCAGCCTCCGCCGAAACCGACAACCCGCGCCGAATACGGCGAACAGGCAGCCAATAGCATTCCCCGCGCCATGCAGGGCTCGCAGGCCGTAAACGGCCCGGTGAGCGTAAAGGGCAGCGACTTCGGCTCCCAGTTTCCCTTCTACGTCCAGGCCATCCAGCGCAAAATGGCATCCGTTTCGTCCATGCAACTCGTCGATCCGCGCACGCCCAAAGGCACGCGCTCCTACATCTTTTTCACCATTCACCATGACGGCACCGTCAGCGACCCGCAGATGGACCACTCCAGCGGCTCCCCCTCGCTCGACCGCGAGTGCCTTCGCGCCGCGCAGCGTGTAGACTCCTTTGGTCCGCTTCCGCCTGCTTACAATCAATCCACTCTGCGCGTCTCGTATTATTGTGAGTACTGAAAGTTATATGCGCGACTGCGCTCCCCGGCAGACAGCACACGCCGGCTGCATCGCAAAGCTGCTTCTCTTCTCCATTGAGGCCCAGTCGTCGCACAGGTTCCCATGCGCCAGGCCATATTGGCCAGGCCCGTTTTGTATAGGAAGGACAGTTCCAGAAATGAAATCGGGCATAAGCCGAATCTCTCCGCGCTTCGCCTTCTTTCTTCTCCTCTTCTGCGTTGCGCCCGCTTTTGCGCAGGCGCCGGATTGGGTCCACACCGGCTCGAACCTCGGCAACGCGCGCATCCGCATCGCCGCCGCGGATTTCAAGCCAGCCAACGCCGATCCCTCCACGCCATCGCTCAAGGCCACCTTTGACGCCACGCTCTACGCCGACCTGGCCAGCGCCGGCATCTTCGACATGGTCTCGAAGAGCCTTGCCCCGCCCGCTACGCCCGGCGCGCCGCAGGAGATTCGCCTCAGCGACTGGTCCGCCGCGCCCGCCAGCGCGCAGATGGTAGCCTTCGGCGCGCTCTCGGCATCCGGCGGCCGCCTCGTCGTCAACGGCTGGCTCTTTGACACCGGAGCCACCGGCACGCAAGTCATCGCCCGTCAGTACAACGAGCAAGCCTCACAGGAGATGGCACGCACCGTAGCGCATCGGTTCGCCGACGCGATTATCACGCAGCTCGGCGGCGGAGTCAGCGGCATCGCCGAGACGAAGATTTATTTCGTCAGCTCCCGCAGCGGCTCAAAGGAAATCTGGGCGATGGACTACGACGGCCAGAACCAGCGCGCCGTCACGCACCTCGGCGTCATCTCGCTCTCGCCGCGCGTCTCGCCCGATAACAGCCGCATCGCCTTCGCATCGCTGGGCAAAGACGGCTGGGCCGTCCGCATGTTTTCGCTCGACCTCGGCCGCATGGTCAGCTTCCCTGGCGGCACGGCCGGCGGAAACAACTTCTCGCCCGCCTGGTCAGGCGACGGCGCAAAGCTCGCCTTCTCCTCGGCCCGCTCCGGCGCGCCCGAGATATGGGTCTCCGATGCCACCGGCGGCGGCCTGCACCAGATCACATCCTTCCGCAAGGCCGACGTCTCGCCCACGTGGAACCCGCGCACCAACTCGCAGCTTGCCTTCGTCAGCGGACGTACCGGCCTGCCGCAGATCTACACCATGGATCAGGACGGCTCCAACGTGCAGCGGCTCACCGACGGCGGCTACGCCATCTCGCCCTCGTGGTCGCCCAACGGCCAGTTCCTCACCTTCAGTTGGAATCGCAAATACGGGCCCGGCGCGCCCGGCGGCCAGGACATCTACGTGATGGACATTGCCAGCAAACGCTGGCTGCAGCTCACGCACGACTCCGGCTCCAACGACTTCCCATTCTGGGCCCCCGACGGTCGCCACATCGTCTTCGAACGCGCCATCGGCGGCAAAACCGAGATATGGTCGATGCTTGCGGACGGCACCGAGCAGCATCAGCTCACACACAGCGGCAACAACTTCATGCCAAACTGGAGCTGGAAGTAGTACAGACAGGTTTCGGAATGATTTCGAGCCACATTGCGGGAAACCGCCTATGTAAACGGACTAAAATTTTATGCGCGGAAACATAACAAGTTTTCCAACCCGCAGAAGGAGACTGCTTTGAAACGCTTCTATCGTTTTGTGTTACCTGCTGTTCTTCTCGTGTCCATCGCCGCCATCGGCGGCTGCAAAAAGAAAGAGGCTGCTCCACCGCCTGCCTCGACGGCTCCCGTAGCCACGGCGCCCGCACCCACCGCGACGATTACCGCCACGCCTACCTCCATCTCGGCCGGCGATCAGGTCGTCCTCTCCTGGCGCACCACGGACGCGACCTCGGTCTCCATCGACGGCATCGGCCAGGTGCCCACCGCGGGCGTAAAGACCGTCCTGCCCACCGTCTCCACCAGCTACCATCTGGTAGCCGTGGGCGACGGCGGCCAGACCGACGCAACGGCCCGCGTCACAGTTGCTGCGCCGCCCTCCGCGGTTGAGGCTCCCACCAGCGGCATGAGCGACGAAGAAGCCTTCCACGCCAATGTGCAGGACATCTTCTTCGACTACGATACCGCCGAGATTCGCGCCGACGCACAGGCCACGCTCTCGAAGGATGCCGCGTATCTCAACAGCCATCCCGATGTGAGATTCGTCATCGGCGGCTATTGCGACGAGCGCGGCTCCAACGAGTACAACCTGGCCCTGGGCCAGAACCGTGCTGAATCCGTCAAGAGCGCGCTCGTAAACTCCGGCGTTGCCGCTTCGCGCATCCGCGTCATCAGCTATGGCAAGGAGAAGCCCTTCTGCTCCGAGTCCACTGAAGAGTGCTGGCAGCAGAATCGCCGCGGCGGCTTCACGATGGATAAATAGCGCACACCGTCTAAAATCAAGACTGACAGAAACCGCGTGGTCCACGTTTCCGCAATCGAGGCGTGGACCATGCCGTTTGAAACGGGTGATTCCATGCAGACTTTCGCTTCCCGCACATTCCGCCATCGCGTCCGGAACCGATTCTGGGCCGCATCGCTCCTCGCCGCCGCGCTCGCCTTCGCGCCCATTCCTGCCCGCGCCGAATCGAAGGACATGATCGAGCTCAAGGCCCAGGTGGCGCAGCTTATCGACATGATGCAGCGGCTGCAATCCACCGTAGATTCGCGCCTCGGCGTACTGCAACACCTCGTCGAACAGACCGCCGACAACTCCAACCGCGTCTCTGCCGCCATGGACGACCTGCAACGCAAGATCGCCGCGCAGAACGAGGCGCTGGGCGGCAAGGTAGACACAAGCGCCAGCCAGGTGCAGTCCGTCAACGACTCCATCGACGAAGTAAAAGCGCGCCTCGCCAAGCTCGAACACTCCATCCAGGATCTGCAAACGCAGCTCCAGAACACGCAGCAGCAACAGCCGCAACCTCAAACCGCGCCAGCCGGCAATGGCGCACCCGCACCCGGCGGCAACGCACCAGCTTCCGGACCCGGCCCAGGCGCTGCCAGCGCTGCGCCGTCCGCTCCCTCGGCTCCGCCCTTGCAGGAGACCTACCAATCCGCCGTCCGCGACTTCAACGGCGCGCGTTATTCGCTGGCCCAGGGCGAGTTCCAGGACATCATCACCTACTACCCGCAGGACGACATGGCCGGCGGCGCGCAGTATTATCTCGGCGAAATCTCTTACAAACAGAAGGACTACGACAGCGCCGTCAAGGCCTACAACGTGGTTCTCGAAAGCTTCCCGTCCAGTTCCAAGGCTCCCGCCGCGCAGCTCCACAAGGGTCTCGCCCTGCTCGCGCAGAACAAGCGCGACGCCGGTATCCACGAGCTTCGCTCGCTCATCCAGCGCCACCCCGCCTCGCCCGAAGCCGCGCAGGCCCGCACCAGACTCAACGGCATGAGCGTAAGAATCACCGCACCCAGCGCCCCCCGCGATTAGCATCCGTGGCGCTGCCGCACGGGTGGGACAGCACCACCCCATCGCGTTACACTTCATCTCGCATGACGGCAGAGCAAAACGACATCGACTGGATGCAGCGGGCGCTAAAGCTGGCCCGGCGCGGGATTGCGCTTGCCTCGCCCAATCCGGCTGTGGGCTGCGTGATTCTCGACCATGACGGCGAGCTTGCCGGCGAGGGCTGGCACGAGTACGACCGCAGGGACCACGCCGAAATCGCGGCGCTCAAGGCCGCGAAAGATCGCGCCAAAGACGGCACGGCCTATGTGACGCTAGAACCCTGCAACCATACCGGCCGTACCGGTCCCTGCACCGAAGCGCTGATCGCGGCCGGCATCCGGCGCGTCGTGGCCGCCACCGCCGATCCAAACCCGAACGTTGCCGGTCACGGAATGGACCGCCTGCAAGCTGCCGGGGTCGAAACTATGTTGGGAGTCTGCGAAAAGGAAGCCCGCTATCTCAACGAAAGCTTCGCGCGCTGGACGCAATCCAAACGCCCCCTGGTGCTGATGAAAGTCGCCATGACGCTCGACGGGCGCATCGCCCCGGCGCCAGGCAAACACCTTGTGCGGGAACCGTACTGGATCACGAGCGAGGGCTCCCGAGCCCATGTTCAGACCCTCCGCTGGGGGGCCGATGCCGCGCTGACCGGAGTGGACAGCGTCATCTCCGATGACCCGTTGCTGACTGACCGCAGCGGCCTCCCCCGCCGCCGCCCGCTGCTTCGAGTAATACTTGATTCTGCACTCCGTATCCCGTTGGATTCAAAAATAGTTAAGACTGCACAGCAGGACGTTCTCGTTTTTACGATTTCCACAGACGAACCCCGCATCGCCGAGCTGCGCGCGCGCGGGGTTCGGGTGGAAGTTCTGTCCGCCGAGGCGGGCCGCGTGCCGCTGGGAACCGTCCTCGACCGGCTCGGAGCCGAAGGAATTCTGACCCTGTTGACTGAGACCGGCACGCGCCTTAACACCGCCCTGCTGGCCGGCGGGCTCGTCGATCGCATCCACCTTTTCGTCAGCCCGCAGATCATGGGCTCTGACGCTGTGCCAGCTTTCAAAGGCATTGCCAATCCGATCCAGATGGCCGAAGTCGAAGTCGAGCGATACGGCAACGACCTCGGCCTCCGCAGCCTGCTGCGAGACCCATGGGCTGCGCAATCCCCTGGGCTGCGCGACCCGAGGCCGGAGGCATAAACTGAAGCTATGTTTACCGGGATTATCGAGCAGACGGGAACTCTGGTCAGCGTGGAAGAGCGCGGCGGCGTAAAACGTATCACAGTCAAGGCACCAGGAATTGCCCAGCGGCTACGCGAGGGCGATTCGCTCGGTATCTCAGGTGTGTGCCTGACAGCGCTTGACGTGGACCCAACGTATTTTCATGCCGATCTCGCCCAGGAGACGCTCGACAAGACCTCGCTCGGTCTCCTCGCGCCAGGCTCCAAGGTCAATCTGGAGCTGCCCGTATCGGCAGGCTCGCCGCTCGGCGGGCATATCGTGCAGGGTCACGTGGACGGAACCGGAATCATGACCGCTCTCACGCCGGTGAACGACCCGAACAGCCCCCATTTTGACCGCGAGACGACCGATTGGACCCTTGAAGTAAAGGTTCCGAAAACGCTCCATAAGTGGATGGTGCATAAAGGCTCCGTGGCAATCGAAGGCATCAGCCTGACGATTGCCGACGTGGACAGCGACACGATCCGGATTGCGATTCTCCCCCTCACCTACTGGCGGACAAACCTGCACGCGCTCTCCATCGGCGCTCCGGTCAATATCGAAGCCGACGTGCTGGTAAAGCTGGCCGAAGCGAAGCTGACGGAGGCAAAACCGGAGTTCGACCTGAGCGAAAGCTGGCTGGTGGCGAACGGATACTGAAACGGTGCTAGAATCGACTGGTCAAAACAATGCAAACCGTTTCTCAAACCGAGCCTCGCACCGAACCCCGCGTCATTCCTGCATCCGATGCGGCGGCGCAATTCCAGCGCATTCTAGGCGAAGTGGAATCGGGTCAGACGGTGCTTGTGACGCGAGATGGGATGGCGGTGGCGCAGATAGGGCCAGTGTACAGGCACGCCGCGAACGCATTCAGCGGGCCTTCCAAGGGATAGAAGAGCTTCGCAAGCGTGTAGGCAAACTCACGGTGGAAGAAATTCTGTCAGCGCGGGATGAAGGCCGGCGCTGATGGCTTTTATCCTCGACGCATCCGTAACAGCAAGCTGGGGTTTAGCGGATGAAGTTTCTCCTCTTGCAGACAAAACCAGGCTGTTGCTGAATAACGAAGATGCCCTTGTACCCCAAATCTGGTGGTATGAGGTTCGCAATCTGATGCTCGTAAATGAGCGCAGGCAGCGCCTGACAGAAAAAGATACGGCAAACTTTCTTCAGGATTTGTCGTTGCTTCCGATTCAGATTGTCAAGGGCGAAAACGAAGACGCAATCTTTGTACTGGCACGCCTCGATCGTCTTTCGTTTTATGACGCAGCCTACTTGGCGCTGGCGCAGCGCGAACACCTGCCGATTGCGACGCTCGACAAGGCTCTCAGGTCGGCAGCCACCGCAGCCGAAGTTCCCCTACTGGCATAGCTCCCTGCCCCCATTGAATCGGCAAGCGCTTCGCCCCTGCGCCGCGTCTATCTGGTCACAGGCGCTGTTACCCTTGAGAGTGGAGAAAGCAGCAGGTATGGCCGGGCGAATCTAAGCCCCGGCTGCGAGCATTATGGCAGAGTTCGTCATCAAGCTGGCCGATGAGCGCGGGCGCGTGCAGGAGCAGGTGCAGACCGCGGCTACGGCCGAAGAGCTGCGCATGAGGTTCGCGCACGCGGGCTACCACGTCTTCAGCGTGAAGTCGCGGGGCGGAGGTTCGCGCCGCAAGGTAAAGCTTGAACCGTTTCTTATCTTCAACCAGCAGTTTCTGACGCTGATCCGAGCTGGCCTGCCGATCCTGGGTTCGCTCGAAATGCTCGGCAAAATTCAGAAAAACAAGCATTTTTCCGCGCAACTGGACGACGTTTCGGCCCGCGTCAAGACGGGCGAGTCGCTTTCCGCGGCCTTTGAGGCGCAGGCCGGCTTTCCGGCCATGTATACGACCACGCTGCTGGCCGGCGAACGCTCCGGCAACCTGCTGGAGGTGTTGGAGCGCTATGTGAGCTTCCAGCGCGTCACGCTCTCTTTCCAGAAGAAACTGGTCACATCGCTGATCTATCCCTGCGTGCTGATGGTGCTGGTGACGGCGGTGATGATCTTCATGTTCACGGTGGTGATTCCGGAGTTTGGCGAGCTTTACAGCCAACTCGGCAACAAGCTGCCCACGATTACCACCTTGCTGCTGGCCTTCGGCACATGGCTCAAGGGGCATCTGCTGTGGATCGCGCTTGTGTTCCTCCTCATCGGTGTGGGGGTGTGGCGGTTTTCCACCACGGAGCGCGGACGCGATGCCATAGACGGACTGCGAATCCGGCTGCCGCTGATTGGCATGATATGGCTCAAGTACCAGGTGGCGCTTTTTGCGCGCACGCTCTCCACGCTGCTCGCCGGGGGCTTTCCGCTGGTGCCGTCTCTCGAAACAGCGGCGCGCTCGATCTCTTCGCAGCGGGTTGCGAAGGGCGTGGTGGCATCCATCGTGACGGTGCGCGAGGGCAAGAGCCTTGCTGACTCGCTCATGGCAACAAAGGTGATTCCGGGCCTCGCGACCGAAATGATCGCCGTGGGCGAGCAAACCGGCGCGTTGCCAGCCATGCTGAATTCCGTGGCCGAATTTTTCGAGGAAGACGTCGCCACGATGCTCACCGCGGCGCTGGCGCTGATCGAGCCGGCCATCCTGCTCATCATGGCCGTGGTGGTGGTTTTCATTCTGATTTCGCTGTACCTGCCCATCTTCTCGATGGGCACGGGACCGACGGGGCATTAACGCAATGGCCGATTCGACTGTACTCGATCCAACCGCACTAGCCATACCGTTGGCCGCGCCGCAGGATGAACGGGCGCTGGCCGAGCAGCTTGCCGCGCGTTATCGCGCCGAGTTTGTCGATCTCAAGAACTTCAAGATTCAGCACGATCTGCTGCGGACGGTGCCCGTTGAGCTGATGTTCCGCTACAACTTTGTGCCCATCGAGCAGCTTCCCGGCGCGCTGGTAATCGCCGTCTCCGACCCCTCGCAGCTCATGGTGCTCGACGAGATTGCCGGGCTACTGGGGCAGCGGATTATTGCCCGCGTGGCAACGCTGTCTCAAATTACCGACCTGCTCAAGAAGACCGAGCAATCGCAGCGCGTGCTGGACGAAGCCAGCGAAGGGCTGACCTTCGACGTGCTGACCGGCGATGAGAACTCCGACGAGAGCATCTCGATTGAAAAGCTCACGCGCGAGGAAGACATCAGCCCCATCATCCGGCTGGTGGACACGACCATCTTCACCGCGCTCGAACGGCGCGCCTCGGACATTCACATCGAAACGCAGGACGACTCCGTTATCGTCAAGTACCGCATCGACGGCGTGCTGCAGATGGCAATGGCGCCCATCGCCCGCGAGCACCACTCCACGATTCTCTCCCGTATCAAGATCATGTCCGAGCTCGACATTGCCGAGCGCCGCGTGCCGCAGGACGGACGTTTTCGCGTGCGTTACAAGGGCCGGCTTATCGACTTCCGCGTCTCGATCATGCCGACCGTGCATGGCGAAAACGCTGTGCTCCGCGTGCTCGACAAGGAATCGATGAGCGAGAAATTCCGCAACCTCACCCTCGACGTGGTGGGCTTTGCGGAAACCGACCTCAAGCGCTTCCGCCATTACATCCGCGAGCCATACGGCATGGTGCTCGTCACCGGGCCAACGGGCTCCGGCAAGACGACTACGCTCTACGCCGCGCTCAACGAGATCAAGAGCGACGAAGACAAGATCATCACCATCGAGGACCCGGTCGAATACCAGATTCGCGGCATCACGCAGATTCCGGTCAACGAGAAAAAGGGCCTCACCTTTGCCCGCGGCCTGCGCTCCATCCTGCGCCACGACCCGGACAAGATCCTCGTCGGCGAAATCCGCGACCAGGAGACGGCGCAGATCGCTATCAACTCCGCGCTGACCGGCCACCTTGTCTTTACCACCGTTCACGCCAACAACGTGCTCGACGTGCTGGGCCGCTTTCTCAACATGGGCGTCGAGGCTTACAACTTCGTCTCCGCGCTCAACTGCATCCTGGCGCAACGGCTCGTCCGCATGGTCTGCGAGCACTGCGCACATTCGGTTTCCTACCCCGATGAGATGCTGATCGAGTCCGGTCTCGACCTCACCGAATGGCGCGGCTTCGACTTCCGCGAGGGCGCGGGCTGCATGGAGTGCGGCGGCACCGGCTATCGTGGCAGAACAGCCATCCACGAGCTGCTGGACCTGACCGACCCCATCCGCGAGATGATTCTGGACAAGAAGCCCACGAGCGAGGTGCGAAGGCTGGCGCAGAAGGAAGGCATGAGCTTCCTGCGCGAGTCGGCGATTGACCGCGTGCGGAGGGGATTCACCACGCTCAAGGAAATCAACAAAGTTACGTTTATCGAGACAGGACGCTAATGGCTTTCTGGGACAAATACCTCAATCTGCGGACCACCGCCTCGGGACGCCGGCCGCCGTCGGCGGTAGAGATTGCGCCGGAGGGCGTGCTGGCCGGGGCGCATCCCGCGGCGCGCATCGCATCCGGCTCCGCGCCTGTTGTGGCATTCGCGGCTCTACCCGCAGGCGCGGTCGTGCCGGGAATCGCCGAACCGAACCTGCGCCAGCCGGAAGCCGTGGCCGAGGCGGTAAAGTCGGCGCTCGACCAGGTTTCTCCGCGCTCACGTAGCGTCTCCGTCGTTGTGCCGGACATTTCGGCGCGGGTCTTCGTGCTGGACTTCGATTCCCTTCCCGCCAAGACCGCCGACGCGCTGCCCGTGCTGCGCTTCCGTCTGCGTAAAGTCCTGCCGTTTGACGTGGAGCAGGCGACGGTGAGCTACCAGGTTCTGAGCGAAGAAAAACACGCGGTAAGGGTGCTGACCATCGTGATGCCATCGGCGATTCTGGCCGAGTACGAGGGCGCGGTGCGGACCGCCGGATACGAGCCGGGCGCGGTGCTGCCCGCTGGGCTGGCCGCGCTTGCGTCGCTCCATGCCGCCGAGCCGGCGCTGGTGGCCACTCTCAGCGCGGGATCGCTGTCAACGGCGATTACGCGCGGCAACGATCTGCTGCTCTATCGTGCGGTGGAGCTGCCCGTGGAGCCCGATGCAGCGCTGGACGAGGTGCGGCGCGGGGCGGCCGTTGCGGCGGCATACTTCGAGGATCACGTTGGCGCACCGCCCGAGCGGCTTTACGTTTCCGGCTCATGGACGGGAACGGCGGAGGCGAACGTCTTTGCCGAAGCGATAGCCGAGACTGGGCTAACGGTCGAGGAGATTGCCCCTGCGCCGACAACGGGAGCGATGACGGCGATGGGACCGATGGCATTTGCGGGCGTCTTCGGCGCGCTTGAGGGGGCTGCCTGATGCGGGTATCGGTCAATCTGGCTACGCGGCCCTTTGCCGACCTTGGCCCGGCGCTCAAGCAGTTGCGAATTGCTGCGGCGGTGCTGGCGGTGCTCTCGCTGGGCTTCTGGCTTGGGATTCACCTGCTGCACACCAAGGCCGAAGCAGCGCGGGCGCGCGAATACTCGCTCGACGGGGCAATTGCAAAGATCAACCAGGAGCGGCAGAGCTACCAGAGCCAGCTTCAGCAGCCGCAGAACGCAGGCGCGCTCGCACAGGTCAAGTCGCTGAACGGGCTTTTCGATGAGAAGGCGTTTTCATGGACGCTGGCAATGGAAGACCTGGAAACCGTGCTGCCGGGCGGCGTGCAGGTAACGAGTCTGGCTCCGGTGCGCGCCAAGGATGGCACGATTACTCTGCATCTGCGCGTGCTCGGCCAGCGGGACCGCGCCGTGGGGCTGGTGCAGAATCTGGAACGTTCGCGGCGCTTCGCCAAACCTCGCATTGTGAACGAAACAGCCGAGACCGGCAACAACAACGCCCAGCATCTTGAGCCGGTCAGCGCAACGAATCGCGTGAACTTTGACCTGTTGGCCGATTATGTTCCCGCCACTCCGGAGGAGCGCAAAAAGACCGTGAAGAAGGCGGATGCGGCGGCAGCGAAAGAGGTCGCCGCGGTGAAGGCGCCTTCAGCGGAAAACAAACCGAGCCTGCCCAAGCCCGCGCCCTTCCGCGCCAGCCCGGTTCAGCCCGGTTCTATTCAGCCTCGTCCGGTTCGCCCCGGTCCGGGCGCAACGCGGCAGCCCTACACGGACGGCAGGGGAGGAACACGATGAGCGCTGCGACTGCTCCTTCAATATGGCGCGAACGGCTGGCCTCGCCGCTCACATGGCACTTTGCCGGCTGCGGCGTGCTGCTGGTTCTGGCCGCAGTGCTGGGGTCGCGGTTTGCAATGGACTGGACGGCGACGAGCGGCCGCTCCACTGACGCGCTGGCCAGCAAGCAGGCCGAACTGAAGCTGCTCGAAATGCAGACGGCTCCGATGCGCGGGCTGGACAAGCGCGTTGCCAAAACGAAAGACGAGATCAAGGACTTTTACGCCAAGCGGATTCCGGCCAGCTACTCGGCCATCGAGACACGGATCGACGAGTTGCAGGTAGGCTCCAGCGTGCGGCTCTCGCGGCTGCAATACACGCAGGGCAAGCCGGGCGGCGACCTGACCGAGATCACGATGGACGCCGGGATCACCGGCGACTACCCGCAGATCATGCGCTTCGTGAACGCTCTCGAACGCGACAAGACCTTCTTCGTGATTCGCGCCATGGAGCTGACCAGCCAGCAGGGCGGGCAGGTTAGCCTTCGGCTGCGGCTCTCCACCTGGCTGCGCCCGGCGGATGTGCCGAAGGGATTGCCGAGCACTGAGAGCCTCGACAATCAGTCCAACGATCAGGCGGATGATCCGTCTGAAAATTCGGCAGAGAATCAGGCTCAAGATAAACGAGTGCAGCAGCCTGCGGGCAGAAAGGCGGGCCGGCAGCCATGAAAGTGGGAACGGAAGACAAAAAGAAAGTAATCATTCTCGCCGTGCTGGGCGTAGTAATTGCCATCACGGCCATCTGGGAGCTGTCGGGATTCTTCTCTTCGCCCAAGCCGCAGCCTGCGCCGATTCAGGCGCAGAAAACTACATCTGCGACGCAGACGGCTGCTGCGGCATCGGCCTCCGGCCCTGAAGCGCAGCACGTCAGCAATCCCGGCGCAGACGTGTCGCTGCACCTCGACAAGCTGGCCGCAAGCGAGGATGTGGAGTACGCTGGCACGGGACGGAATATCTTTTCGGCAATGAGCGAGCCGGTGAACATTCCCAAGGCGGTGTCGAACGGACGCATCGAACAGGCAAGGGCGGCTGGGCCGCCGGTGCCAGCAGGCCCGCCGCCTCCGCCGCCGATCGACCTCAAATACTTCGGCTACTCTCAGGGCAGCGACAAGTCTGTCCGCGCCTTTCTGGTGCACGGCGACGATATTTTCATGGCTCATACGGGCGAGATTGTGAATCACCGCTACAAGGTGGGAACGATTACACTCAGCAACGTGCAGATTACCGATCTCTCTTACAACAACATGCAGACGCTGCCGCTAGTCGCAAACTGACATACGCAATGATGAAGCCCAACCCAACACGGTACAAGAAACCAGACGAGGCCGGCTACATCCTGCTCGGCGCGATCATTCTGCTGGCGCTCTTCGTGATTGCGCTGGCCGTGGCCGCGCCGGATGTGGCGAAGTCGATTCAGCATGACCGCGAAATTGAGACCATGCACCGCGGCAAGCAGTACATCCGCGCCCTTCAGCTCTACTACCGCCGCTTCCACGCATACCCGCCAAACATCGAAGCGTTGGTCAAGACGAACGACATTCGCTTTCTCCGCAAAAAGTATACCGACCCGATGACCGGCAAGGACGACTGGAAGCCGGTTCTCTTCGGGCAGAACAAGACGCCTATGGCAATGGGCTTCTTCGGCCAGCCGCTCGGCGGCACAGGCGGTAATGTAATGGCCGGAACGGGCCCCGGCGGCAGCGGCGGAACCGGCCTGGGCGGCAGCACATTCGGTGGCAGCAGCTTCGGCGGCGGCAGCACCATGGGAGGCGGTAGTACATTCGGTTCGGGCAGCATCTTCGGCTCGCCTACTTCGAGTGGAGACACCGGATCGCCCACCGGATCGCCGACTGGAACGACTTCCGGAACCGGCACGAGCGGTACGGATTCGAGTGGAAGTTCCTCAGGCAGCTCGATGAATTCAGGAATGACCTTTGGCGGCGCGGGTGTCATCGGTGTCTCGCCGGGCAGCACGCGGCAGTCGATCCTGGTCTACAAGGAGAAGAACCACTTCAACGAGTGGGAGTTCCTCTACAGCCCGCTTTCCGACCAGCCGGTAATGAGCAGTACAGGCGCGGGGTCGCTGGGAACGTCGGCAACAGGATTTGGCGGCTCGACCAACACTCTTGGCGGTAACGGGATAACCGGACCAACTGGAACCGGCGGCGGCAGTCCGGGAATTGGCGGCAGCAGCACAACGACTTCGCCGCAGTAAACAAACTGAGCCGGCAGAGTTGACAGAACAAACAAAATGCAAAAGGCCCGTGTCCGAAGACACGGGCCTTTCTTGCGCGATACACGAAACTCGGGCGCAGCCTACATGCCGCCAATTCTACGCTTGCCAGCGAAACGCAGCCGGTTAACCCTGCTAATTAAACGCTGAAGGACGAACCGCAGCCGCAAGTGGACTTGACCTGCGGATTCTCGAACTTGAAGCCGGCGGCTTCGAGCGTCTCGACGTAATCGACGATACAGCCGTTGAGGTACATGAGCGAGGTGGCATCCACGAAGACCTTGAGGTCGTCGAAGCTGTAGACCTTGTCCATCATGCCGCTCTGGTTCTCAAAAGCCATCGAATACTGGAAACCGGAGCATCCGCCGCCCACGACGCCGATGCGAAGGCCGGCGGGCAGGGGGTCCTGCGTTGCCATGATCTCGCGCACCTTGGCGACAGCCGACGGGGTGAGGTTGAGAGGGGCTTTCTTGACTTCCTGTTCGGGTGTGACGGCAATAGTGGCCATAACTTCTCCCTGCTTGCGAATTTCGGATTGCAAATTTCGCTTGCGAATCTCTTCTTAAATCTTAGCCGGACTGCCGGGAGGAAACAAGACCCTTTTGGTCCGACTCTGTAAATCAGATGCAATTCCGGGGAGAAGGGTGCGGAGAATCGGCGCAAAACCGGGGCATTGAGCGGATCAACACGCCGTGCGCCCGGTCACTGTTGCGCGATGTGGGAAATGGAGTATGATTTCGTCCCGAAAGGCCCTCTACCCACGAGCCCGCGCCCATCCGATCACGGGCCCGCCGGCATCCGGGACCTTCTGCTGGAGGTGGAATTATGCTTGTTCCCACGATGTGGATTGTCTGGGCAGTTCTGGCCGTGATTGTGGCCGGGCTGCATTTCTACAAATCGGGGCTGGAACGCGACGAAGACGACCAGTTGTTTCTGGACGATTCGTTCAATCACATGAAAGACGCGCAGGCCGCCATTGTGGCCAAGGTGCACAGGATTGAGCCGGTAGAGCGGGCGGCGCTGTGGCTGGCTGGAGCGGCAACGCTCTTCGTGATCGGTTACTACATCGTCGATTTCGTGCACCAGTTGCAATAAGCGCGCCTGTGAGCGCACTCGTAAGCGCCGGCGGCGGTGGGCTCTCCGCCCGCAGCGCTGGCTGCAGCTTTGCCGCTCCGCTGGAACGGTGTGGGAGTTGTGTACTCTTCGAGATGGCGAATCGCATTTTTCTCTCTCCGATTTTGTCTCACTCCTGCCCTGATTCCGTCTCGACACAGGATTGATCTAGTCTCAATCCTGTGTCCCGATGCAGCTTTCAGATTGCACTTTTTCTATTCATCAAGCTGTTGTTTTCGATGTGTTAGCTTAACTAGAGCAGTTTTCCAAGCCTGCGCCTGCTATGGCGTGTGAGAGCGACAGCCCTCTCAGCAAAAGGCGATCCGGCGAACAATCTTCTACACCAAACCAACAGCAAGGAGTCAAGCAGAGCCATGTCCGCACCCATCACTGAGTTCATCAAGCATCACTACCGCCATTTCAACGCCGCCGCTCTCGTCGATGCGGCCGAGGGCTACGTAACTCATCTGGCCAAAGGCGGAAAGATGTTTGTGACCATTGCCGGCGCGATGAGCACGGCGGAGCTTGGCATCTCGCTGGCCGAGATGATCCGGCAGGACAAGATTCACGGCATCTGCTGTACGGGCGCGAACCTCGAAGAAGATGTCTTCAACCTCGTGGCGCACGACTACTACGAGCGCGTTCCCCGCTACCGCTATCTCACGCCGCAGGACGAAGAGGCGCTGCTCAAACGGCACATGAACCGCGTGACCGACACCTGCATCCCCGAGATGGAAGCGATGCGACGCATCGAGAACGAAGTCCTGGCGGAATGGGTCAAGGCGGACAAGGCCGGCGAGCGCTTCTTCCCGCACCAGTTCATGTACAAGATTCTGCTCTCGGGCGTTCTGGAAAAGAGCTACCAGATTGACCCGAAAAATAGCTGGCTGCTGGCCGCCGCCGAGAAGAACCTTCCCATCTTCGTGCCCGGCTGGGAAGACGCGACGCTCGGCAACATGTACGCCGGCCACTGCATCTCCGGCGACGTGAAGAAGGTCCACACCGTCCGCACCGGCATCGAGTACATGATGGAGCTGGCCGAGTGGTACACCGAGCTGACCAGGACCGCTTCGCTTGGCTTCTTCCAGATCGGCGGCGGCATCGCCGGCGACTTCCCCATCTGCGTGGTGCCGATGCTGCACCAGGACCTGCAGCGCGAGCATGTACCGCTTTGGGGTTACTTCTGCCAGATTTCGGACTCGACCACAAGCTATGGATCGTACTCCGGCGCCGTGCCAAACGAGAAGATCACATGGGGCAAGCTCGGCATCGATACGCCCAGCTTCATCGTAGAGTCCGACGCGACGATCGTAGCTCCGCTCATTTTCGCTTACGTGCTGGGCCAATAAAAACAGCTATTAGCCAGCTATCCCATGCCTGGATTTTCAGACCTGGGATAGCTGGAACCCTTCACACCACCCGCGTACATTCCTCCACCGGAATCGCAACCTGCTCGACGATTTCGAGGCCGAAGCCTTCGAGCGCCGGAATGTGCATTGGCGTGTTTGAGAGCAGGCGGATGCGGCGAATGCCGAGGTCGGAGAGGATTTGTCCGCCCAAGCCGATGGCGCGGACGATTCTTCCAGACCGGTCCTGCGCTCCCTCGCGAGCACGCAATTCCTTGTGCAGCATAATCCTTCCCGCATCGTTCGGAAGGCCGGCGACCGCATCCACTTCGGCGGGCGTAGCCCCAGCATCAGCGATACGAGACTCGATCTCGAAGCCGGGCGCGGTGTTGTGCAGGTAAATCAACGCGCCGGAGCCTTCTTCGGCGATCATCCGCATGGATTGGTCGAGAATCTCGCGGCAGTGACAATCGGCTCCAAAGATGTCGCCCGCGGTGCAGCGGGTATGGACGCGAACCAGAACGGGATGCGAGGTGGAACTGAGATCGCCTTTAGTGAGATTCCCCTTTACGAGCGCTATGTGGCTCTCGCCGCCCTGGACCTCGGACTGGTAGGCGATCATGCGGAACTGGCCGAATTTTGTTTCGACCGTGGTTTCGCCAGAGCGGACGATGTAGCGCTCATTGCGGAGACGGTAGCGGATCAGTTCGGCGACGGTGAGAATCTTGAGGCCGTGCTCGCGGCAGAACGGAATCAGGTCGGGGATGCGCGCCATCTCGCCGTCGTCGCGCATGATTTCGCAGATCACGCCGGAAGGGTTGAGGCCGGCGAGGCGGGCAAGATCGACGGATGCCTCGGTCTGCCCAGCGCGGACGAGAACGCCGCCGCGGCGGGCGCGTAGCGGGAAGATGTGGCCGGGACGGGCGAGGTCGGCGGCTGTAGACTTCGGGTCGATGGCGGTTCGGATGGTGTGGGACCGGTCGGCGGCGGAGATTCCCGTTGTCACGCCTTCGCGGGCCTCGATGGTCTCGGTGAACGCCGTGCCGAAACGCGAGGAGTTGTGCTGCGTCATGGGAAAGAGGCGCAGGTAATCGGCACGCTCTTCGGTCAGCGCCATGCAAATGAGGCCACGGCCGTAGCGGGCCATGAAGTTGATGGCTTCGGGCGTGACGTGCTCGGCGGCAAGCGTCAGGTCGCCTTCGTTTTCACGGTCTTCGTCATCGACAACGATGACCATGCGCCCGGCGCGGATTTCGGCAAGGGCGCCGGGGACATCGGTGAAGGCTTCGTCGCGGGTCTCGTTGCAGGTGCGGTCGGCGGTCATATTCGAGGTCTATTGTCGCATTCTTACCGCATCTGCCGGTGATCGGAAACACAGAGGAATTTGTGCGATCCCACCCTCGCCGGAAAAACAAAGACCCGGCGAGGGCGGGGCACCAGGCATCTACGCTCGGCTCAGGATGACAATTCCCTGGTAAGTTGACGGAAGTGTATCCCAGCTCCCAACACCAGGGACCGGGAGCACCCAGCTTTCGGAAAAGGCATAGTCCAAAAAGCGAAGGCGCCGCGGGTTGCGGCGCCTTCTGCGTACGATGATTCCGATTACTGCGGCCTACAAGGTGGATTCGATCTCGAAGCCCCAGGCTTCCAAAAGAGCCTCGGGGATGTACTTGGAGTTCTTGTTGCGGCGGGCCCACTCGCGGAGACGGGTAGAACGGATGTACTGATCCGGGGTGAGCTTGAACTCCTTCACAATCTGTTCGAAAGAGGTGACCGTAGGCACAACGGGCCCGATGGGCTCCGGCTTGCCCCAATTCGGATTTCCACGACGCTTTGCCATGATGGTTTCCTTAACTGGGTAGGATTTTTTCAGTGCTTCTTCATCGGACTAAAGCCAAGGGGTGTAGCCGGTCCGGTAAATCAACAACGCTGGTACCATTTTAAGGATTTTTTATCCAAAAATCAAGAGAAAACTGCGATGAAAACGATGCAAATTGCGCAGGCGGCGGTGGAAAAGAGCGTCTGTATCGGACTGATTCTGCGCGAATTATCGCAACGGCACCACTGAGTGGCGCGAAACAGGGTGCAAATGGCACTATCTCGCCACGGGGGCGACTCGGACTGTTTACTGATCCTGGTAGAGATTGGGAGCCTGGCCGGAGGCGCGGCATGGGCTCGCGCTATCCCACCCTAGCCGGAAAAACAAATACCCGGCGAGGGTGGGACACCCGGCGGTGCAGTAGGGATTGAGGGACGTTACGCGTGGGTTCGTGTTGTCCCATTCTTGCGCCAGAAAGAAGGCGCAAGAATGGGGCACGGGGGCTTTGGGAGTTGCTGGCGTGACGATCTGAATTCCGGTTGCGGAAATTTAATGGAATTGACACCGGGCGCTGGCTTCCCGCGGTTAATTCTGGATGTATGAATACACTGAACCGCAGGAAGTTTCTGGGACTGGCTGGCGCGGCTGGGCTGGCGGCAGTTACGCCTTCTTCCCTGCCCGCGATGACGGAGACCGGACACGAAACCAAATCTGAGGATTTCACCTTTCTCTTTATCACCGATACGCATCTGCAGCCGGAACTGAACGCTGCCGTGGGCTGCGATATGGCTTTCAAGAAGGCGCGAGAGATCAAGAGCGACTTTGCCATCCAGGGCGGGGACCACGTTTTCGATTCGCTGGGAGTGACGAAAGAGCGGGCTTCGAGCCTCTTTGATCTCTACGGCAAGACGGAGCAGGACCTGGGGCTGAAGCTGCATCACACGATTGGGAATCATGACTGCTTTGGGGTTTATCCGGCGAGCGGAGCTTCGACCGCTGACCCGCTCTATGGCAAGAAGATGTTCGAGGAGCGGTTTGGGAAGACGTACTACTCTTTCGACCACAAAGGCGTGCACTTTGTCGTTCTCGACTCGATCGGGATTACCGATGACCGGGCCTACGAGGGGCGCGTGGACGCGGAGCAGCTTGCATGGCTGGCTGGCGACCTGAAGACGCTTCCTGCGGGCGCGCCGGTGATTGTTTCCGTGCATATTCCGCTGGTGACGGCCTTCGATTCCTACGTGCCGGCGCCGGCGACGCCGCCGAAGCATCACGGCATGTCGGTGACGAATTCGAGCGAGGTGATTGCGCTCTTCGAGGGTCATAATGTGCTTGGCGTGCTGCAAGGGCACACGCATATCAACGAGCGAGTTGTGTGGCATGGCGTGCCTTACATTACGAGCGGCGCGGTGAGCGGCAACTGGTGGCACGGCACGCGGATGGGAACGCCGGAGGGCTTTACGGTGGTCGAGGTGAAGGGCGGCAAGCTCTCGACGCGGTATGAGACTTATGGGTTCAGGAGCGTCGATCCGCAGAATACATAGGACTGACGCACCGACCTATGGCGCTGATGCACAACGCAGTAATTTGCGGCAAAAAGCATACCTCAGGGGTTAAAGCCCCGTCTTATTTTGCTGGACTGATCGCCGGGGATAAATCCCCGGCCTGCCCAACAAGCTGGCATTGTGTGTCAGCGCATAATTGCGAAAACAAAGACGCGCCGAGGACGAGCACCCGGCAGTGGACTCTAGTAACGTATTTTTCTCATAAGTTGTTTTTTATTAACTATTTGACTCGTATTGGACTTTGGTTCCGGTTACTATTACCTGCCTAAAATCGCACTTTGCATCGAGCGTCTGTAAGCGATAGAAAATAAATGATGTTATGCGGCATTTTCTGTGTGCGACGATGCGTTCTCTTTTTCTTCGCTTGATTTGTGCCGGTCGCGGAGTCCGGTGAGGACGATGCGGGCGCAGGAGAGGAGCTCGCGGCCGGAGTTGTGCGAAATGACCCCGATGGTCATGGCATGGAGGACGCAGGCCATGTAGTCCTGGACGCCGCGGCGGGTGGAGGGATCGGGCATGGCGAGGCGGTAGGCGGTTTCGGATTTTTCCTGCGTGGCGTCGTCATGCTTTGAACGCTTGTAGCCGAGGTGGTTTTTCTTGTCCTCGAACTTCGGGTCTTTAGGGTCCAGCGTGTCGGGGCCTGGCGGCTGGTTGGCGTTGGCCTCGCGGATGACGGAGTTGCGAGCGTCGCAACAGCGCTGGACGGCAGGGGCGAGGGGACGGTGAGTGCAGGGCTTGCGGTTGGGTTCCATGGTTCCGGCTCCGTTTGGCGACAAAAATAGAGCAGCCCCGGAATGGTCCTGGGCTGCTCTATTTCGAGGATGGCATACGAGGGGAAAATTATGTGCAAAGTTTGGGAAAGAAATTTTGCGGGAAAGAGGAAAGAAGAACGGCGGAAACGCTTAGCAAGTTAGCCGCGCTGCGCGCGATAGCGAGTTAGCAAGTCAGCGGGATGGGAATTTGGGGCTGTGGTTTCCCAGACTTTTTCTGCTGGCTGGCAGATTATGCGGCGGGGGCGGTGAAGGCTTGTTCCAGGATTGCTCTTGCGGCCTCGGTCTCCTGCGGGAGGATGGTGTGCGGGCGGAGGGTGTGCTGGAGGAGCGAGACCTCCGCGCCCATCGATTTGAGCTCACGGGCGGAGTCTTCGACGCGGACCCAGGGGACGTGCGGGTCGGGGTCGCCGGAGCTGAAGAGGACGGGAGTGCCCCCGAGCACATTCTGGCCCGAGCCGGGGTGGTGGAGGTCCATACCCGGAGGGCCGATGAGGCCGCCGGTGAAGGCGATGAGAGCGGCGTAGCGGCGCGGATTGCGGGCGACGAACTCCGTGGAGAGGCACGCGCCCTGCGAGAAGCCGGCGATGGCGATGCGCTCCGCGGGAAGGCCCGCTGCGAGGCAGCGCTGGAAGGCGGATTCGACGAGCGCGAGAGCCGAGGAGAGCCAGGGCTCGTTCTGCTCGATGGGTGCGAGGAAGGAAGACGGATACCAAGTGTGGCTGACGGCCTGCGGGGCGAGGAAGGTCACGCCGTCGGGCGCGATTTCCGGGCCGAGGCCGAGGATGTCCGCAGCCGAGCCGCCGCGACCGTGGAGAAGAATGATTGCGCCTGTTGCGGCACCGATTGGCGCGCCGGCGGCGTAGATTTGTGCGCTTGCGTGAGGGCCGGTGAGCTGGGCCACGGTTCAGGACTCCTTTTGATGATGCAGCGTGATGGGCGGGACGAGATTCTCGATGACGAGGCGGCGGCTTTCAAGCCACGGCGGAATCTTGAGCGATTCGCCGAGGGATTCGAGCGGCTCGTCGAAGGTGAAGCCGGGCGGGTCGGTGGCGATTTCGAAGAGCACGCCGCCGGGTTCGCGGAAGTAAATGGAATGGAAATATGTGCGGTCGAGGACGGGCGTGATGTTGAGGTGCATTCCCTTCAGTTCCTCGCGCTAGGCTAACTGCGCGGCGTCGTCCGGGGCGCGGAAGGCAATGTGATGGACGGAGCCGGCTCCCATGCGGCCGTAGGCTAGCTGCGTCTGGACCAAGATGTCGATGTAGCTGGCGAAGCTGGCTCCCGGCGCGGTGGAGGCGAAGCGGAAGCGGTTGCCTTCGCTGACGGTTTGCTTGTAGCCCATCTTTTCGAGGACGTTCGCGGTTGACTCGAAGCCGGCTTCGCAGAGCGTGACTCCGGAGAAGCCGTGGATGGCGTGTTCGGCGGCTACGGTGCTGTGGCGCGAGGGCTTGGGCGCGGGGGTTTCGGCATCGCCGATGAGTTCGAGCTTGGTGCCGTCGGTGTCGGCGAAGGTGAGGACCGGCTTGCCGAAGCGATCGGGGGATTTTTCAGCGGGCGTGCCGGCGGCGAGGAGGCGGGCTTCCCAGTAATCGAGTGAGGCGGCGGGGACGCTGAAGGAGGTGGCTGAAGTTTCTCCTACGCCGCCGCTGCCGCGGGTGGAATGAGGCCAGGGGAAGAAGGTCAGCAGCGTGCCGGGTGAGCCTGCGTCGTCGCCGAAGTAGAAGTGGTAAGTGCCAGGGTCATCGAAGTTGACGGTGCGCTTGACGAGGCGCAGGCCGAGCAGCTCGGTGTAAAAGTCAAGGTTGCGCTGAGGGTCGGAGGCGATGGTCGTGACGTGGTGCAAACCTACGATAGGCTCTGGCATGGAACGCTCCGTGATTGTGCGAATGGATTGGGAGACACGCGGGACGAAAAATGGGAAGTCCGCGGGGAGAGAGGCTCGTCTGTCTCCACTGGATGGGATGCAATCGGGATGTGGGGGTTGCATGGGTGGGGCAGGGAGAAAAGGTAAAGAGGGAGTGAGTTGGCGTTCGTGCTGTCCCACCCTTGCGCCAGAAAGAAGGCGCAAGGATGGGGCACGGGAGCTTAGTGCGGGAGCTTGCTTGCTGGATGCGGTTAGCGTCGACCGTTGATGCGGGAGAGGAGGCGGAGCATCTCAAGGTAGAGCCAGACCAGCGTTACCATGATGCCGAAAGCGCCGTACCACTCCATGTAGCGGGGCGCGCCAGCGTTGACGCCGCGCTCGATGAAGTCGAAATCGAGGACGAGATTGAGTGCCGCGACCACGACGACGACAAGGCTGATGCCGATGCCGAGAAGACTGGAGTTGCCGATCGAGAAAAGCTGGATGTGGAAGAGGCCCATCAGCATTTGAAAGAGATAAAAGACGGCGATGCCGCCAGTGGCGGCGATAACGCCTAGCCGGAACTTCTGCGTGACGTGGATGAGGCCGGAGCTATACGCGAGCAGCAGCGCG
The DNA here is from genome assembly GCA_015655195.1 of Terriglobales bacterium. Lineage (GTDB taxonomy): Bacteria > Acidobacteriota > Terriglobia > Terriglobales > Acidobacteriaceae > Telmatobacter. The sequence goes on from JAATFM010000269.1 coordinate 25,174, forward strand.
AAGAGCGTGCCGAAGGTGAGGCTGATGGCCTGAAAGCCGATGCCCGGATAGCGAAGATCGAAGATGGCAGAGATGCCGCCGAGGAAGAGGCCTTCGCAGAGGGCGTAGATGGGCGCGGTGACCGGCGCCCACTGCTGCTTGAAGATCGTAACGAGCGCGAAGACGAGGCCGCCGATCATGCCGAGCAGCATGAGAGGCATGACGGAGGACGGTTCGGCGGACTGGGTGTAGAGATGCCAGGTCCACGCGGCCGAAGCGGCAGCGCAGAGCAGCAGAATGCCGGTCTTGTTAACCGTGCCGCGCAAGGTCATACGGGCGGAAGCGTCAATGGCCCTGCCGTACTGGGCGAAGGTCTGATTTCCAAAAGCGGGATTGGAGGTTTTCATCAAAGGCACGGGAGCTGCTCCTCTTGCGGGCGGCGCGGTAAAGGCCGAACTGCCTGCACTTCTATTTTATCGAATCTGCGGCGCGAATGCCGTAACGGCCACGTGGATCGGTTCGGAAAGAGGCTATCCCTCGGGGGCTAAAGCCCCTATCTTTTCTGCGCTGCAACGGCGTGGCTAAAGCCGCGCCCTTTCAAAACAATGGCAAATTAGCCCGTTCAAAACAGCGGCAAATCAGGACACTACGAGCAGCGGCTCTTATATGCCGATGGGCGAAGCGAGAACGGCACGGCGGGTTCGCATGAGGCGGTTGACGATCTTGTAGCGGTCGCCGCGGTAAGTGGATCTGACGTGTTCGATGGGCTGGCCGTCTTCGCGGAAGGAGACGCGGGTGAAGAGAAAGACCGGGCTCTGGCGGGGAATCTGAAGCAGGCGGGCTTCTTCGGCGTTGGCTTTGCCTACCTCGATAACCTCTTCGGTGATGGTGAGCTGGATTCCGTACTCGCCGGACAGTTTTTCGTAGAGCGAGGTCTCGGGGTTGAAGGTTTCCATGAGGCTGGGGCAGGCGCTGACGGCAAGGCAACTGCACTCGATGCCGATGGGCATGGAGTCTTCGAAGCGGACGCGGCGCAGGCGGAAGACCATCTCCGCATCGGCCAGGCTGAGCGCGGATTTTGTCTCCTGCGTGGGCGGCTGAATGTTGAAGGAGAGCAGGCGCGAGTGGGGCGTGGCGCCGTGGGCACGGGCCTCTTCGCTGAAGGATAGAACGTGGCGGAATTCTTTTTCAAGCTTGGCGCCGGAGATGAAAGTTCCCTTCCCCTGGCGGCTGTAAATGATTCCCAACTCGCAGAGGGATTTCACGGCCTGTCGGACAGTCATCTGGCTGACTCCCATCTGCGCGGCGATCTTCTGGATGGAGGGCAGAGGCTCGGAGGGCTTGAAGGCGCCGGACTGAATCTGCGCGGCTAGGCGCTGCTGTATCTGCTGATACAGCGGGAGACCATTGCCACGGTGCAATGGAATCGGCTGATGAGTGCGGGCTGCGGGCATTTGCATCTTTGATATACCACGTCTGAAAGCGAAGTTAAATACCCGCATGGTTGCTGGCTGCCGTGCAATGCCCGATTTTCTTCCCGGATGCAGGCGAGATGGAGCGGAGGAAGAGGACAGTGGGAGCGGTTTGCAGGGACGGGCGGAGGCTACATCATAAGGAGAGTCAAGCGAAAGTGAATTTCTTCACGCGTTTTTTATTGACTTCGGAATTGAAGCCGTTGTACGTTTGCGTCATTCAGTCATCTAGATGAGTTCCAGCACAGAGATATACATTCAGCGGGAACCGGGCGATGCTGAAGCGTTCGATGAAATCTTGCACATGCAGGCGAAGCGCGAATGCCAGGGTTGCTATGGCGTAAGAGCAGCACGAAAGCTGCCGACGGGGATGCTTGAGTCCCGTCATTCCACCGGTGGCAGGCAGTTAGTTGCAGGATTTTCCCGGGCGGCGCGAATTCCGGCCGCAGACTCCGGGGAACAGCGGGCGCGCGGCTCAGGCATGTATCTGCGGGATCGACCCGGGCCCAGGCAAGCAGCACACAAGCATTTTTTGGAGGCTAACGAAGAACCATGTCAAACACTCTTGCAAAGTGTACTGTTGCCCTGTTGATGGCCCTCGGGCTGGCAATCGGCATCAACGTGGCAAGCGCCCAGAGCAGCGTATCGGGCAGCATCAGCGGGACCGTAACCGACAAGAGCGGCGCCATTGTTCAAGGGGCCGTGGTGACGATCACAAACACAGACCGCGGCGCGGTGCAGGCGACGAGGAAGACGAACTCGGCGGGCTTCTATACCGCCGAAGCGCTGCCGCTGGGCACCTATTCCGTGACGATCACCTACACGGGATTCAAGACCGAAACAGTCACGGGGCTGGCGCTGCATGCGGCCGACGCGCTGACGGTGAACCGGAGCCTGACTCCCGGCGCGGTAACGGACGTGGTGACAGTGACTGCGGATTCCGCGCAGATCAACCTGGAAGACGCTACTTCCGCGGGCCTAATTAACAGCACACAGATGAATGAAATGCCGCTCATCACCCGCAACTACGCAGTTCTTATGACCCTGCAGCCTGGAGTTGCCTTCGGGGGCGCAAGCGATGAACTGATACGCGGCCCCTCGGCCCCAAGCGGCCAATCCAATACGGTGAGTTTTTCTGTGAACGGCGGCCGCAACACTGCCAATAACTGGACGATTGACGGTGCCGACAACCTGGACCGCGGCGCAAACCTGACCCTTTATACCTATCCCAGCCCTGACGCCATTGCCGAGTTCAAGACGCTTCGCGGCCAGTATTCGGCACAGTTCGGCCGCAATGCGGCGGGCCAGGTCGATGTGGTGACGAAGTCCGGCACAAACGACATTCACGGCAGCGCATACGAATACGCCCGCAATAACGCCTTCAACGCGAATGGCTACGCCAACAACTTTCTTGGGGCCAAGATTTCTCCATACCACTACAACGTTTTTGGCTTCTCGGTGGGCGGTCCGGTTTACATTCCCAAGATTTACAACGGCAGAAACAAAACCTTTTTCTTCGTGAGCCAGGAATGGCAGCGCTGGATTTATACGCTATCCCAGGCCACGGCCACGGTACCGCTGCCGTCAGAAATCAAGGGCGACTTCTCGCAATCGTACAGCTACAACCCAACCGCCAAAAGCTGGACATCAGCCCCTGTGACGGTATGTACGGCGTTTGCCACGAACACAGCGACCCAGACGAACACTTGCACCGCAACGGGAACATCCGTAGCGACCATAAGCCCGACGGCCCAGCAGTATCTGCAGGACATCTACAGCAAAATGCCCGCGCCCGACCCGACATACGACATCGCGCATAATTTCGATCCGCACACCATCTTCTCGGATTTCAAGGATACGCTGAATAACTCGGACACGATGGCGCGCATTGACCAGCAGATCGGCCAAAAGCTGAATGTCTTCTATCGTTACCTGCACGACACCTTTCCCTACACCTATCCGGCGGGGCAGTACACCCAGGTTAATATTCCGGGGATGAACCCCACTACCGCCCAGAATCCCGGAACACAGCACCTGGCGCATGGAACCTGGACGATCAGTCCGACTATGCTGCTGGATGCCGGTTACGCGTATTCGAACGGCAACATCATGAGCCAGTCTGGGGGCTATCTGTCCGAAGCATCCTCGCCGGACGTGAAGCCATCGCTTGCCTACGCGAATACTTCCGGCGTGGTTCCGACCGTTGCAGTCAGCGGCATGACTGCTCTGAACGGAAGCTATGCTTATATCGACCACGGCACCAACCACCAGGTCTTCGCAAACCTGACCAAAACGCTGCACACGCATACGCTAACCTTCGGGTTCTCTTACAGCCACTATCAGAAACGCGAGAACAACACGACAAGCACGCAGGGAGGTTTCGGATTCGGCTACGATTCGGGACTGGCCTGCACGGCTGCTTCATGCGCTTTCGCGCCCAGCAGCGATACGAGTTCAGCCATGTCGCAGGCCTTTGCCAACTTTCTGATTGGCAACGCTAACGGCAGTAACATTACCGGATACACCTCAGGATTCAACCAGCTCTCGGCGGATCCGATTGCGGATGTCAAGTCCTCGCTCTACGAGGCCTTCGCTCAGGACAACTGGAAGGTTACACCGCGCCTTACACTCAACCTGGGTGTTCGCTACTCCCTTTATGGCCAGCCCTGGGACGCTAACGGATTGCTGAGTAACTTCGATCCCGATAAGTACGCTGCGGCAGGGGCGCCGACCATCGATTCTTCCGGCTTGATGTGCGTGACCGAGACCGGGGCGACCACCTGCAACCAGGCGGGCAGCAACGCTGGACAACCGATCATACCGAACCCGAACGCGGACATTGTCGGCATTAATTACATCAACGGCATGATCTTCAACAAGCCCAGCGCGGCTAATAACAACCAAGGCTCGCCGTGGGAGACCAAGGTGGGCCAAGGGGATAAGGCTAACTTCGCGCCCCGCATCGGCTTCGCACTGGATGTGTTCGGAGATGGCAAGACGGCGTTTCGCGGCGGCTATGGAATCGCCTATGACGATGTGGAAGTGAGCTACTACGAACAAGCGGACTGGAATAATCCGCCTGCGGTGGCCACCTACAGCGTGAGCCAGGCCTCTTTCGACAGCCCGACTGGCGGCGCTACGACTGCGTTCTCTAAAACTCCAGGATGGATCCGGGCTCTTCCGCTGCGGTACAACTCGCCTTATGTGCAGCAGTTTTCGCTCGATCTGCAACAGCAGATTACGCCGAGCTTCATGTTCGATCTCGGTTACTTCGGCGATCACGGTACACACCTGATGGGCGCATTGAATATCAACCAGCCCGTCGCTGGTTCCTGGGTGGGCAAGGTATCGCCGGTGAGCACCTGCATCGATCCCGACACCAATACGCCGGCGTTCCTGAACGGCACGTGCAGCGTCATGCTGAACCAGATCAAGCCTTATCTCGGCTACTTCTCGATCGACGCAATGCGCACCATCTTCAGCTCGAACTACAACTCGCTGCAGGCGAAGGTGACGAAGCGGTTCAAGGGCAAGACTTACATCGACGCGAACTTTACCTGGTCGCGCGACCTGACCAACTCGCAAGCCAATGAATACGGCGCAGCAATGCCCCAGAACATCTACAACATCAACGGCGACTACGGCCGCGCGGCGATTGACCGCAAGCTGGTGACGACTATCGACGGCGTGCTCGAAGAGCCCTGGTTCCGCGAGCAGAAGACGCTGGCGGGACGAGTGCTCGGCGGCTGGGAGATTACGGGCATCTACACGGCCAACAGTGGTCTGCCGCTCACGGCTACCTCCGGCAGCTTCAGCCTTGGGCAATATAACCTGCCCACCGGCGTGACGAGCGTCTACAACGGCCGCACCAACACCGGATACGCAACCGATAACGCAGGCCTCAGCATTCTCGGAAACACTTATGCCGGCATGAGGCCAGACCAGATCGGCGACCCCAATAGCGGTCACGGCGTAAGGATCCATAACAAGGGTTATCACCAGTTGTGGTTTTACGGCGGCGCGTTTGCGAGTCCCAATCCGGCCACCAATACCTCCATGCCGGGTAATGAAAAACGCGGAACGATCAATGGTCCGGGATTCGGCAAGGCCGATCTCGGCATCTATCGCAACTTCCGCATTTGGAACCGGCTGAACTTCCAGTTCCGCGCCGAGGCGTTAAACGTAACGAACCATACCAATGTCCAGACCGTGACCACGGCCGAGGGCACGTACTTCGGCGAGGTCACCGGCTACCGCGATGCTCGCATCATGCAGTTCGCGGGTAAATTCACTTTCTAAGCGCTGGCTGTGCTCCTCTTCCGCGGCACGTGTTCTTCTCAGCGAAGAATGCGCGCCGCGGAGGTTGGGACACTTTTATACTCCGCAAACAGTTACTTAGGCACGAACGCTTAGACTGGCATCTGGCGCGACGCGGCTACGCGCATAATCCCCTGGATCGCTTTTGCAGCAGGAAGATTAGTTTTTCGCTCGGCGTGCTGACAAAGACACAGCGCGATGGTTGGCATGATTGCGGGCTTTGCGCTGATTCTTTACTTGCGGCTTGGCGCCAGGATTTCGTTCCCATGGTATGTGGCGCTCGGGAGCCTGTGCACGTTTCTTGTCGGCTACGGCGCGAGCCTTGCGATGCCGGCGGCTGAGA
>JAATFM010000234.1 GCA_015655195.1 Terriglobales bacterium
CAAACTCATCTTGTTAGCTTTGCGAAGACGCACGACACCTGCACTCCGCGCCGCTCCGGCGAATGGATGAGCGTTGAACGCTGTGCCATCACAGTTGGGCGAGAGGGTTCATATGTACAGATTCAGGCTTGGCATCACGTATTGTCTCGCGGCGCTATTGGCCGTTTTTGCAGCCGGCTGCGGCCAGGAAACAGTCACTGTTCCCTCGGTGGTGTCTACCATCCCTACCAATGGCGCTACCAATGTCGCCCTTGACACGCCCATCAGCGCAACCTTCAGCATGGCAATGAATCCGGCCACGATCACTGCTGCAACCTTCACGGTAACGGGACCGGATGGAGCGGCCGTTGCCGGAACCGTGGCATACAGCGGCCTGACTGCGACATTTACACCGGCCGCTGTTCTTCAATATGCTGCCAATTACACAGCTACGATTACTACCGGCGCCGAAAGCCGCGGTGACACACCGTTGATTTCCAACTACGTGTGGAGATTTACGACGATTACTCCGCCGCCTGCGGTGATTGCCACTGTACCTGCGAATGGCGCAACCAATGTGCCCATCGGCCAGATACTTAGTGCGACCTTCAACGAGCCGATGAGTCCGGCCACGATCAGTGCAGCGACATTTACCGTGACAGGGCCGGGCGGAGCGACTGTCGCGGGCTCAGTTACATACAACGGAGTAACTGCCACATTTGTGCCGTCTGTGAATCTGGCCTATGGCGCGGTATACACGGCCACGATCACTACCGGAGCTGCGAGCCTCGCCGGCACTCCTTTGATTTCCAACTACGTGTGGAGATTTACGACGATTACTCCGCCGCCTGCGGTGATTGCCACTGTACCTGCGAATGGCGCAACCAATGTGCCCATCAGCCAGATACTTAGTGCGACCTTCAACGAGCCGATGAGTCCGGCCACGATCAGTGCAGCAACATTTACCGTGACAGGGCCCGGCGGAGCGACCGTTGTAGGCTCAGTTACATACAACGGTGTAACTGCTACATTTACGCCGTCTGTGAATCTCGCCTATGGCGAGATCTACACTGCCACGATTAACACCGGAGCCGCGGATCTGGCAGGAACTCCGTTGCCTGCCAACTACGCGTGGAGCTTTACGACAATTACTCCTCCGCCTTCGGTAATCGCTACTGTTCCTGTTAATGGAGCCACGGGCGTGCCGATCACCCAGGTGCTCAGCGCAACATTCAACGAAGCAATGAGCTGCACGACATTGGCATCTCCCGCAACAGCATTTATCGTCACCGGCCCGGGCACGACACCCATAGCGGGCACTGTTGGCTGCGCGAACTCCGTGGCAACTTTCACGCCCGCCGCGAACCTTGTCGTTAACACCGTTTATACCGCGACAATCACCACCGGCGCCAAGGACCTGGCAGGCACGCCGCTGGGCTCCAATTACACATGGACCTTTAGAACGCTCCCTGCCCCGACGCCGCCAACCGTGATCTCGACAGTGCCTGCCAATCTAGCAACGGATGTGCCGATCAATCAGGCTCTCAGTGCGACATTCAGTGTGGCAATGACCCCTGCCACAATTGACTCGACAACATTTACGCTGGCCGGGCCGGGCGGAGTCAGCATCACCGGAGCTGTCACCTATGTGGCGGCAGGTTCGGTAGCAACATTCAAACCGGATGCCAGCCTGGCGTCGAACACGACTTATACGGCCACGATTACCACCGGAGCCACAGACCTGGAAGGCACTGCGCTGGCCAGCAACTACGTCTGGACCTTCACTACTGCCGCCGCCCCGGTTATTGTGCCTCCAACAGTCATTTCAACAATCCCACTCAACGACGCGACGGACGTTCCTTTCAACCAGGCGATCAGCGCCACTTTCAGTAAGGCGATGGACCCTGCCACGATCAATGCCCAAACGTTTACGCTGACAGGGCCCGGAACTACTGTCGTGCCCGGATTGCTTGCCTACGCAGCGATTGGAAACACGCTGACATTCATACCAACAGCGAACCTAGCGCCGAGTACCACCTTCACAGCCACGATTACAACCGGGGCTGAAGACCTGGCGGGCATTGGGCTGACAAATAACTATGTGTGGATCTTTACAACCGGCGCGGCCCCAGTGATTACTCCGCCGGAAATAGTTTCGACAATCCCGGTGAACGCAGCCACGGATGTGCCTCTCAATCAGACGGTAAGCGCAACCTTCACCAAGGCGATGGACCCGCTGACCATCACAACGGGCACATTCCAACTGACAGGGCCGGGAGGAACTGCAATCGCAGGAACAGTCTCTTACGATGCGATCAGCTTCATCGCCACCTTCACGCCCACGGCGCCGCTAACGGCCGGCAGCAACTATACAGCGACTATTACCAACGGAGCAACGGATCTGGCAGGCAACCCGCTGGGCACCACCGGCGCGCCGAATCCCTGGAGCTTTGCAACCGGCGCGGCAGTAGTTCCACCGCCGGTCATCCTTGGACCAACCATATCGCTCTTCGGAGCTTTTGGCGGGCCCGCTGGAATTACCAACATGGGCATCGACACAGTGGTCAATGGAGACATCGGAACCACCGGCGCATCTACTCTGATAACCGGATTCTACGATGAGAGCGTCGCAGCCGTTGCCGGTGTATATCCCTGCTCGTACACGGTAACGCCGCTCAATATGGGGCTGGTCAACGGAGCCATCGACACGGCTCCGCCGCCGCCCACAGTCGGATGCCCCAATGAAGGAACCGCCGCTACAATGGCGGCCGCAACCGAAGGCTTGTCAGAAGCTCAGACTGCATACAACGCGCTCAAGAACCTTCCCCCAGGCACCACGTTGTCAACCGACGAGCTAGGCAATCGCACCCTGGCTCCCGGCACTTATACATCTGCAACCTCCTATGACATAACAGCAGGGCCGCTGACTCTCGACGCCCAGGGCGATCCTAATGCCACCTGGATATTCCAGATAGGAACATCACTCACCGTAGGCACTCCGCAAGCGCCGGAAAGCATCGTTTTGACCGGCGGCGCCCAGGCCAAGAACGTGTACTGGCAAGTAGGCAGCGCCGCGACGATCAATGGCGTTCAAGGCGGCGGAACCATGGTCGGCACCATCATCTCGCAGGCGGGAATCTCGGTCTCGACTGCCGGAGTGGCAACAATAACCACCATCAACGGCAGACTGATTGCTTTGGGAGCGTCGGTCACAATCGTGAACACCGTTATCAACGTGCCGTGAGTTTTTTTGCCGAGACCGTATATGGCAGCGGTCTCGGCCTTTTTTCATGCAGTGCGGTATCTGGTAAGTGCTATTCCCGTTTGGATGAACCGGTAATGAGCTTGAGCGATGATCGCAGCGAGCAATTCAGGAGACGACAATGAAATTGAACGCAAGAATGATTGCCACAGCAGCATTTGCTGCTTTCCTAATACCAGCGTTCAACCTCTTTGCGGGCGAGGCGGCAAAGCCGTTGGCAGGCGGTGCCAAGGAAGATAAGGCTGCCAGTTCCAGCGTCGCAGTTGCTGCCGATCCGGCTGCCCCGCTGCCGGCGGCTCCAATGCCGTCTGGTTCGATGGGACCAGCCAGGCCTTACTCGGGAGTCCGATACGGTCACACTCCGAGGATTGAATGGTTCATGGGGTATACCTATCTGCGGGCTGTGCCTGAGTTGGCGGCCGGAAACCGGCTGGTTCATCTCAATGGCGGAAGCACATCGGTTGCCTTCAACTTCAACCGCTTTTTGGGGATCGTCGGCGATTTTGGCGGCTTCAATGACACGCGACTCCTGCTGACATTTCCGGGCGGTGCTCCATCGGAAGACCGTTATGTCAATCAAGGATCCGCATTCACCTATCTTGCCGGTCCACGCTTCTCCTATCGGAAGTTTGACAGAGTAACACCCTTTGCTCAGGCTCTATTTGGGGGCATACACGCAAGTGATATTGCGATCACCGGCTGCACGGTCAATTGCACATTTCTTCCCAGTGAGAACGCCTTTGCTCTGACCGCCGGCGGCGGATTAGACATCAAAATTAGCCATCATATTGCGCTCCGCGTCGTTCAGGCCGAATACCTGATGACCAGGTTCGAGAACCGGAACACTGCATCCAATTCGATCCAGAACGACATACGTCTTTCTAGCGGACTAGTCTTCCGCTTTGGCGGAAATTCCGCTCGTGCGCCGGAACTTCCACCTTTGGCGTATTCGTGCTCTGCCAACCCCTCCGCTGTTTTCCAGGGAGAACCGATTGCGGTATCAGGCACGGCAGTGAATCTGAATCCTGAAAAGACGGCTGCCTACACATGGTCCGCAGATGGCGGAACGGTGATCGGCGATTCAAGCACCGGGAAGATCGACACGACAACTGTCGCTCCCGGCTCCTACACGCTGAAGGGCCATGTTTCCGAAGGCGACAGGCCTGGCGAAAACGCGGATTGCTCAGCTCCATATATGGTAAAAGCATTGGAGCCTCCGTCGGTCAGTTGCCTCGCCACTCCTTCCGCCGTTAACTCCGGCGATTCTTCCACAATCACCGCGACCGGCATAAGCCCGCAGAACCGTCCGCTGACATATAGCTATAGCGCAACCTCCGGCACCGTGAGCGGGTCCGGCACGACAGCAACTCTCGCAACCGCGGGCGCGGCAGGCGGAACCATCACCGTAACCTGCAACGTTGCCGATGACAAGGGTCAGACTGCCTCAAGCACAGCCATGGTAACGGTCAACGCACCCAGTCCCGGAACCAGCGAGTTGTGCCCAATCAGCTTCGCGCGGGATGTGCGTCGCCCATCGCGCGTGGATAACGAAGCGAAGGCGTGTCTGGATCAGGTCGCGCTGAGCCTACAGAGCAACTCCGATGCAAAGCTGGCTCTGATCGGCAATGCCGCCAGCAACGAGAGAGACGGCAGCACACTCGCCGCTCAACGCGCAACGAACGCGAGGGTATATCTGGTCAGCGAAAAAGGCATCGATGCCGCCCGGATCGCTGTCTATACCGGCTCTCAAGACGGAAAGACCGTATCCACCATTATGATTCCTGCGGGTGCTACGTTCGATCCCAAAGACGCCGCTCCCGTGCAGTAGAGTCCATCCGTGTGCGTGTCGATCACAGCCATCGACACGCACGCAGTTCCCTGGTCGACAGGCTGGGACTTCTTTGCACCCAGCCTGCCGGCGGCGATGCCAGTGACAGTTTGCAAGTGACCAATAGTGCACAGTCTTTGCCATCGTGCGTAAATGAGAATCGGGCTTGAGCCGCCAAGGTTTCCGGCCAGGAGACACTCATGCCAGAGCTTCAAGCTTTCCCTTCCCTTCCCACGAAAATCCTGTTGCCCATCGATTTCAGTCCTTCATCCCAGGCAGCTCTCGATATGGCGGCTGACCTTGCTCAGCACTTTCATGCCGAACTCCACCTCGTAAACGTCATCCCGTTTTTCCCTGCCACAACGCTTCCGGATTTTGTCCCGGAAGCGGCTTTCCTGGAAGAGTCACGAGCGCGCGCAATGCGCAATCTGGCGAGCTGCCATAAGGCCCTTGCGGAAAGAGGCGTCAAGTCCACTTCCACCGTTGAAGTTGGGAATGACGTTGTTGGAAACATCATGGAAGTCGTGGATCGAGAGCATATCGACATGCTCGTGATCTCTACCCACGGCATCTCCGGGTGGCATCCTCTCGTGTTCGGCTCGATTGCCGAAAAGGTTGTCAAGCTCGCACAGTGCTCGCTCTTGCTTCTTCGTTCCGCTAAGCTTGAGACGGAAGTTGAAACTGCTTCAGGACGCGCGATGGAGTGGTGGTAGGCAGCGCGCAGAGCCGAATGCTCTGCGGAAATGGAAAAAGATGACCGGAAACAAGCACAACCCTGAAGGAAATAGCAACGACTTGGGTGAGCCCGATGCTGGCCCTTACTGGAAGCGGATGCACCGCGACTGGCGTTTCTGGGTGGGCGCTCTTCTCATGGCCGCGGCGCTCGCAATCTATATTTTGAGCGGCGACTTGGCGTGGACTCCAAACGGCCATCGACAGCCAGCGATGCCTGCAAGTGCAGCGAATTAAATCCACCCCTCAAAAGACATTTCAGGTATCTTTGTATCGCATGACGTCGAATTGAGTACGATGAATCGCGTCGGGAATCTCACCACAGAAGCAATCGCCATGATGGCGTCATTGCAATAAAATGTTTCGCGCTCAAGGCGAAGGCGTAAAGTGTAAAGAAAGAACGAAACCGATGCTTCCTCCAGAAAAAACGCGTGATTTGGCCCGCAGCCTCGTTGCTGACGAGGCAGATGCAGGTACGACATCCCTGCAAACAGAACCCGCAACTGTGCGCGTCTATGAGAGGCTGCGCAGACAACTCGGCGCACCCGTGGGAGCTGACGGTTTTCAGGTTCTTGCTTCCCGCGCCCTGGCTCTGGCCAGGTCCGAGTCTCCCCGGCTCAGCGCCGTGCAGGTAATGGCGAATGGAGGCTTGCGCTGGCTTGGCGCAGTTGAATCCCAGACAGGCGCGGATGACGATGGCGAGGCCGGGGTCATTTTGATTGCGCAACTGCTCGGACTGTTTCTTACCTTCCTTGGTGAGGCAACGACGCTGCGTTTGATAGAAGATTTGCGCCTTCAAGTTGACGTCAGGACAGAGCCGGTCGCAACCCCAGCGGAGATAACTGACTTAGCGGCTGATGGACCTGCAATAAACGCGGCTTTCGAGGACCTTCTGGTGGAAATTGACAGGCTCCGGAGTGTGGGCAAACATATTGAAATTCTGGCGAACAACCATCCGGGCATGGAAGATGGACTCGTGAGTGTTGCGGAAAACATTCGCAGTATTGCTACTGTTCTGGACGTTTTCACACTCATCCGAAGCAAGGCAGGCGGCCCGCAGGAAGATGTACTTAACCTGGAAACAAATCGCTACATGAATTGAGTTCCGCCAACGCTGCTTCGAGAGCGGCCCTGAGTGCTAAATACCGCAACGGCGAAGACATCTCCAAAGAGGCGGAAACGTCGTCTGGCTCCCACGAATGGCGTAACGGCTATCGAAATCTTCTGCCTGGAAAAGTACACGCTTGAACATGCCGACTCCCCAAAAAATACGAGATTTAGCCCACCGTCTTATTGCTTACGAAGCCGTTGCGACCAATATCTCCGAGCCTATGGGATCTGCAACCCTTCGCGTTTATGAGAAGCTGCGCCAGGGTCTGGGAGAGTTTGCTGGAGCTGCCAGTTTTCAGTCGCTGGCCTCTCGCGCCTTGACGCTGGCGAGAACGGAAGCTCCCAGACTGAGCGCGGCGCGTGTCTCCGCAGATGGTGCATTACAGGGCCTGTGCGAGATGGAACATCCAATCGACGTTGACCAAGATCGAGCTGGCGAGTCCCCGGCCGGCGAAGAGGGAATCATCCTCATCGCCAGCCTGCTCGGCCTGCTTCATCTCTTCCTTGGCGAAGCCTTAACGTTGCGCCTGCTGCGGGTTACGTGGCCAGGTGCAGCCCTTGAAGATCGCAGTTCCGAGAACGGGAGAAAAGCGTGAGCAGCCAAGACAAAGTGAAGATCAACAAACTACCCACCGGAGTTCCAGGCCTCGACGAAATTGTGGGTGGAGGTCTCCCCGAATTCTCATTCAACATCATCGCAGGCGCTCCCGGAAGCGGGAAAACGACGCTGGCACACCAGTTCGTGTTTGCCAATGCGAGCCCGGAGCGTCCTGCGCTCTATTTCACCGTCCTCGGCGAATCCGCTATAAAGATGTTGCGATACCAGCAACAGTACACATTCTTTGACCCGGCCAAGCTGCCGGACTCCATCCGCTTTATCAATCTGAGCCAGGTGGTTCTGGAGAAAGACCTGGGAGCGGTCTTGGAGGAAATCACCAGGGAAGTTGAAAAAGCTAACCCCGCTGTCGTGGTTGTGGACTCCTTCCGCACCATGGTGCGGGAGCCGCAAAGCGATATGGACCTGCAATCCTTCATTCAACGGTTAGCGCTTTTTCTGGCTAGTTGGCAGGCCACGACTTTCCTGATCGGAGAATACGCGGAGGAAGAGCTACGGGATAATCCCATCTTTACCGTCGCGGATGGTTTGTTCTGGATGCGCCAAACGGCGGAGCGGAATTCCGTTGTGCGGAAGTTGCAGATTATCAAACTGCGCGGCCAGGATTCCGTCCCAGGGCTGCACACATTCCGCATAACCGATGCCGGAGTGCAAGCCTTCTCGCGCACGTTTGGGCTGACCGCACGAAAGAGAAACCCGCCCGGCAATCGGCGCCTTTCCTTCGGCATTCCGGAGTTGGACAAGATGCTGGACGGAGGCGTGCGAGAAGGCGATAGCGTTCTCATAGCAGGGTCTTCTGGAACGGGAAAGTCTGTCCTCGCAACCCAATTCATTGCAGAAGGCATACGCCAGGGAGAACCGGGAATCGTGGCGGTTTTTGAAGAACGCCCGGAAGCGTATGCGGAGCGGGCCACCAGTCTTGGCCTGGATCTGGAAACCCCGCAGAAAGACGGGAAACTCGCAATCCTCTATCTCCGTCCCCTAGATCTGTCGGTGGATGAAACCATGCAGTCGATTCTCGACGCCGTACAGAAGATCGGCGCCAAGCGCCTCGTTATCGATTCCCTAGCTGGCTTTGAGATGGCTTTGTCGCCCGGCTTCCGCGCCGACTTTCGCGAATCGCTTTATCGGATGATCTTTGCCCTGACGGGAATCGGCGTGACGATTCTCAGCACGGTTGAAGTGGACGAGTCTTTCACTGAATTTCCGTTCAGTACCTACTCTATTTCTTTCCTTTGCGATGACATCCTCCGGCTGCGGTACGTATCGATCGATGGCCAGCTTCGCAAGATTATGGTGGTTATCAAGATGCGGGGTGGAAATCATGCCAAAGATATTCGCGAATATGAAATCACATCCAAGGGCGTTGTTATTCTCGGCAGACGCCTCACGAATTATCAGGGGTTAATCAGCGGAATTCCCGTGCATTCGGACCGATCCGGCCCGCAGGAAGAGCTATTACACGAACCGGAAAGCGGGAGTAAGAGTTGAGGAAAGCTCAGAGGGCTTTACCCGGAGTGGGCACGCTCTTGCCCAGAGCAGTCGCCAGGGCAATCTGGTGATCTTGTTCGTCGATCAGGATTTGGCGAATTTGTTCGCTCATTGCATATTCCGCCAATTCTTCGCATTGGCGGACTCGCTCGCGATAATTTCGAATCGTCTCTGTTTCGTTGTCGAGATCGAACTGCAACATCTCGGTGGCTTTCTCTGATGTTCGTACATTTTTTGCTGCCACCGTCGGCATGCCACCAAGATAATCGATCTGCTCGGCGATAATCAGGGCGTGACCGAGTTCCTGTGCAGCGTGCTTTGCAAGCTCGCCCGCGATATTCATGAACTCAGCACCCTTTATGACTTGTGAATAGACAACGTATCCAATGATCGCCTGGTATTCGCGCGATAGGTCCTGGTTCAACAAATCGACCAGCTCTGAACGAGACACTTTCTTAGAATCCCCAACCATCGTCTTAGCTTTCAAGATATTTTCCTCCAGAGTCAAATATTCGAATCGATGCTATCTTCTGATTGACTCGCGGTCCTTTATCAGGCGCGCTGTCGCAGCACATTCAACCTAACGAAAGAAGCCGGGACGAAGCTGTCCTAAAGGGAACAGTCACGCTGCTTCATTGCATCATCCCCGTTCCGGCATAGGAGATTTCGTACTCATGCAAGTAGACTGCATACTGTTGCCCCTGCGGCAGCCTTCTTGATGAGGTATAAAGTTCGACGGTCTACGGGCTGCAACACACATTTCTTTGCATTCCATGAAAGACGATTTAAAGAAGCGCCGACTCGGGAATCTGGTCAAGATTACACACTTTCCAATAAGTACAAACCGTAGCTGTCGGCCATAAATGTCAAGCCTTCAGCCCGTGCTCTTTTCGGGTGAAGTTCCGATTTATGAGCAAAAATGACCAGATTAGAAGTGGAGAAGGACCGCACACTATTCCCTCCGGGTAGTCGAGAAAAACCTTGAGAGAGCATGCGGGAGAATTCGATGCGAACTACGTCCGAAACAGATTGGAACGATTTTGGCAACACTTCGAGATCGGCGGAGTTCATTGAGCGGTCCTCCCCTGAAGCTCCGAGCGAGTTTGAATCCCTCAAAACACTCTTCAATTGCCCAACCAATACGGTTCTGCTTATGGAAGAGCAAGCACCCTCCCACATCCTGTTCCTGTTGGCAGGACGGGTGAAGCTCTCTATGAATTCGAGTGCGGGCAAGCGATTGATCCTCGGGATCGCCAACCCTGGAGAAACACTGGGACTCGCTTATGCCCTTTCCGGCAACAGGTATGACATCACCGCGGAAGCTATATCCCCATGCAGGCTCGCGTCGGTCAACCGTGAAGACTTTATTGAATTTCTGGCACGGAACCCCGCGGCCTATAGGAACGTGGCGCGTGAGCTCTGTCTGGACTATGCTCGAGCCTGCGAGCAGGTACGAAGACTTGGCCTGGCAGTGACCGCGCCGGCGAAGCTCGCCCAACTTCTGTTGGAGTGGAGTGCCGACGGCCAGTGGACAAAGGATGGCACTCGGTTATTCTGCTCGCTCACACACGGAGAGATTGGACAGTGCATTGGCGCCTCCCGCGAGACAGTCAGCCGCATTCTTAGCGACTTCCGCTATCAGGAGCTTCTGGAATCGCAAGGATCGACGTTGATTATTTCCAACCGAAGAGCCTTGGAAATCTGTGCAGGCATATCTGCATAACAGCCCAGCGGTTGCGGACGTCGAGCTTGCGCGCTCCGTGCCGACAGCAGGGTCAAGTGGGATGGGATGGCATCCTCGGGTGTTCGACTCTATTGCCGAGAAGGTTGCCAAACTCGCTCAGTGCTCGCTCTTGCCTCTTCGTTTCACTAAGCCTGAAACACAAGCCAAACTGCTTCAGGGCGCGCGACGGAGTGGCGGTAGTGATGACTGCGGCAAAGGCGGCGAATCTTGAGTGCAAGTGACGTTGTTTCCCGTACCTCCTACGACCAGACAGTGAGGATCGATCCGGAGATCAACTCAAAGGGATTTACGAGCGACGAGGCACGCGCACGTATCGAAGACGCCAAATTCATGGCATGCCGGCCGAATTACAGCCGGCGGCGTCATTCTGGGAGTCTGCTTCCTTGGCTTCTCAACGGCGACTCTCGCAGTAGGAAAATTCGAGTTGCATCTCGGCATCGAGACGCTCCAAACCCTCTCCGTCGTTGCAATTGTATTCGGCGTAGTCATGGCCCTGGTCAAGATCCCCGTCCTTGCCTGTCTCCGTATCTCTTGAGGACCCACGTGTTGGTCACGACAAGTGTGAAGAAGATGACGATCGATTCGAAAACCTACCGCGTGCAGCCAAGCACAAAGGTCGACCCCAGCAAGTGGCCGACGATTGTTGATTCCTATTCGAAATGGAACCGGAGCTGGGAACCGGAGCTGACTCCGCAAATGTTCGGGTAGGTCAAAGTAGCTCTACTAACCTTCGAGCAGCACGTCACAATTAGAGTATGAAAAAGTTCTGGCTTGGATTGGTTCTTGTCTTCTGCTTCGCAATTCCCTATGCGGCGCAGGCGCAGGTTGTTGTGGTGGTGCACCATCATCATCACCACCATCATCGTCATTATCACCGTCGTTAGTCTCAACCAGTAATTGTCTAACTCGAATGAGAGAAAGGTCAAAGCAAAATGACGCAATCAGTATTGGAACAAATGGACGATCAGATTGATGAGACGGCACACAAAGCATCTAGAGCCGCATCCGCTGTTGGAGATGCGCTGGAAGATGGTGTGAGGGCGGCACGGCGGGCCGCAAA
>JAATFM010000069.1 GCA_015655195.1 Terriglobales bacterium
ATGCTGACGACAGAACTCTGTTCGACTCAAGCCACTCTGCGGATAAGAAGACACGATCTGCGCCACCTCCGCACGGCTGCGGCGGCGAACACGATGAACTGTAGGGGCTGGATATTCACTCATGCCTCCAGTGAATCATCTCCCAAAGCCTGCGGAAAGAATGGTATTGGCCGGAGGGACACGTTCTTTCTTCACACTATCTATCCAGTCTTGGTATTGAATCTATCAAATATAGGGATGGCAACCTGACCTGTGCTCATTGTTGTGCGTTGTTCTTGATGCGCGATTTATATACGGGCTTTTTTCCAAGAAATTCACGACGGAAGCTGAATTTAAGAAAGATTGGATGCCGCATCTATTGGCAACAAGGACAGCAGATTATGCCAACCGATGGTGGTTTGACGATCACCAAGCGAGGAAGTAGATTCCCGAAACTCCCAAAATGATTGTCTTGCTGGTCATCTTTAGCAAACCTACACCGCCGAAAGCGGCACGTTTTTATAAACCTGGGCAGCATCCTCGCGGGACAGCACAGTGTCAAACAATCCGATGTCTTCGTCTTCGTGCTTGTTGATGCCGGTGTAGTTAAGACTGGCATCTTCGTAGCGTTTGAACTTGTAAACGGCATCGTTCAGCCGCACAGCGAATGGCCGGTTAGCGCAGCTAGCGATACTTTCTACTGTCGATGTGTTTATTGAGGCCAATTCCGAGAAGCATCGGAAACGGATGAGAACCACTAGCACGGGAGGGCAGACGTTATGAGTCGCAAGCGGAGGAAAAACCGGGCAGGGAACACAATCATCTATCGCACCACGAAGTACGTCGTGATTTACATACGGGTAAGCACCGAAGAACAGGCAAAAGACGCATACGGCCCTGAGTCTCAGGAGATCAAGTGCCGAGAGCTCTGCGCTCAGCGGGGCTGGATTGTCGTGGAAGTGTTCAAAGATCTAGGTTATTCCGGCTGGAAGAATGTCAAACGGCCTGGATTCAGGGCAATGAACGAGTACATCAGGACGAATAAGAACGTCAACCTCGTCTTCTTCGACTACTCCCGCATTTACCGTAGGATGAGCCCTGCCATCGAGTTTTTCGAGAAGATCGATTCTTGGGGTGTCTATTCAGTTTCTGCCTGCCATCCTAATATCGACTGCCTTACAGCGGCTGGCCATGCCGCTCGGAGAGCGGAACTCAATAAGGCTGAGGATTTTTCCGACAGCCTTTCAGAGACGCAAAAGCACCGGATGAAGGCTGCCTTGTTTAGTGGGCGGTGGATTACACTAGCTCCTCCGGGGTTTACAAATATCCGCGCGAAGAAAGGAGGGCCAAACATTGTCCCTGTTGAACCGGAAATCTCATTCATTCGCAAGTCATTCCTGGAGTTCCGTACCGGAGCTTATACGCGCACAGAACTATTTCGGGAGATGACGAAACGTGGCATGCGTCGCAAGAACGGGAAGGAATACAACGTCGATCAGTTCGTCAATATACTCAGGAATATCGCCTACATTAAACAGGTGCCTTCAGAAGAATATGGCCCGCAACCTGGACTTCATCAGAGGATCGTTAGTGACGAAGTATACCGTGATGTGCAGTTCATTCTCGACGGGAAGAAGTCGGTCACTGCGCCCTATGTTAAGAATCGCCCCAGCGTCCCTCTGCGTGGTTTCCTTCTTTGCAATCAATGCGAAACGCGTTTGACTGGCGGCGCCAGCAAGGGAAACCACGGGAAGACTTACTACAACTACTACTACTGCTATTTCTGTCATAGCGTTTCCGTGCGTGCAGACAAGGCGGATGCCCAGTTTGTGGAATTGCTGCGTCAGTTGCCGTCTGGAGAAGCTGTCTCGTCGAAATTTCAGGGCATCTTGAAGGATGAATGGGAGAAGAAGGTCGGAGACGAACCGAATATCGAAGGACGCCTGAGCCGTGGTTTGAGTAAGCTGCTTCAGGATATGAAAGATCTTGTTATGGCGCACGTTAGAGGAGATCCGGCGGTCGAGCCCTACTTTGATGAGCTGAAGAAGGAACTTGAAGGCAAGATCTCCAACATTCAGGCGCAGATTTCTGAGACGCAAGAGACCAAGGCAAAGTTCTCTGAGGTGCTGGATTTCTCGCGTTTTATCTCGGTCAATCTCGCCAATGCCTGGGAGGTGGCGGAAATCAAAGAAACTCCGCGGGTTCAAAATACTCTATTTCCTGGCGGTTTTAGATATGACCAGGAAAAAGGGATTTTGAACCCCGGTAACGACAGTGTTTTCTGCCAGTTGCAAATTTTTTTGCTTGGAAATATGGGTTTGGTGCGCCCGGAAGGATTCGAACCTCCGGCCTACTGATTCGTAGTCAGTCGCTCTATCCAGCTGAGCTACGGGCGCAAAAAAGTGGTGAAAAACAAACGTGGTTCGAAATGAACCTTATTCAGATTATCAGGGAATCCTTTGCTGCGCAACGCTGCGCTAAGGTTTGAATCAAGGAACCGAAAGCCCCATACCGATGTTTTTTGATGGGAGTGCGAAACGACGGAGCTTCAGCCCGGGATTGTTTCCTGTTTGCCCGTGATACGGAAATCATCCGGCGTCCACTTTCCCAAAGATGAGCGAAGAGCAGGCTACTCGTTTCACCGCTCCAACGGATATTTCGTCTACTTCAAAACTTCATCTGTCTGGCAACTCATCAGGCATTTAATTGTTTTTTCGATGTGATTCGCATTGAAGCCTCCGATTGCGATCAGCGCGACTTCGCCGTCAGGGCGAATGAGCACAAGCGAAGGAATTTGCCCGGTCCAACGATTCGTCGTAATACCGAAATCAATTGGCAGTTGCGCCATAATCTGCATCATCGCTATCGGCGAACTGATCTTGTACCTCTGCTGCATCCGCCGCACCGCCTCCGCCTTGTCATTGAGCGCAATCATCAAAAGGTTCAGTTGATTATGGTCGGCAATGCTCAACACCTCCGGCATCGTTTCAATACAGGGCGCACACCATGCGGCCATAAAGTCGATAAGCAGCCACTTGCCTTTGAACTGTTCAAGGGTCAGTGGATGGCTATCGATATCTTTAAACTCCGCATCCGGTGCGTTGAAACCACTTGCCACATGCCTGAAAGGATTGGGGCCGACTGGCTCATAATCCCGTCCGGCAATCTCGCGGAGTGCGGTCTCCATATGGAAGTCGCCGCGCTCTATAAATAGATTGATTTTTCGGCGGTTCCCCTCGTTGAAAAGGCTTGCTAATGTCATTGGCCCGGTTTCAGCAGCGTTTTTGCCATCGATGCGGATGATCAGATCGCCTTTGACCAGATTGAAATGGATTGGTGTTGTCGATGCGTCAATTACGCGCCAACCCTTATGTTCATGGGTGACAGTAATATTGTCGACTATGACTATGGGTTCGGATTGCGAGTGAGCAAGAGACGCACAAAGGACAACACAGATACACAGGAATAGCTTGTTCATGATGGCGATCATTATATATATGATTGGACGGCTGGTATGAGATTAACCACTGAGCATGAACGGTCTACTCACGATAGTCAGCGCGGTGGCGGACATCTCAGCGACCAAGTTATCAGTGCCGATAAATGCGCTTGTGTAGACTGAATTGGCATCCGGTTCAGGAGCGTTGGCAGGCGGGAAGCACAGGACAACTGCACGAAGAATCGCTCTCCGGCTTCATGGTCCGAAGGCGTATCTGTGGCTTCAAACTGCCGATTACGCTTTGGCTGGTTCGGGCGCTGCGGCGGGCTCAGGCGGGGGCGGCAGAATCAGAGGTAGCTCTTCGGCAATCTGCACGCCGGCCTGGCGGACGAGCGAGGTGACTGTGGCTGCGTTCAGCCGCGTGGCGTCATATTCCACGCGTAGCGTGTGCGCCTCGTGGTCGAAGCCGAGCTTGCGGATGCCGTAGACCTCGCGCGCTGCGGAAAGCGCGAAGAGAGCGGCCTCCGTGGGTTGCTCGGCATAGCGATAGAGAATCTCCACCGTGGTCATAGCTTGATGATACCAAGTGCGGCTTACAGGTTCTTGAGGTAGGCGCGGATTTCGGGGTTGGTCCAGTCGGGGTCGCCGATGATCTTGCGGCGGATTACGCCCTGGCGGTCGATGATGTAGGTCTCCGGCCAGGCGTCGGTGTGGTAGAGCTTGGCTGCGGTCTGGTTGGGGTCCCACACGGTGGCAATGTCGACGTGATGGCGGACGAGAAACTGCCGGTAGGCGTCGCCGTCCTCGTCCACGCTGACGCCGAGAATGGCGACGTCGGGTTGCTCGTGATGGAGCGCTTCGAGCCCCGGCGTTTCCTGGATGCAGGGGCCACACCAGCTTGCCCAAAAGTTGAGCACGACGACTTTTCCGCGGTAGCTGGCCAGGTGAATCGAGTGTGCGCTGTCAGTGACGGTAAAATCGGGCGCTGCTTTGCCAACCTGCGCCGGATGCGCGCCGCGGCCGCAGCCAGACACGAGTGCAAGCGCGACTACGGACAGCGCGGAAAGGCCCGAACGGATGGGAAGGTTGCGAAGACTCACATTTTTATAATACGAAGAGAAGGCGCAGGCGCAAAAGGACGGCGATCACATGGCGAATAAACCAGAAGGTACCGAAGCGGGATCGAGTCCAGAATCGAATCCGGAACTGAATCCGGCGCAGGGAACGAGCGGCTGGAAGCCGGTTCTGGGGTTGTCGAGCGAACTGCCGCAATGGCCGTCGCTTGCCGGCACGGTTTTTGATCAGCCCGAGCCCTCGCCGCTGATCGAATTGACGGTCATCGTGCCGGCGCGCAACGAGGAGGACTGCATTGACGCCTGCCTTCGGTCGCTGGCCTCGCAGTCGGAAGAGATTTTCGAGCTGGGCCGCGACTGGGAGCTGATTGTCGTCGATGACGGCTCGACCGACCGCACCGCTGAGCTTGCGCACGGCATTGCTGGCGTGACCGTGCTGCCCGCCGGTAAGGCGCAGCGCAAATGGACTGGGAAGGCGAACGCCATCTGGACGGCGGCGCGGAAGGCTCGCGGTCGCTGGCTGCTCTTTACCGATGCCGACACGGTGCACGAGCCGGGCAATCTGCGTCGCGCCATCCACGAGGCCGAGCGGCACAGGGCGGGAATGCTGAGTTACTCGCCGCGTCAGATCGTTACCGGCTTTCTGCAGCGCTCGTTGATGCCGCTGGTTTTCAGCGAGCTGTCGCTGGCCTATCCGCCGGCAAAGGTCTCTGACCCGAATCAGCGCATTGCCGCGGCTAACGGGCAGTTTCTGCTGGTGGAGCGCGAGGCTTATCGCCGCATCGGCGGCCACGCCGCAGTGAGCGACCGCGTGCTGGAAGACGTGGAGCTTGCCTTCCTGGCCAAGCGGCGCAGAATCGGCCTGCGCTTCCGCTATGCTGCCGATGCGGTTTCCACGCGGATGTATCGCACCGCCGGCGCGATGATCGAGGGCTGGACGAAGAACCTTGCGCTGCTCTTTGGCGATGCGCTGATGCTGGCCCAGTGGCGGGCGCTCGATGTGGCGTTACTGGCGGGTCTGCCGGTCTTTGCCGCGGCGCTTTGGAACGCGCATTTTGCGGCGCGTAGTTTGATGTGGCTCGGCGTGGGCTGGATTCTGGCGCTGCTGTGGGTTCGTACCGTCGCTCGCGTATATGCGCGGGCGGCGAAGTCGAATTTTCCGGTTGCCGATTGCGCACTTGCGCCGCTGGGGTTGCCGCTTTTCGTTTTTCTGCTTTACCGGAGCTGGTTTCAGGTTCGCGTTTTGAAACGGGTAAGCTGGAAGGACCGGTCGTATCCGCAGTGATGCGGCGGGATTGCATGAACCCGATGCGTTGCACGAATCATCTCTATATTTGAGGATTTGTATGGTCTTTCTTACGCGCCGCGCCACATTCTCCGCCGCGCATTACTACTGGAACGAGGCTTGGTCCGCGGAAAAGAACGAGCAGGTCTTTGGCCGCTGCTCCAACCGCAATGGACACGGGCACAACTACACGCTCGAAGTGACCGTAGCCGGTGAGCCGGACGCGCAGACGGGCTTTGTTGTGGACCTCAAATGGCTGAAGGATGCCATCGAGCGCGAGGTGCTGTCGGCATGGGATCATCGGCATTTCAATCTCGAAGTGCCGGAGTTTGCCGCGGCAATTCCGACGACGGAGAACATTGCCATTGCCGCATGGAAGCGGCTGGAACCCGCAGTGCGGGCGGCTAAGGGCGCGAAGCTTACCGCAATTCGCGTCTATGAGACGCCGGAGATATTTGCCGAGTATCGAGGTGAGGCGTGAGAGCTTACTTTGGCCGCAGGTATATGCTGAGCGCCAGCCACAGGCTGCATTGCGACTCGCTTACGCCGGAGGAAAATCGCACGGCTTACGGCAAGTGCAATAATCCGCACGGGCATGGGCACAACTATACGATTGAAGTTCTGGTAGGTGGCGAAGTGGAGCAGGCGACCGGCATGGTTATCGACCTTGTCGATCTCGATGAGGCTGTAAAGACGTGCGTGATCGACCGCTTCGACCACACGAATCTGAATCTCGATCCGCTGTTCGCTTCGCTGGTGCCGACGACGGAGAATTTATGCAGGGCGATCTACAGCCTGCTGAAGACGGGCCTGCGCGTGGGCCTGCTTGAATACGTTCGTGTCGAGGAGACGGAGAACAACTTCTTTCAGTGCTACGATGCGCCGGTTCTCGCGGAGGCGTCGCAGGCACTGGCGCAGGCATCGTAACAGGGAGGACCTATCGCATGGCACAGACAGTCGCGGTATCGAAATCGACGCTCAAGGCTTTGATGAATCCGGGTGAGATCTCCGAGTTCAGCACCGAAGAGATTTATCGCGAGTTGCTGCGCCGCATCGGCGAGGATCCCGCGCGCGACGGCCTGCTCGCAACGCCGAAGCGCGTCGAGAAATCGATGGCGTTTCTTACCAAGGGCTACAAGGAAGACCCGAACGAGATTCTGCGCGGCGCGCTCTTTGACGTGGATTACGACGAGATGGTGATCGTGCGAGACGTCGAGATGTTTTCGCTCTGCGAGCACCACATGCTGCCGTTTTTCGGCAAGGTGCACGTGGCCTATATTCCCAAGGGCAAAGTCATCGGGCTGAGTAAAATTGCGCGGCTCGTGGAGGTCTTTGCGCGGCGGCTTCAGGTGCAGGAGCGGCTCACGCGCCAGATTGCCGATGCGATTCAGGAGGCGATTGAGCCGCAGGGCGTCGGCGTCGTGATCGAGGCGCGGCACCTCTGCATGATGATGCGCGGCATCGAGAAGCAGAACTCTTCGACGGTGACTTCGGCGATGGTGGGCTGCTTCCGCCAGAAGGAGACGCGCACGGAGTTTCTCTCGCTGGTGCGGCAGACGGGCACGGGAGCGATGTGACTTGCAGGGCGCATCGGATAAAGTAGATAAGTGAACGGCCTGCTGGTGATCGATAAACCGGGCGGCATGACGAGCCACGACGTGGTGAGCCGCCTGAGGAAAATTACAGGGGAAAAATCCATCGGCCACCTTGGCACGCTGGACCCCATGGCAACCGGTGTTCTGCCGCTGGTGCTGGGGAAATTTACTCGTCTCGCGCAGTATTTTTCTTCCGCCGAAAAATCCTATACGGGCGCAATCCGATTTGGCTTCGCAACCGACACTTACGACGCCGAAGGTGAGCCGGCGTCCGCGCCGGTCCGCGCCGAGTTGACGCTTGAAGAGGTTCGCAAGGTTGCGGAGCATTTTCATGGCGCGATGCAGCAGATGCCGCCACCGTTTTCCGCCAAAAAGATTGCCGGAACGCCGGCCTACAAGCTGGCACGCGCAGGCAAGCCTGTCGCGCTCAAGACTGCGGCGGTGCAGATTATCGCTTTCGAGATTACTGGCATCGACGGTGACGAGGCCGGCTTTACGCTCAGCATCAGCGCTGGCGGCTATGTTCGCTCTATTGCGCATGAGATGGGACAGGTGCTGGGCTGCGGCGCACATCTGAGCAGCCTGCGCCGCACGCAAGCCGGCGCGTTTACGCTGGCCGAGGCGCATACGCTGGATGAGTTGCAGGCTCTTGCCGGCAACGCTGACGCGATTCTTGCCGCAATCGAAGAGAAGTGTGTGCATCCGCGAGCGCTACTGCCGGAGATTCCCGCAGTGACGGCTGATGCGCAATCGCTGGGCCGGCTGCGGAACGGAATGCAGGCCAATCTGCCGGAGTTTTCCGCTGCGCCGCTAGTGAAGGTCTTTGCCGGACAGCGAGGGCTTGTCGGCATCGCGCAGCGCGTGGCGGGAACGCTCTTCCAGCCCATCGCAGTGCTCGGTTAGGCCGGGTGCCCACCCTCGCGGCGTCTTTGTTTTTGCCGCTAGGGTGGGATGGCTCTAATTTTTCCTGAGCAGAGGCTTGAGCGCCGGCATCAGCGTGTCGGCAATCATCTCAGAGCCTTTTGTTGTGGGATGAATGCCATCGGACTGGATGGTGCCGGGCGTGTTGGCGAAATTCTTGTAGATCATGGGCACAAATGCCGTGTGGTGCTTTGCGGCCAGGTCGCGGAAAATCGCTTCAAAGGCGTGAATGTACTCCGCGCCGTAGTTCGGCGGCAGCGTGATGCCGGCCAGCAGCACTTTGATGTGCGCGCTTTCAAGCGCGGTAAGCACGGTGTCGAGATTGCGCCGCGTCTGGTCGAGCGGCAGGCCGCGCAGGCCGTCGTTGCCGCCGAACTCTACGATTACCGCATCGGGGTGCAATGCGAGAATGGTGTGCAGACTGGCCACTGCGTCCTTGGTTGTGGCGCCGCTGGTTCCTTGGTTGTCTACCGTGTAGCTCAGGCGCATGTGGTCTAGGCGGCGCTGGAGCGCATCGGGGTAGGATTGGCCGGATTGCAGCCCATAGCCCGCGGTGATGGAGTCGCCGAAGCAGACCAGCACGCGTCGCTCGGCCGCGAAGGCCGGCACGGCGAGCACAAAGAGCACGAGTGAAACGAAGAGAGCGCGGCGAACGTCCACAGAGCAAGTGTAAAGGCACGAGCCGGGGAACGACACGAGGGACAAGTGGCTAAGGACGAGGGACGAATAAGTAAAAGCACTCCGCGGGTGAACTTAACATTGTGGATTGCGTAGTAGTAATTGGGAACTGGAAACGGGAATTGGAGTTGACTGTTGATCGAAGTCCGGGACGCGAAAAAGAGTATTCAGAATGGCGCGAGGCGCGTGGAGATTCTTAAAGGAATCTCGCTGACGATCCCAGCGGGACAATTTGTGGCGATTGTAGGAGCCAGCGGCAGCGGAAAGAGCACGCTGCTCGGCCTGCTTGCGGGGCTGGA
>JAATFM010000112.1 GCA_015655195.1 Terriglobales bacterium
CAATACAACTAAATAATAATAAACAACTTAACATCTGCAATCAGACAAAATTCATTACTAAAGTCCAGCATCCCTCAGCCGCAATAATGACGCCAGAAAGCAAAGCGCCCCGGCTGCGGTCCGGGGCGCTTTGCTTTCTCCCTGCATGTAATGTATGGGTCTAATTTATGTATATATAACTTTTATGTATATATAACTCGGAGGATTCAGCTCTTTCGCATTACCGCGATCCGCTTGGAGCCGGCGCGGACTGCGTGTTGTCGCCGCCGCCCATGTTGGTAAGCAGGCGAATCTCCACGCGGCGGTTCTTGTGGCGGCCTTCAGCGGTCGAGTTCGAGGCCACTTCCTTGTCCTTGCCAATGCCGATCAGGTAAAACTTGTGCGCCGGCACGTTGTACTTCGCCGCCAGATACTGCACCACTGCATCGGCGCGGCGGTTGCTGAGTTCGTAGTTGTACTGCTCGGAGCCAACCGAATCCGTGCCGCCGGTAACTTCCAAAATGTAGCTCTTCGCCGAGCCAAGCTGCGCGGCAAAGCTGTCAAGCTGTTCCTTGTCGTCCTTGGTCAGCACAGCCTTGTCGAAGCCGAAGTTCACAGTGGCATCGGCGACAGAATGGTAGTTATCGAGACCCGCTACGACAGAGTCAAGCGTATCGGCGCGATGCACTGCATCGTTGGCCGCGGTTTCCGCCTGGCCGGCAGACTGCTGTGCGGTCTGCGCGTTCTGGCTGGCAGTGTTGGCGGAGTTCTGCGCGTTCTGAACACCGGCGGTGGCGCGGGAATCCACGTCGTGAATGTCGCGATTATTCTGGGCTGTGCGGTCTTCCAGGTTATTGGTCTTGTCCACCAGAGGCGCCGTCTGCGTGCGAACGTAGTTCTTGGTGGCGCATCCTGTGAGGGCAAACAAAGTAAGCGCCGAGGCGCATATTCCGAGGCAAAGTTTCATCTTCAATTCCCTCCCACCGCTGGAAACAAATAAGCAGTGTGTATGTTTGCCGTATATAGAGCATCTGCCATGCCAAACTGTCGATTTTCGCAAATCCCTTCAAAATCAATCCGTTACGAAGAATACGGCACCGCTTACAAGCTTCGGGATCGTGTAAATTTTTCCCGGTGTGTAACTTTTTGACAGGGTTGGTTGGCAAGTCTGGTTGACAGGGCCGGGCAAGGAACGAGCCTCGCCCGGAAACAAAGAGCGAGAGCCGGTAATCTAAATAGAGGCACACGAACCAGCCGCGCTCTATATGGACCTACACGAGAAAATCCGTACCCTGCCAACCCAGCCCGGCGTGTATCTCTACAAAAACGCCCGCGGCGAAGTCATCTACATTGGCAAGGCGAAGAACCTGCGCTCGCGTGTGCGGTCGTATTTTCTTGACGCAGCGCAGGCCAACGCCAAGACCGGCTCGCTGATGCGCGAAGCCGTTGACATCAGCTACATTCTGGTGGGCAACGAGAGCGAGGCGCTGGCGCTCGAAAACAACCTCATCAAGCAGCGCAAGCCGCGCTTCAATATTCTGCTGCGCGACGACAAGACCTATCCGTATGTGAAGCTGACGCTCGGTGACAGGTTTCCCAAGGTCTTTGTCACGCGGCGTCTGCGCAAGGACGGCGCGGCCTATTACGGCCCATACTTCCCCGGCAACCTCGCGTACCGCGTCGTCGAACTGATTCACCGCAGCTTTCTCATCCCAAGCTGCAAGGTGGATCTCTCGCGCTACCATCCGCGGGCGTGCCTGCAGTACTACATTCACCGCTGCCTTGGCCCCTGCGTGGAAGGGTTCACCACGCCGGAGGCTTACCGGCAGGCCGTGCGCGATGCCGAGATGCTGCTCGAAGGCAAGGCCGCCGAGTTGGAAAAAACGCTGACCGAACGAATGATGCAGGCAGCAGAGACCGAGCAGTTCGAGAGCGCGGCGCGACTGCGCGACCAGCTTGCCACGGTGCACCAGTTGCAGGAGAAGCAGCGTATCGCGACGGCCGAGTTGGGCGACGATGCCGATGTCTTCGGCTATCACTTCGAAGGCAATGCTCTCGCCGTAAATCTCTTCCACATACGACGCGGAAAGATCGTAGACCGCCGCGAGTTCTTCTGGGAAGATTTGCCCGAGATCATGGAAGCCCCGGCAGAAGAGGCCGAACAAGACGAAGCCGTCCTCACCGAAGAATCCCATGCCCCATCCTTCCCCACCCCAGCGAGCAAAAATCGCTCGCCGGGGACCCCGGTGCACCTTGGTTCTGGCGCAAGGGTGGGTGACCACAATACTCATCCCACCGAACCCGCTTACCCCGCAACCGACCTGTGGACTCTGAACGAAACCGGCTTCAACCCCGGCCAGCTTTTCTCTGCCCTGCTCAAGCAGCTCTACATCGACCAGCCGTATGTGCCGCGCAGCATTCTCATCCCCGCCGACTTTCCCGACCGCGAGTTACTCGCCTCGCTGCTCAGCGAACGTGCCGGCCATCGCATCGAAGTCGCTGTGCCGCAGCGCGGTGAGAAGCGTTCGCTCGTCGATCTGGCTGGGCAGAACGCGAAGCAGTCTTACGTGCAGCGCTTCCGTGTACTGGAGCCATCGCAAAAAGCAGTCAAGGAAGCGCTGGCCGATGCCCTGATGCTGCCCGAGCTTCCCCACCGCATCGAGTGCTTCGACATCTCGCACATTCAGGGCGCGGAGACCGTAGCCTCGCTCGTCGTATGGGAAGACGGCAAGATGAACAAAAGCGAGTACCGCAAATTCAAAGTAATGACCGTCCTTGGCGTAGACGATTTCGCCTCCATGCGCGAAGTAGTCCATCGCCGTTATCGCCGCCTCAAGGAAGAAGGCAAACCCATGCCGTCCCTGGTCCTCATCGACGGCGGCTTGGGCCAACTCCGCGCCGCCGCCTCGGCGCTCGAAGAGCTTGGCCTCACAACGCAGCCGCTCGCCTCGATCGCCAAGAAGGAAGAGATCATCTACCTCTACGGCAACGAGGACGAGCCGGTAGTGCTGGATCGCCGCTCCCCCGTGCTCCATCTCATCCAACTCATCCGCGACGAGAGCCACCGCTTCGCCGTGGGCTATCACCGCCAACGCCGCGCCATGCGCGATAGAGAAAGCGAACTGCTGACCATCCCCGGCGTAGGCCCGCAAACTCGCCAGCGCCTCATCACCCACTTCGGCAGCCTCCGCGACGTGCAGCAGGCCACCGTCGAGTCCCTCTCCTCCGTAGTCCCAAAGAAAACCGCCGAAACCATCTGGCGCCATTTCCACACGGAAGAACCGCAACCACAATAAAAGTCACTTACTGATAGTGCATCTGCACACTGCTAGTTTTCTTCACCGGGCCGCTGGCAGCCATTCGCTGAATGACCTTTTCGATATAGCCATCGCCGTTGAAGGCAGTAGGCGGAATCGTGCCGATGAAGCGGATCGTTCCCGTACCATCCACGGCAATCGCCAGCGGAAAATCCTGCGCGCCGAAGGTCTGCGCTGTCTCAGCAGGAACGACAAGCGAAGAGGTGCCCTGCAATTCTTTGAGATACGCGTCGTGCACAGCGTTGTCAGCAATCATCGAGGTATCCGCGAATACGAGGCCGTAGGCGTGGAGCGGCGTAGTCGCGTTCACCTTTGCGAACTCGGTGAGGGTTTTCATCATATGACGGCACTGCACGCACCAGTCGGGAAAAAGCACAAAAACAGTGCCCGCACCGAAAGATTGCGGAAGCAACGGTTTTGCCGTGGGAGAAATCAGCGCGCGCATAACGGTGAGATTCGGAAGCTGCTCGCCCAGCAGATGAAAACGCGTACGCACGTTTTCGATATGTTGCCGCTCTTCTGGCGGCAGCGTTGCTGTATCCGGCAGCGCATTGTCACAACTGGCGGCGATTGCCGCTGCGGCGCTCTGATTGTTGTTGTACTGCTCGAAGAACGCAAGCCGCATCGCGGAGTCATATAGCGTTCCAATATCCATCACTGCATCGCCGTTCCCGGCTTTGAGCGGAACTCCCAGCTTGAGAGCCGCAACGATCTTTTCATGCTCGTCGCCGGCAAGCTCGAGCGCCGCCGGGTTGCCTGCCTGTTCGAGCGCATCCTTCACGTAACGCAGCGTGAAGGCAACCTCGGCGTCGTAAGGCAGCCATTGCAGCATTTCGAGCGTCGTCTGCGCGGCTGGCTCTGTGGCGTTCTGGTGCATAAGCGCATTGATGCTGATGGCATACGCCTGCGCGCGATGCGGCTCACCCCGGCTGCCAATATACCGCACGGCTGCGGCGTTGGCGTCGTTCCAGTCCTGCCCGAAGGCGCAGAGATGCGCCAGATCGTAGAGCGCGTCGCCGGAAAAATCATCCGGCTTCATTTTCGCGCAGGCTACATTGGCCTTGTGCATTCCAACGGCGAGAGCGGCCACTTCCGGGTCCGACCAGTTATCGAGCGAGGCGCGCACCACTTCGAGCGGGTGCATAGCCTGCTTATAAATCTCACCGGGAGCAGGCACTACCGGCTGTGATGGAGTTTGCGATCCAGAGGCCGATGCGGGCGGCGTCGGGCTTTCCGGCGGAGTCGCCTGCCCATGTGCGCCACACGCGCACACAGCACACAGAACCACAATCAACGTTCTCCACGCTCTTTGAGACATGCGCCTCCCACGACGAATCTGCATTCGTAAAATCTACACGTCTGGTTGATTTTTGCAATGAAACAATCCTGCACACTTCGCCCGTTCGCGCTGCCGTGCAAATTGCCACATGCGAGGTTAGACACCGCAAACGGAAGGGATGTTCCCGCTACGCTGTGCTACCCTCACATCACCGACACAGCGCATGAGCCAGACAGACCCCGCAACCACTCACCAATCCCCCGCCGACCTGCCGCGCGTACTGGGCGCATCGCAGGCCGCGGCCATAGTCGTCGGCACCATCATCGGCAGCGGCATCTTTCTAGTGCCGCGCGAGATGATGCAGGACCTTGGCTCCTCTTCGCTCGTATATCTTGCGTGGATCGTCGGTGGGCTGCTCTCGCTCTTTGGCGCAATGACCTACGCGGAGCTAGGCGCAATGCTGCCATACGCGGGCGGCGAATACGTCTACCTGCGCGGCGCTTACGGCGACACCACGGCCTTTCTCTATATGTGGACGTGGTTCGCCGTTGCAAAACCGGCCTCGATTGCAGCGGTTACGAGCGGCCTTGCGAGAACGCTTGGCGTCTTTCCGACATTTCATTTTCTCTCCGCGCACGTGGCTGGCACGCCGCTGCTCTGGTCGCAAGTCTTCGCCATCGGAGTCACATGGTTTATGACCGGCCTGAACTATCTCGGCATCAAGAAGGCCGGAGATTTTCAGCTTGTCTTTACAGTGCTGAAGGGCGTGCTGATCCTGATCGTTGCCGCACTGTGCTTTGCTTCGGCAACAGGCTCATGGGCAAACTTTTCAACGGGGCTTCCGGGAGCCGCAGGCGGACTCAACGGCTTCATGTCCGCGCTGATCGCCACTCTGTGGGCCTACGACGGATGGAACGATCTCACGATGGTTGCGGGCGAGGTTCGCCGTCCGGAGCGCAGCCTGCCAATCGCACTCATCGGCGGACTCTTCATAGTCGGCGCGCTCTTCATGGCGACGAACGCCGCAATCCAGTACATTCTGCCCGCCTCACAGATCGCTGCCAGCGAGCGGCCTGCAGTAGCGGCGCTATCGGTTGTTGCCGGCCCACGCGGCGCTGGCTTTGTAGCCGCAGCCATGGCGCTCAGCATCTTCGTAACGCTGAACGGCACCGTGATGTCCGGTGCGCGCGTACCATACGCCGCCGCGCGCGACCACCTCTTCTTCCCGCAGTTCGCGCACATTCATCCGCGCTTTCAATCGCCTTCCACGGCGCTCATCATACAGGGATTGCTTTCAACGGTCCTGCTGATCTTTCTCTCCGAGTTTCAGCAGTTCTTCGATCTCGCCGTCTTTGCCGAGTGGCTCTTTTACATGCTGACGGCCACGACCGTCTTCTACTACCGCCGCAAGCATCCTGAACTTACGCGGCCGTATCGCGTCTGGGGCTACCCGGTGCTGCCGGCCATCTTCGTAGTCTGCGCTGCGGCAGTACTGATCTCAAGCTACACAAGCAACCTGAAAGCCTCGCTGCTCGGCTCGGCACTGATTCTCGCAGGACTGCCGGTAATGTGGCTGGTGCGAAAGCTATACGGCAAGTCGATTCCGATGGAACAGGGCCGCATCTACTAGCGACACGCTACCCCCGCCGCTTCACTGCTTCCGTATAGACTTCCACGTACTGCCGCGCCGGCTGCGTCCAGCTATAGTTCTTCACCATGCCATTCCGCATCAGCCGCTGCCACGACTGTTTGTTCGGGAAGATAGCCAGCGCCCGGTCGATGGCGGCGAGAAAATCCTGCGGCGCGTAGCCGTGAAATTTAAAGCCGGTGCCGGTTCTCTGCTCCGCATTCCACTCGTCGATGGTGTCGTCCAGTCCTCCGGTGGCGCGAACAACCGGCACGGTTCCATAGCGTAGCGAATACAACTGGTTCAGGCCACCCGGCTCATAGCGGCTCGGCATGAGAAAGATGTCGGAGCCGGCTTCCACCTTGTGCGACAGCGCCTCGTCGTAGCGAACCTGCAGCGCAACGCGGCCCGGATAACGCGCAGCCCACTCGCGAAAAAAGTTTTCGTAGAAAGGCTCGCCACTGCCCAGCGCGATGACGGCAACATCGCGGCGCATCAGTTCATCGGTAATGCCGGCGAGAATGTCAAAGCCCTTCTGCGCGGCGAAGCGCGAAACAATGCCGAGCACCGGCGTAGACGGCGCAATCGATTCCAGCCCGAAGGCGTGAAGCAGATCGGTACGGCACTCCTGCTTGCCTGTCAGCACGTTTGCGGTGTAATGCGCAGCCAGGTAGCCGTCGGTAGCCGGGTCCCACTGCGTGTAGTCCACGCCGTTCAAGATGCCGTGCAAGTTGGCGGCGCGCCCG
The DNA here is from genome assembly GCA_015655195.1 of Terriglobales bacterium. Taxonomy (GTDB): domain Bacteria; phylum Acidobacteriota; class Terriglobia; order Terriglobales; family Acidobacteriaceae; genus Telmatobacter. Next base: position 6,949 of record JAATFM010000112.1, read on the forward strand.
CGCAGAACGCCGTCGAGCTTCTCGCCGAACTCCGCGGTCTGAATCTCCTCGGCGTATCTGCGGCTCACCGTGGTCAGCATATCGCTGAAGACGATGCCGCCCTTGAGAAAATTAAAGGTGTCGAAGTGCTCCACCTTGTCCATCGTGAAGAGATCCCACGGAAAGAGCAGCCGCTCGGTGGTCTGCGGCGGAAACCACCCCTGATAGCCGGCATTGTGAATGGTCAGCACTGTGCCGACGTTGCCAAGAAGCGGGTCACTGGCGTAAATGGTGCGGAGGTAGACGGGAATCAGCGAAGCCTGCCAGTCGTGAACGTGAAAGACGGCCGGCACGCCGAGCAGCTTCGTGGCCTCAAGCACAGCGCGGCAGAAGAGGCCGAATCGCTCCCAGTTGTTGGGGTATTCGCCGCCGCCGGAGCCATAGAGGCCCTGACGGTCAAAGAGATCGGGACAATCGACAAAGTAGTATCGAACGCCGTTGCGCTTGCCACCGTCCACAATGCCGACAAAGCGGTTGTAATACTCAAATGGAATCGTGATGGAGCGGGCGGCGTACTTCCACTGTCCGGTGAGGTGAGGGCGAACAACGGCATAGAGCGGCAGGTAAACGGTGACTTCGTGGCCGAGCTTGGCGAGTTCCAGCGGCAGCGCGCCGACCACATCGGCCAGGCCGCCGGTTTTCGCAAACGGAACACACTCCGAGGCAGCAAATACAATATGCATAAGAGGCCTGTCTCCCCACTTAAACCCAGTCTATTGCACGGCAGTCACGAAAGGGACCACGATGCCGGACGGCGCGCAACCGAACGAGATTTTCGATGCAGCTACTGCCGGCTTCGATGCGGAAACGAAGCCGCCCGGCAGCGCGATTCCAGATACTTCAATGCTCGATAAGCCTATATGGAATGCGCTCAGCACGCGGCATCTCGGTCTCGCTCAGGGGGACGCGCGGGCACGGCGCTACCCTCCTGAGATTGGCCCGTTGAGCGGAATCCCGGAACAGACCGAGGAGAATTATGCGGCGCTGGGAGAGCTGACTCGCTCCGGCGGCGCCGTGGCGCTGTTTTCGCTTGAAGAGTTCCGCATTCCGGCGAGCCTGACGGTGCTTCGTAGCGGGGCGCTCTACCAGATGGTGCGGCAGGTCAAAGGGCAGCTTGCTCCTGTGCAACTCGCCTCGGACGCGGCGCTTCGGCAACTCACCACCGAAGACGCACCCGCAATGGTAGAACTGGCCGAGATGACCGAGCCGGGGCCCTTCCGGCTGCGGACAATCGAGCTGGGCAATTTCTACGGCATCTTTCACGGCACACGGCTCGCCGCCATGGCGGGCAAGCGGATGCACTGGCCCGGATTCACGGAAGTCAGCGCAGTCTGCACGCATCCGGAGGCACGCGGCCGCAGCTACGCCCGAATTCTGATGTCGATTGTGATCGGCGAGATCGAGCACACCGGCGATACCGCAATGCTGCACGTCTTTACCGCCAACCCCGCCATCCGCCTCTACGAAACGCTGGGCTTTGCGATTCGCAAGGAGTTCCATCTCGCGGTCGTACAGAGTGAAGGCTGAGGCCGCTCGACTACCATCGACTTTTGCCCCGTATGCCGCCAAAATCCAAACTCGGACAGAATTTCCTGCGCGATCAGGCGGCGATCGCGCGCATTGCCGCGTCGCTGGGCGACGTTTCCGGGCAGACGGTCGTGGAAATCGGCCCCGGAGAAGGAGCAATCACGCAGGCGCTCATGACGCGGGCCGCACACCTGACGGCGATTGAGCTCGATCACGAGCTCGCCCTGCGGTTGCAGGTGAGGTTTTCGGCGGAGGCGCTGGCCGGAAAGTTCGCGGTCGTCGAGCAAGATGTGCTGGCTTTCGACTTTGCCGCGGCAGCAGCAGAGGCCGGCCACAAGATGCCGGTGGCGGGCAACCTGCCGTATTACATCACTTCGCCGATCCTGCTCAAGCTGGCGGAAAATCATGCCTCGCTGGACCGCGCCGTCCTGATGGTGCAGCGCGAGGTGGCGGACCGTGTGACAGCCGAGCCGGGCTCGCGCGATTACGGGGTTCTCTCCGTGACCGTGCAGATGTATGGGCCGGCACAAAAGCTCTTCACGCTGCCTCCGGAGGCATTTTCGCCACCGCCAGAGGTGCATTCCACGGTCTTCCGATGGCGTTTTGCGCCGCGCTTCGCGGAACTTGGCGTGGACGAGAAGACTTTTCTGCACTTTGCCCGAATGGCCTTTGCCCAGAAGCGGAAGACGCTGGCGAACAACCTGCGCGCCGGTGGATTTGGCCCGGAGGCAATTCAGGCTGCGCTGGCAGCGGCTGGAATTGCTCCGGCGGCGCGGGCTGAGGCACTCGCAATTGAGGAACTGGCAGCAGTGTTTACGAGGCTGGAAGCGGAAGAACCCGCCTGACTGAAACGACTGAAACGGTTGCTACTGCCCCATCCTTGCTGTCGCAAGGATGGGGCGAGGATTCTGTGGTTCCGCTAGCGATGTCCCGCCGGCGGAGCAGACATGTGCGGAGCCGACGGCGGAGCGGACATGCGCGGCATTGGCGGCGGAGCAGACATGCGTGGTGCTGGCGGCGGTGCCGAGCGTGGCGCGGCAGGTGGAGCGGAGCGAACACCTACACCCGGAGCGACACGCATATGCGAGGTTCCCGCCGGCCCGGAGTTCGAACCCGGATTGGGCGTATAGACAGGCCGGTTGCCGCCTTCGAAACGCTGGCCCGGCTGCTGAGTGTGAGTGGGCGCTCCGCCTGCCTGGAAACGACCGAACTGTGCCGGCTGGTGGTTGTAGACTGGCCGGTTGTTGACAGGACGCATCGGAGCAATAGTCGATCCGGCGATGTTGACCGGCGTCTTGCGGTCGCGCAGCGGGAGCACACCGTCCACCGGCGGACCCTGGCGGCGTACCGAGATGATCGGCGCGGCAGGACGTATCACGCCTCTTCCCGGCTCCGGCCTGCCGATTCCACGCGGGCGCGGCGGACGAACCGGGGCGCGCCAGCCGCCGGGAAATCGGCCCACGTTAACGGCCCAGAGGCGGCCGCCGCCACCCCACCATGTTCTGCAGCCGCCCGGAGCCCAGCCCCATCCGAAGCCGCCGTACCAGTTCCACAGACCGCACTGGTAAGGCATATACCCCCAGGACTCACCCGAAACCCACGTATAGCCATAGCCGGGCGTGTCTGCCCAGTAGCCGTCGCCATACGGGTCCCAGGAGGAATCCGATGCCTCATAAGGCGACCAGACCTGCCCCTCACCGGGAACGTCGTACCAGTTGCCGCTCTGGTTCAGGTCGCCCCATGCGGGGTCGGCGCTGTTCGGCATTCCGCTGGTGGCGGCAGTGGTGCTGCCTGAAGCGGCGTTCAGAGCCTGATCGCGGTCGGAATTCCAGGCATCCCAGGAGTCGGGCTCAATGGATTCGGCAATGGAAAAGCTGTCCAGCTTGGCGCTCTCGCCGCCACGCAGATCGGCCCCCGCCCCGTTCTGCCCATCAACGTGCAAGCCGCCATCAAAGACAGCGATCTCGCCAGGCGCCTCATCGAGCTTGACGCGAAAGACGGCGGAGGCGGTAGAGGCAGCCACAGATGTGCCAAAATGAACTTTCATCGGGCCAGTCGTGCTGTCCCCTGCGGATTTCAGTTCGAAGTAACCTAAGCCGCTATTCAGAAAAAGGTCAGTCTGCCCCGGCCTGAGAACGGAGAGCGTGAGAACGCTGTCAGGAGGAATGCGCGCAATGCTGCCGTCTTCGAATTGAATCTCGGCGCGGCCATCGTCGCCGGTCTGGATTCCAGTGCCCTCAAAGAGTGGCGTATTGGCAACGGCGTCGTCGGTAAGTGAGCGCTCGTTGCCGCTGGCGCCAAGATGCGAGAGCCGCACCTGTCCCTCCACAATACTGAGCCGCACGGCCCGGCTCTGGACTGTGCTCTGCGCAACGCCAGCCGTGCAGATTCCTGCTGCCAAGGCTACTGCTGACGCCCAGCCGGCGATCGAACCAAGTTTGATTGCAATGTGTTTTCTCGCCACGTGTCTCATTGCCACGCCTCCCTTACCTCATGCCTCTGCCAACAGCACAATCGGCAGAAAGTTGCTGCCAAGAATGCAAATTCCGTCTTTACCTTGCTTCCGGCGTGCAGGAACTGTCAACCATTCGAGCTACGGGACAATTGCTACGGAACAAAATAGAACGGGTCAGGGTATTTGACGGAGAACTCGGCCATCGGCTTGCCGCGCAGATCGCTCCACTGGTCGCCGATGTTGAGAACGATCCTGTAACCCTCGGCGGCAATGCGGCCTCGCGCAGCGGATTTGTAGGCCAGCGCGGTGGTTTTGGCGTCGGCGTTGCCGCGCAGGATCAGTTCCTGCCAGTGATCGAAACCGGCTGCGCGGAGGTTCTTTTCCGTAGCCTCGCGCTGGCTCTCCGGGCGGCCGGTGATGAAGAACACACCGACTCCGAGTTGCTGCGCAGCTTGCACCAGGTGGAGCGTGCCGGGAATGGCGGGAGCCTTGGCGGCATCGACCCAGGCATTGAAGCGAGCCGGACTCCACTCGAAGTTGCCGGATTCAAGCTCCTCGTAATTTGAGAGCGAGGTCTCGTCAATATCGAGAATGAGGGCAAGCTTCTCACGAGCACGCACATGTGCAGCCCGTCGAGCAAGAAAAGCGATGGCTCGGCGCGCTTCAAGATCGAGGTCGCTCTGGTAGCAGGCCGTGGCGCGGGCGCAGTCGTGGTAGGCGCGAAGCTTCCGTTTCACCGTGTCGAGATTCGCAATGCGCTCGCCGGGCGCAACAGGAGCGACAGTCTGGGCTGCGATGGGGGCGGCGCCGGGAAAGGCCGCGCAGAGGAAAAGCATTACCGCTAACTGTAGGAAAAATTTCCGCACTCGATAGTTCCCTTTCAGAAATGCCCGGCTACTTCTTCGCGCCGCTCCATGTCAGGTAATCGCGCCACTCGCTCTGGCCGGGCATCTGCATCTGAAACTTGCCCGACATGATGCCCCCCTTGAGCGAATACGTAAGCCGGAAGCGCGGGCCGGGCGAGGAGGAATCGGAGAGAAAGACCGCAGTAGTAGCATCGGGAGTCGAAACATCGTAATGGATCACGTGGCCTTCATTATCAAAATAGATCGCCTTCAGCGATTGCGATTGGCCAAATTGCGAAGGACCGTCCGGGTACACGTAAAGCAAATCCTGATGCGCGCAATCGAAGTCCTGCGGCCCCTTGCAGGAGGCGTAGCTGCCGTGGCGGGCAAGGATGGTGCCGCGAAGCTCCGGCTCAAAGGTGTAGTCGGCATTTCCCTGCGCACCGGTATCGCCCTGCGCCTTTGCCGCCCATGTCCCCTGCAAAAATGCAAGCGGCGCAAGCGGACTGACCGCTGGTTTCGGCATCTGCGCCCAGAGCCCGGCGGCGCAGAGAAGAATGGCAAGCGATGCAAGCTTCATGGCGCTTAGTCTACCCGAGGCGAGGGCGGCAGAGCGGTACACTAAAAACATGATTCAGGTTCTCCGCCCCGTTCCTGTCGAACGCCTCAAGCTGCTGGTCTTTGACCTCGATGGAACGCTGGTTGACTCGGCGCGGGATCTGGCGAACAGCGTGAATGCGGCTCTCGAACACATGGACCGCCCCACGCTCGCCAACGATGTGATTGCCGGATTCGTCGGCAATGGCGCGGCAATGCTCGTCCGGCGCTCGCTCGCGGCGGAGGACAACATTCCGCCTGACGAAGTGCACGACGACGAGCTGGCGCGGGCCTACTCCTTCTTCATCGAGCACTACAAGGCGCACAACCTCGACTACACCTACGCCTACGCCGGCGTGGCAGAGGCGATCGAAGCACTGAGCAGCCGCTTCACCTTGGCAGTGCTGACCAACAAGCCGGTACGGCCAGCGCAGCACATCTGCGAGGGACTGGGGTTGGCACAATTTTTCCGCCTGATCTACGGAGGGGACAGCTTTTCTCTGAAAAAGCCGGACCCGATGGGGCTCCAAAGCATCATGTCCGAAATTGGTGCAAATCCCGGCGAAACGCTGATGGTAGGCGACAGCAAGGTAGACGTGCTGACAGCGCGGAATGCCGGCGCGTGGAGCCTCGGCTGCCAGTTCGGCTTTGGGCCGCAGAATCTGCACGAGGAAATGCCGGACGTAATGGTGGATCATGCAAGGGACTGGACGGCGGCCCTGAACCCTGCGAAAATTGAATCGCTAGGCAGGCCAGGCTAGAGCGAACAAGTTGTCTTGAATCCTCCATCGGCGGCAGCGCAATTTCGCGGAATCCAATTCGGCGCGTCGCACGTCAATAAAGCAGGCACGAAAAGTGCCAAAGTTATGATTCCGAGTACGATTCTGCTGTTCTTTCCGGAAGGCAAAAGCCAGATGCGGAGCTAGTCTACCGAGTTCCCATGAGTTCTGGAAAACCTTTTCATTAGAGTTGCGCCATATCGCGCGGCCGATTGTTTAGGAGTTGCACCATGATTCGCTCTCTTGCTCTCGCACTCGCATTTGCAGTTCCTTCAGCCGCGCTTGCCTGCACGCCGGCAAACCCCGACCACATGCCGGACAGCAAGCCCGCAGCACCGCAGCCCGCGCGCATCAGCGGCGTGGTGGCGGACCCGACCGGGGCGATTGTTCCCAACGCGGAGATCGACCTGCTGGACTCGACAGGTGCCATCGCAGGCTCCTTCCATTCCGGCGCGGACGGAAGCTTCCAGCTCCAGCCGCCTCACGCCGGCAGCTTCACGCTCGTTATCTCCGAGCCCGGCTTTGAGACGACGCGCACGCCTGTTGTGGCAGCAGTTCCGGCGGCAGCCGCCAATGCGGCCTCTCATCCCTTTGCCGCGCCGCTTCACATCGTGCTGCCGATTGCAGCCTTATCGACAAGTGTTCACGTAAACGCGGATACCAACACGGACCTGACGGATTCGGCGGGCAACCACGACGCGTCCGTAATGAGCGCGAACGACCTCAAGGCGCTGCCGATCTTCGACGACGACTACGCGACCGCGATGAGTATTTTTGAGGATTCCAGCGCCACGATGACCGGCGGAGCGGGGCTGATGGTGGACGGCGTCGAAAGCGACCGTGCAACGGTTTCGCCCTCCGCCGTGCAGGAGGTGCGAATCAACCAGGACCCCTACTCGGCGCAGTACTACTGGCCGGGGCGCGGGCAAATGGAGATCATCACCAAGTCCGCAGCGGACCACTACCACGGCGCGTTCAATTTCTTCTTCCGCGATAACTCAATGAATGCGCAGAACGCTCTCGCGCCGAACAAGCCATATGAGCAGCGGCGTGTCTACGAGGGCTACGCAACCGGTCCGATCTTCTTCGCGCCCAAGTCGAGCTTTCTGGCCTCATTCAACCGCGCCGAAGAGGATTCCAACGCGGTAATTGACGCCACCGTGGCCACAACGCCGCAGAACCCCGGCGGAAAGCTGACTGCGAACGTTCCCACCCCCTACCGCGACACGGAGTTCAGCGCTCGGGTAGCGCATCAGTTCGCCGAGGGCAACTCAGCCTACGTGCAGTACAGCTATCAGGACACCTCCTCGCAGAACCAGGGCATCGGCGGTCAAACACTGGCCGAGGCAGCGTACAACACCAGCTATCACGATGACTACGTCATCGTGCACGCCGACTCCACACTCTCGCCGGAGCTGCTGAACCAGTTTTCCGCCATCGGTACGCTGTCTTATAACCGGACGGCGGATGTGGTTGCGGCGAATACGGTCGAGGAGCCGAAGATTAGCGTGAGCGGCTACTACACAGGCGGCTCGGCGCAGAATGACTCCTACTCAACAAACTACAACTTCCGGCTCTTCGACATGGTCTCGTGGACGCGGGGACGGCACTACGTCAAGGCCGGTATCGGCATTCCAAACTTTGCGCGGCGCGTCTTCGACGACAACACAAATGCACTGGGCAGCTACACCTACGCGCCTACCATAGCAGCAGATGGCACCGTGCTGATTTCAGCGCTCGATCACTACAACTCAAACAATCCCTCCGGCTACTCGCAGAACTCTGGCGACGTGCACTTCGTCTACCACCAGCAGGAGATGGGCGCGTTCATCCAGGACCAGATCAAGGTGACCGACCGCTTCTCGATCACGCCCGGCATCCGCTACGACTGGCTGAACTTTCTGGCCCAGAAGCGGTTGGGATTTGCACCACGCATCTCGTTCGCTTATGTGCTGGACGAGAAATCGAAGACCGTGGTGCGCGGCGGCGGCGGCCTTTACTACGACCGCTTCGGCTCCGGCCCGCTACTCGACATGGTTCGCTATGAAGGCGTGCAGCCGCGGCGTCGTTCGATAATACTCTCGCTCAACCCTGACGATCAGCCCGCAGCAGGCTGCGTGCCGATCACGAACTGCATCGACACCAGTACGCTGCCGGTGAACCGCGTCGAGCTGACTCCGGATGCGCGGCTTCCCTATCAGATTCAATACGGACTTTCCATCGAGCGGCAGATCGGCGAAAAGTCCACGGCCACAATCAGCGCCTACTCCATGCGCGAGATCGGCGTCTTCCGCAGCGTTGACATTAACGCCCCCACGCCGGAATCGGGCTACACCGAGCGTCCGGACCCAAATTATCTCCGCATCCGCCAGATGCAGCCCGAGGGCTTCTTCGAAGGCAGCGGCATGGACGTTTCTTATGAGGGGCGGCTGAACAAATACTTCACCGGCTTCGGGCGCTACACCTGGTCGCACTTCGAGTCGAACTCCGGCGGCATCGGCTGGTATCCGCAGAACCAGTACGCGCCGAATGACGAGTGGTCGGACGCAAGCTGGGACCGCCGAAACCGGCTCGGCTTCTACGGAATCTTCAACCAGAAGAGCCTTTTCAATCTCTCCGGCGGCATCTTTGCCAACTCCGGCACGCCGTGGACGATCACGACCGGAACCGACCCATACGGCGACGACCTCTTCAACGCGCGGCCGGATGGAGTCGCGCCCTACACCGAAGAGCTGCCGCCATACGTTGATATGGACCTGCGCTGGGGCCATGATTTCGCTCTCACGCCGAACAAGGCCGACGAGGCGCCGCACCTCGGCTTCTCCGCCGCGTCTTTTAATGTGCTGAACCACCCCAACGTCGGCGGAGTAGACACAGTTGAGACCTCGCCGACCTTCGGCGATCCCACCACAGTAAACCCACCGCGCCGAGTTCAGCTATCAATGCGGTTTGAGTTTTAGCTCCAAAGCGTAAAAAATCCGCCAACAGTAGTAGAGAATGACCTCGGCTGTGCTAGCATAAAAATGGAACGGCTCAGGATCTTTCCTGAGCCGTTCTTCCGTGTGCATCGTCCTCACCGGCTTGTGCGGCTGCCGCTCTGCAAGCGCAAAAAAACGAACATACTAGCGCACGCAGGAAACGAGAATCAAATGATCCTGTTTCAATTACTTCCAGACGCTCGCCCCAAAGGACGATTTTAGGCAGGTAACAGTAACCGACACCAAAGTTCATCTTCAATACAAACGAATCATAATAAACAGTTTAATATCTGAAATCTTGTAATAAACATTACCAAAGTCCAGCACCCTTTGTACGCGGCATTTCCTTGCCTTGCCGCAACGGCGCGGTTTCGCTAAACTTCGATGCTTTCGCCCTGTATTCGCTTCCGTACTATAATCAAGGAGTATGGACTTTCAGCTTGTCACCCAATACAGCCCACGCGGAGACCAGCCGAGAGCCATTGACGAGTTGGTCAGCGGCCTCGCCGCCGGGGAGCAGCATCAGGTTCTGCTCGGCGTTACCGGCTCCGGCAAGACCTTCACCATGGCAAAGGTCATCGAGCAGTCGAACCGACCGGCGCTGATCCTGGCGCACAACAAGACACTGGCCGCGCAGCTCTACCACGAGTTCAAGCAGTTCTTCCCCGGCAACGCGGTCGAATACTTTGTCAGCTACTACGACTACTACCAGCCCGAAGCCTACATTCCCGCCGGCGACCTCTATATCGAGAAGGAAGCCACGATCAACGAAGAACTCGACAAGCTGCGCCTCTCGGCCACGCGCTCGCTCTTCGAGCGCCATGACACGATCATTGTCAGCTCGGTGAGCTGCATCTACGGCCTCGGCTCGCCCGATGCCTATTTTGGAATGCTGCTGCTGCTCGAAAAGGGCCAGAAGATCAGCCGCAAAGACATCACGCGCCGCCTGGTCGAAATTCTCTACGAGCGCAACGACATGGACTTCCGGCGCGGAACATTCCGCGTTCGCGGCGACGTGATCGAAGTCTTCCCTACTTACGACGAGCTGGCCTATCGCATAGAGCTTTTCGGGGACGAGATCGAATCGCTCTCGCAGATCGATCCGCTCTTCGGCACAGTAAAGCAACGCTACTCGCGGCTGCCCATCTATCCCAAAAGCCATTACGTCATCCGTCCCGAGCGCAAGGCGGAAGCAATTGACTCCATCCTCTCCGAGCTGAACGAGTGGGTTCCGCAGCTTGAAGCGCAGGGGCGCATGGTGGAAGCGCAGCGCGTGAACCAGCGCACGCGCTTCGATCTCGAAATGATTAAGTCCATGGGTTACTGCCACGGCATCGAGAACTACTCGCGTCATTTTTCCGGCCGCCTGCCCGGTGAAGCGCCGCCCACTCTGCTCGATTATTTTCCCCGCGATTTCATCCTCTTCGTAGACGAGAGCCACGCCACGATTCCGCAGGTGCATGGAATGTGGCACGGCGACCGAAGCCGGAAACAAAATCTAGTGGACTACGGCTTCCGCCTTCCCTCCGCCGTAGACAATCGTCCGTTGAAGTTCGAGGAGTTCGAGAACCGCATCCATCAGACGATCTATGTCTCCGCCACGCCGGGACCATTCGAGCTGACGCGCGCCGCCGGCGTAGTAATCGAGCAGGTAATCCGGCCCACGGGGCTGATTGACCCCGAAGTCGAGATTCGTCCCGTCAAAGGTCAGATCGACGACCTGCTAGCCGAGATTCGCGACCGCGCCAAACGCAACGAGCGTGTACTGGTAACGACTCTGACCAAGCGCATGTCCGAAGACCTGGCCGGCTATTACACCGAAGTCGGCGTGCGCTGCCGCTACATGCACTCGGAGATTGAAACACTGGAGCGGGTAAAGCTTCTGGCCGGGCTGCGAAAGGGCGAGTACGACGTGCTGATCGGCATCAACCTGCTGCGCGAAGGGTTAGACCTGCCGGAAGTCTCGCTGGTGGCAATTCTCGACGCGGACAAGGAGGGCTTCCTGCGCTCCGCCGGCTCGTTAATCCAGACCATGGGGCGCGCGGCGCGGCATGTGGAGGGCAGAGCGATCCTCTATGCAGACAGGATGACGGACTCGATGCGGCGCGCTATCGACGAAACCGGGCGGCGGCGCACGGTTCAGCGCGCCTACAACGAGGAGCACGGCATCACGCCGCGGTCCGTCATCAGCTCCATCGACATGGGCCTCGCGCAGATTCTCAAATCCGAGTACGGCGACATTCTGGAAGAAGAATCCGCGGGAATGCCCTCCTTCCAGTCGCAGGAAGAGGTTGATGCTTATATTTCGAAGCTGGAAACCGAGATGCGCGAGGCAGCAAAGAAGTTCGAGTTTGAGAAGGCCGCCAAACTGCGTGACTCCATTAAAGATCTGAAAGAAAAGGAGTTCCTCTTTGGATGAGACGGCGCTCGGGTTGCGCAAAACGTCCCATTTTGGCACTAAAATTCTTTCTTGACATACCCGCTATAAAGCGATTTATCGTGTTTGTGACCGGGCAACCCCCCGCCCAGTCAATAGCATCCGATTGCTAGTAGTGGGGATTGTGTATTGAACCCGGTTACTAAGTCCTGGCCTCTTGCCACTCGAACTCCTACGATTCTGCTGGTGGATGACGATCCGTTCCATTCCCAGGTTCGCACGGCGGCGCTCCAATCCGTTTATCCCCGCGTGGTTCGCGCAGCCGGTGCGGCAGAGGCATTGATTCTGGCCGATGCGCCGGAGTTTGCCCGCGATCTGGCGCTAGTCATCGTGGGACTCAATATGCCCGGGCTCTCCGGACCGGCCTTTGTGGCCGAGTTGGCCAATCGCATCGTCGATGTGCCGGTTCTGGTGCTTTGTCGGCAGGGCGAGTGCGGTCACGATTATTCGGAAGAAAACGTTCATCTTTTGCCGGCAGCCTCCACCATCAACGAAATGCTTTATACGGTGCGCGGCATTCTGGCCGCGCCTGTGCGCCAGATTGCCTGATCCTTTCTCCCTCTCGATCCATCGGCTGACGCAGCTTTCCGCTCCCCGTTCTACAATCTTCCTGTTCCCCGTATCCGCGCGGATGCACGTGTGAAATCGGCCGCGTGCCAGCCATCACACACTGCCCCGCGCCAATCTGCGAAAATCGTTATGGAGATCCGATGGCAACCTTTGGCAGCTTTGCCCTGATTGTCGCCCTGGCGCTGGCGGCTTATAACTTGCTTGCCGGCATCATCGCGTTGCGGTGGATTGCTACCGGCCAGCCGACACGAGTTTCCCCGGAACGGCTGGCAGATACGGCACGGCGCGCCGGAATAGCCTGCTTCTTTGCCGTTACCGGAGCGGCCTTCGCGCTGGTCTGGTCGGTCTTCCACAACGATTTTTCAATCGCGTACATCGTGGAGCACTCGAACCTCGCCCTGCCCGCGCCATACAAGTTTGCCGCGCTGTGGAGCGGCCAGGAGGGCTCGCTGCTCCTGTGGGCCTGGCTGCTGGCCACATTCGGTTTTGTGTTGCGTCTCACGCACAAGAACGACGTAAAGCTCTACGCCTACGCCGGCACGATTCTCTCCGGGATTCAGCTCTTCTTTCTGCTGATCCTGAACTTCGCTGCGCCACCGTTCTCGCTGCTCCCCGGCTACGTACCGGGCGTCACGCCGCTTCCCGCGGATGGCAACGGACTCAATCCCCTGCTTCAATACCCGGAGATGGTGATTCATCCGCCGATGCTCTATCTAGGCTATGTGGGCTTCTCCGTGCCATTCGCCTTCGCGCTCGGCGCGCTGATGATGCGCTACCCCGGCGAGAAGTGGATTCGCATCACCCGCATCTGGACGATGGTGACGTGGACCTTCCTGACCTGCGGCATCTTTCTGGGAATGCACTGGGCCTACGCGGTTCTGGGATGGGGCGGCTACTGGGGCTGGGACCCGGTCGAAAATGCCAGCTTCATGCCGTGGCTGGCCGCAACGGCCTTTCTGCATTCGGTAATGATGCAGGAGAAGCGCGGCATGATGAAGAGCTGGAATGTCTGGCTCATTTTCATCACCTTTCTGCTCACGCTGATTGGCACGCTGCTAACCCGCGCCGGTCTGGTCAGCAGTGTTCACGCATTCGCGCAGTCGTCCATCGGCACGTGGTTCTACGTCTTCCTCGGCGTGGTGCTCGCGGTCTGCCTCTTCACATACATCCTCCAGCGCGATCACCTCAAGAGCGACCATCATATTGAGTCGCTGGTGAGTCGCGAGTCGAGCTTTCTCTTCAACAATCTGGTGCTGCTGCTGGCCTGCTTCGTGATTCTGCTGGGAACCTTTTTCCCCATCCTGAGCGAATACGTGCAGGAGCACAAAGTCACAATCGGCGCGCCATATTACAACGCAGTTGCGATACCGATCGGTCTCTTTCTGCTCTTCCTCACCGGCGTGGGTCCGCTGCTTCCTTGGCGAGCCGCATCGCTACGCGCCATCAAGCGCAACTTCGTAGTCCCGGCGATTGCGCTATGGGCCACTGTCATTGTGGCGCTCATTGCCGGCGTGCGGCCGTGGCGCGACGGGCAGTTCGAAACAGGAACCTTCTACTCGCTCGTGGCCTTTGCGCTTGCCGCAGCGGTGCTGGCCGCAATCTTCTCGGAGTTTCTGCGCGGCGCAGGAGTGATAGCGAAGCAGACCGGCAAGAATCTCTTCGCCTCGCTCGTGCTGCTCACACGCCGCAACACGCGCCGCTATGGCGGCTACCTGATTCACATAGGGCTGGTGGTATCGATCATCGGCTTTGCCGGCACGGCCTTCAACCAGAGCAGCGAACAAGAGATGTCGCTGCACTCGAAGATCCTGATCGGGCCGTATGAACTGAATTGCGAAGGCTTCTCGCAGGACTCGAACGCCAACTACGATTCCGAGTTCGCGATTCTCAATGTGACATCCAACGGCAAGCCGGTGCGAACGCTGACCAGTTCAGGATTCGTAAATTTGCAGATGACGCCTGAGCGGCGCGTCTATCAGGCCAGCCGCCAGCCGCAGACGATGGTGGCAATTCACTCCGTGCCCGAATGGGATCTGTATGTGGTATACGAGGGCATAAATCCCGATACCAGCCAGCCGATTATCAAGGCTTTCCTGAATCCGCTCGTGGGATGGATCTGGATTGGCTGGGTGGTTATGGTGCTTGGCTCCATCGTGGCGCTCTTTCCCTCGCTGAACCCTTCCACCGCGACTCTGCGCGTGCCGGCAGCATCCGCTGCCACGCCTGCGGCTGCGTTGAAAGGCGGCGACTGATGCGGCTCGCCTTTAGGAACTGGACAGGCTGGATAAAAGCCGCTCAGGCGCTGGCGTTAGGAGTGGCAATCTGCTTCACGCTCGGTGCAACAGACGCAGGGTCACGTTTCAATGACTTAGGCCACCGAATGGTCTGTCCCTGCGGCTGCGCGCAGTTGCTCGGCGAGTGCAATCATGTTGGCTGTCCTGACTCCGACCACATGCGAAGCGAGCTTGCGGGCTTCATCCGCGACGGCAAGGCCGACAAGACGATTCTCGCGTCGTTCTCGGCCGAATACGGGCCTACCGTGCTGGCCGCGCCCACGACGAAGGGCTTCGATCTCGTCGCATGGATTGCGCCGATTGCGGTCTTTCTTGCCGCGGTCTTTGGAACGATTCTCGTTGCGCGCCACTGGGCCGCAACGAAGTCGCAGCTTGCGGGACAAGATGCGGCTGGGGCCGCACCGGAGTCGCCGGAAATGCTCGCGTTGCGCGAAAAGATTCGCCGGGAGACCGGCGCCGATGGAGGGTTTTGAACCATGACCTCGACCGCTGGATTGATTGCCGGGCTGCTTCTGCTCATCGGCGCCTTTGTTTACACCTTCTGGCCGGAAAACTCCTTTGCCGCGCAGAGGCAGAAGACGCAGCTAGACTACCTGCTGGAGCGCAAGGAGCAGCTTTACGAGAACCTGCGTGATCTGAACTTCGAGTTCCGCGCCGGCAAGTACCCGGAAGAGGATTATCAGGCGCAGCGCACGGCACTCGAAACCGAAACCGCGCAACTGCTGGCCGAGATCGAGCACCTGCAGCACGCATGATGCCGAGAACACTTTAAGGACTGAACGAGATAAGATGAAACTTTCCCGCCTCTCATTTCTTGCCGCTGTAACGATTGCCCTTTTCGGCACACTCGCGCAGGCCGCCAGCGTTACCGGCACGGTAAACAACAAGACCACCGGCAAGCCCTCCGCCGGCGATGTGGTCGAGCTTGTCGACGTGCAGGCCGGCATGAGCGCCGCAGCCAAAACAACGTCCGACACCAAGGGCCACTACTCTCTGAACGAACCCGGCGCTGGGCCGTATCTCATTCGCGTCACGCACCAGGGCGCAACATTCTTTATCGCGGCGGGCGGGCCGTCGGGCGACGTGTCGGTCTACGACGTGAAGGAGAAGGTGGAAGGCGTCTCGATCGAGGACCAGATCTTCGGCATGGAAACGCAAAACGGCCAGCTCATCGTCACCGAGCAGTTCGTCGTGCACAACACCAGCCAGCCACAGGTGACGGAGTTCAACGAGAAGCCGTTCGAGTTTGTGCTCCCTGCGGGCGCGGTGCTGGACGCGGCCGAAGCGACGCGGCCCAGCGGAATGCCGACAATGGCGATGCCCAAGCCGCTGACCGCGAAGAATCATTACACGTTCAATGTGCCGATTGACCCGGACATGAGCGAAAGCAAGATGACGATCTTTCAGGTCCAGTTTCACCTGCCGTATTCGGGATCGTACACCTTCAAGCCCACGCTGCTGATGCCGGTCGATAATTTCGTGGTACAGATGCCGAAGAGCATGAGCTTCTCGGCAGGCGGCGGCGCATCGTTTCAATCGCTTCAGCGCGACCCGGCATTCCAGATTTTCCTGCTCAAGAATGCGCTGCCCGGCAAGGCGCTTGAGTTCACGGTGAGCGGAACGGGCTCGGCTCCGCGCGACAGCCAGCAGCAAGGCGCAGACAGCGGCGCGCAGGGACAGCAAGGCGCGCAGAGTGCCGGAACTGGAAACACGCCCGGAGGCGGCATCGGCGAGCCGATCAACCAGCCAGACCCGCTGAGCAAATACAAGTGGTGGATTCTCGGCGGCGTTGTGCTGGGGCTTGCAGTCGTAGCGGCATTTCTGCTGCGGAAGCCCGCGGTGCCTCAGGGACAAACACAGTCCGCACAGGCACAGCCCGCGCCCGGTCAGCCTGCTGTTCCCTTTGCGCCTGCACCCGCCGCCGCAAGCGGCAATGCGGCGCTGCTCAATGCCCTCAAAGATGAGCTTTTCTCACTCGAAAGCCAGAAGCTTTCCGGCACCATCGATCTCGCCGAGTACGAGCAGCAGAAGGCCGCTCTCGAAACAGTGCTGAAGCGGGCGCTCCAGCGGAATTCGTAGCCCGAATTCGTTATTACACTCCCGTGCCCCACCCTTGCGCCTTTTTTCTGGCGCAAGGGTGGGATACTACAAACCCTCGGGTGCTCCACCCTCGCCGGGTCTTTGTTTTTTCGGCTGAGGTGGGAAACTTCATCCTTCCCTGCTCCGGTTGGTAAACTTAACCAAGACCAATCTCCGGAGCACTCGTGCACTCAGCAGTCGAAGAACGCATCATCCGTCCGGCGCGCAACATTCTCGGCAGCCTGCGCCTGCCCGGCGACAAGTCCATCAGCCATCGATACGGAATGCTGGCCGCATTCGCCGAAGGCACCTCGCGCTTTACGAATTTTTCGACCGGCGAGGACTGCGCCTCGACGCTGGCCTGCATGGAAGCGCTCGGCGCAAAGGTGAATCGCCTCGGCGGCGGAGCCATCGAAGTAACCGGCGTGGCCGGCGACGTGACTCCTTCGAGCGACCCGCTCGACTGCGGCAACTCGGGCTCCACGATGCGAATGATCTCCGGTCTGCTCGCGCCGCAGGAAGGCACGTTTACGCTCATCGGCGACGCTTCCCTTTCGCGCCGGCCGATGGAGCGGATTCGCAAGCCGCTCGCTGAGATGGGCGCAAAGCTCACGCTGACCGAAGGCCACGCGCCGCTGACAATCGAGGGCGCGGCGCTCAAGGCCATCGATTACACCACGCCGGTTCCAAGCGCGCAGGTCAAGAGCAGCATTCTGCTGGCTGGCTTGCAGACCACCGGAACGACGACGGTGCGCGAAGCCATTCGTACCCGCGACCACAGCGAGCTTGCGTTGCGGGCCTTTGGCGCGGAGGTGAAGCGCTCGGCGGATTGGGTTTCCATTACAGGTGCGCAGAAGCTGCACGCCATCGAGGGCGCGGTGCCGGGTGATATTTCCTCTGCCGCATTTTTCCTCTGCGCAGCAGCGCTCTTCCCCGGCTCCAGCCTCGTGCTGGAATCGTTGGGCCTGAACCCGACGCGAGCCACACTGCTCGACGTTCTGACCGCTCTCGGCGCGCACATTGCCGTACTGAACCTCGAAGAGAAAAATGCTGAGCTGGTAGGAACCGTACAGGTAACGGCTCCGCCGGATGGGCTGCGCTCGACGACAATCTCCGGTGGCCTTGCTGCGCAGTTGATTGACGAGCTTCCCGTTCTTGCGGCAATCGCGCCCTACACCAGCGGCGGCATTCGCATCCGCGATGCCAAAGAGCTGCGCGTAAAGGAGTCGGACCGTATCGCTCTCGTCGCCCGCAACCTGCGCGCGATGGGAGCCGAGGTCGAGGAGTTCGAGGACGGGCTTGATGTTCCGGGCGGGCAAACCCTCCACGGCGCGACGATCGATTCCGGCGGCGACCACCGCATAGCGATGGCGTTTTCCGTGGCGGCGCTGCGTGCCGAGGGTCAGACCCTGATCCAGGGCGCGGAGTCGGCTGCTGTCAGCTTTCCGGAGTTCTTCGATCTGCTCGACCTGGTGGCGGAACGATGAGCGCCAGTTTTTAATTTGTCAGCATAAAGGCGGCACTGGAAGTCCGGCACGGACTCTGTATATTGGTGTCATGGCGGAACAGGCAGGCAGCTTCGGGGCGGCAATCTCGGATGCGGACAGCAAGGCTACTGTGCTGGACGACCGGCTGGATGCGGAAGATTTTGCCGCATTCCGCTGGCTTCGCTCGCACCGGATCGATAAAGTCCACCGGATCGTGATCGGGCTGGATGTTCTTTCGCCGGAATGGCACGCAAAGACAAAACGGTTCACCGACCAGCACTCGGCCGAAAGATACCTGCACCTGTTTTTGCATAACTCGACGGCCATGCACGCGCTCCGGACTTTGGCCGGCGACCTGAACCACAGCGCGGTTTCTCCGCATTCCGATCTGGAAGTGCTGGCAGCCGTTGCGGCGGACATGCCGGCGGGAAGACCCTGGGTGATCGAGTTTGGCAGCAGACCGCCTGCGAGCCGCTTCGTTCGCAAGACTTCGCCGGCGGTCTTTACAAAGCTCAACCCTCGCTATGGCACAAATGTGGACTTCACCTTTATCGCGTCCATGGAAGGCAACCAGTGGCTGCGCGGCTATGTGCCGATGAAATCGAACAAGGTCCTGGGAAGAAGCGGCATGACGGTGGCGACCGGGTTCGACATCGGCCAGTGGAAGGTAAGCGAGCTGAACGATCTGGGGTTTTCCGATGCACTGATGAAGAAGATCCAGATATTTGCGGCGCCGAACAATTTCAAGGGGCTGGACAAGGCGCAGGTTGCCGCGAAAGTAGCGAAGCTGGGGCCGGTGCCGGAATTGAGCGCGGACGAAGCCGACCAATGCGACGGAGCGGTCTTTGGCAAGATTCTCGGCGATGCCGTGAAAGCGTGGAACAGCCAGAAGAGCCCCGGCGTTCCCGATTTCAAGGCACTGCCGTCCGGATGGCAGACGGTGTGGTTTTCGCGCGTCTACCAGGAAGGGCCGCAGCCGAAGAGCGCGGACGCGAAGGCATTCCGCAGCGCAGCGCTCGCCGGACAGTGGCAGAGCGCCATAACGAAGCTCAGCGCATATAAGGAATACACGTCGCGCGCGAATCAGGAGGCAGCCCTGCTGCGGCAGCAGTTGCCGCCTGCGGTGCAGAGCAACGCCGGCGCAGCAGGAGCCGCTGGACTTCCGCAACTGAGAATCCCATGAAAAAACACTGGGCGAGTGTGTTTGCCGGTTGTTGGCTTCTGCTGTCCTGCGCGGTGCCGGGCTTGGCAGTGGACTGCAAGCAGGCGGCTTCGGCAATCGATAAGGCTGTTTGCAGCGAGCCAAAGCTGCTGCAACTGGATACGGAGCTGAATCACCTCTACGCAGAGGTGCGTCCGCAACTGAGCGCGAAGGCCCGGAGCGAGTTGCTGACGCAGCAGCGGGCGTGGCTGGCCGGACGCAACCGCGAGTGCGCCTCCGGCGTAACGGAATGCCTGCTCAAACAGTACCGAAGCCGAGTGGACGAGCTTACGGCGCTCAAGGCTTCTGCGGACTCAATCAACGATCCGCTGAACGATGCGACGCCAGTAATGGTGACCGGTGCGTGGAAGGTGACGGCGATTCATGATCCCGCAAACGCAGGCGCCGGCAGTTCGACGGATGCGGTTCTGCAGGAGTCTCTCAAGAGCGCGGATCTTCCGGGAGTTGGTAGCGTAATAAACGCCGCTCCGGGCAAACTCTGTTTGCCGCAGCAGGACTGTGACCCAATGGGATGGACGCAGACAACGCTCGATAAAGTGGTCGGCGCTCCCGCAATCGAGCATTGGCTCGGCCTGAGTTCGGAGCTGCACGTGTTCCAAGGCAGCTCGGGGACGACGCGCTCCTACTACCTGCTGGTTCCGCAGAGCGATAAGACGGTGTGGGTTGTCTTTGCTGTGTGCGGCCCGCAGGGAGAGAACTGCCGACAGGCTGCCGAGGTGTGGACCCCGGCAAGCGAGGATGCAACCGTGCGGCCGCATCCCTGAGAGAAAGTCGTGCGTGCTACTTCGCGTCCGGCGCGCGCAGTTCCTTGGCGGGCGCCGGCGAGAGTCCTGGAACCGCCGGAGCCGCGCCAACCTGGCCGGTTGCCGCTTCATTCAGGTTGATGCCGTAGTAATCGAGCGTGGTGGCAAGCGTCTGAAAGAGCCCGGCGCGGTCCTTGGCATAAGTCGCCTCGGCGGCAATGAGGTTGTTCTCCGCCGTAGCGAGATTGCGCCGTTGCTGCAGGACGTTGGCAGTTGTGGAAGCGCCGAGATGCAGCTTCTTCGTCTCGGAATCGAGGCTCTGCGAAGCGTACTCCTGCGCGGCCCGCGAAGCCAGCACCTGGGCGCGGTCGTTGGTAAGCGCAAACTGCGCGTTAATCACCTGCATCTTGATCTGCGTGTAAAGCTGCTCCAGCCTCAGCTCGGCTTGGCGATATTCGAGCAGCGAGCGTGCCTGATCGGCCTGAGCCGTGCGGTTGCGAATCGGCACGGTGATGTTGAAGCCGGCGCCCTTGTCCGGCCCCGTGCTGTTCACAAGGTTATTGAGAACCGAGCCAAAACCGACGCTTGGAACCGTTCCTGGAGTACAGCTCGAAATTGTGCCATCGCTATTAAATGTTGAACAGTCCGGGCTTTGCGAGCCGCCGATTGCACTAGCGCTGTAGAAGCCAAAAACGTCGAGCGTGGGCAGCAGGCCATTGCGCGCGCCCTTGAGCGTAATCTCGTCGTTCTTGAGCGTCAGCACGGCCTGCTCCAGCTCAGGGCGCTTCCGGAAGGCCGTCTGTACCAGCTCTTCCACGGGCTGCTTCTCTTCCGCCAGCTCATCCAGGCTGATGCGGTCCGTGGGAATAATCGGCGCATCGACAAGCGCGGGGTCGTTCAGATTGCGCGCAATGGCCTGTTTGAGAATGAGTTGCTGATACTTGAGCGTGCTCTGCGAGCTGATGAGTGACTGCTTATCCGTGGCAACGGTGGACTCCGCGTTGACCACATCCAGCGGAGCCATGGTGCCGATTTCGAGCTGCTTGCGCGTATCGCTCTCAAGCTGCGAACTCTGTTCGAGCGCGTGCTGCTTGGCTTCCACGTCTTCGTATGCGCTCACCAGTCCCCAGTAGATGTTCTCGACCTGATTGACCGTATAGAGAATCTGCTGGCGGAAGGTGGAATCCGTGATGCGGCGGTTGTTGATCGCCTCATACATGAAGCGCTTGTTGATGTAGATGCCGAACCCCTGAAGCAGGTGCTGCGTGGCCGTGGCCTTGAAGCTCGATTGCAGCGTCGGGCTGTAGGTGCTGAACGGATTATTGGTAGTCACACGGCTGTTATTGAAAGCCACCTGGAGCGCCGTGCCGGTAACGAATCCCTGATTGTAAGTAAAGTTGTACTGATCCGTGTTGGTAGTCAGCGCAGAAAGACCGCCGGAGAAGAGAGTGTTGGTCTGCGGCGCCTTGGCGCGCTCTAACTGGATAGTACCGGTGACCGAAGGATCGAGTGTCTCCGGAGCCGGGCCGGCGCCGTTGGTGGAAAGCACAATGCCGGAGGTTCCCGAAGCCGCGCCGCCGGAGCCGCCCGTGGTACCGCCGGGCCCGCCACCGCTGGCCAGCGTGGAAGTGGCTCCGCCGAGGGTGTTCGACACGACGCCGGCATTGACGCCGCGGAAGGACGAGCCGGAACGAGTGCGGAGAATGTCGGTGTCGGCGATGTCGAGGTTATAGCGCGCAATGGCGATGTCGTAGTTGTTCTCAAGCGCGAGAGCTATGGCATCCGAAAGGCTGAGGTAAATCTTGCCGTCCTTGACCAGGTCGCCGAGCCGCACGGAGTTGGCAAAGCTCGCCTTGTCTATCTGCGTGGGCATGTAGGGCCGGATAGGGTTGCCAAGCATCGTGCCGGCGGGTTTCGAGAAATCGCGAGCCGTCTGGCGCAGCGAGAGCGGCTCGGTAAGCACCGGCGCCGGCGCTACGGGCAGGTTAGAGGCTGCCTTGTCCGCCGACTGCTGGGCAAAAACCGGCATCCCCGGCTGCCCGCCAGCCAATGTGAGCATTATCGCCGCTAAAGAACTGAGCCGGCTCGTCGATCGCTTGCGCCCGAACATACCTTTACCGTACAAACGCATGATTCCTCTCCACAAAGTTAAGGCATGTGGACGCCGCTGATGACGGACAGCCGGAAACGCGCTCCAGCCGTAAAATTGCCTTCAAAATTACCCTGGGGCCGCGCGATTTCCCCGAGCCTCGGAAGCATGTATGCGCCTGCTTCCCTCACTCATACGCGCCGCAACCGCGTTTCGTTCCCACAATTTCGCGGCTCATCTACCGAAGGCAACGGAAAGTTAGAGTATATCCCAGCTATCCTTGCTCCTACCCCGGTTCCGATACCCTGTAACAGTGACTGAAACGGCACAAAACTGGAAGCTGATTGTGGCCTATGACGGCACGGATTTTCGCGGCTGGCAGGTACAGCCGGGCCAAACGACCGTGCAGGGCGAGTTGCAGGAGGCACTGGGTCGCGTGACCGGAGAGTCGCCGCTGCCACAGGGCTCCGGGCGCACCGACGCCGGGGTTCATGCGCTGGCGCAGGTGGCGAGCTTCCCGCTCGCGGCGAGGATTCCGCCGGAGAATCTGCTCCGGGCGCTGAACCGCACGCTGCCGGAGTCGATCCGCGTGCTTTCCGCCCGGCATGTGCCGGAAGGTTTCCATGCGCGGCACTCCACGACGGCAAAGACCTACGAGTACCGCGTCTTTGCCGAGCGGCCGACGGAGAATTTGCCGCGGTTGATCTGTCCGCCGTTTCTGGCGCGGTATGTGTACTCGTTTCCCTGGCCTCTGAGCCTCGCCGCGTTGAACGAGGCCGCGGCGCTCTTCATCGGCACTTATGATTTCCGGAGCTTTGCGGCAACGGACCCCGATGAGACGAGCCGCGGCGGCGCAAATGTCGTTGGAGAAACAAATGCTGCATCGGATGCGGTGGAAGACGAGGAAGGTGAACCGCAGAAATCCGCAGTGCGAACCATCTTCGGCTCGGCCTGGCACAAGCAGCAGACCGCAGACGGCATGCTACTTATCTACCTCGTCCGCGGCAGCGGCTTTCTGCACCACATGGTTCGCAACCTTGTAGGAACAATGCTCGATGTAGGGCGCGGCTATACGCCCGCAAGCGCGGTTCCGGGAATGATTGCAGCGCGGGCACGGGCAGCAGCCGGACCAACTGCCCCGGCGCGGGGATTGTTTCTGCATTCGGTGGAGTATCCGGAGTAGAGCCTTCAAGGAGACCTATAGCCGCGTTCCTGCTACCCTTTCATCCAGAGCCATGCCTTCGCCCATCGCAGCCACAGCATTTTCGCGCGTTACCGCACTCGCCGCCGAGCGGCCGGTGCACGCCGCCTTCGCGTGGCTGCATGGAAACCCGAAGACAATTCTCGACTGGCAGGCCGAAGTCTGCTCGATTCCCGCGCCGAGCTTTCGAGAGCAGGCACGCGCCGCGTGGCTCGCCGAACGATTCGGCGAGATGGGTCTCGAATCCATCCATACGGACGAGGCTGGCAATATTCTGGCCTTTCTGCCCGCGCCGCACCTCGACGCCGAGAGCACCGGCCCGATTATCGTCCTCTCCGCTCATCTCGATACTGTCTTTCCAGCCGAGACGCCGCTCCGTCCGATCCTGCGCAGCGCAGACGGCTCAAGCTCCGACTCAAATTCCAATTCAGACCGGCTCGAAGTTCCCGGCGCCAGTGACAACGGCGCAGGCATCGTAGGGCTGCTGGCTCTTGCCGCCGCGCTGGTTCATTCCGGCGTGCGGCTGCCCACGCCGCTGCTCTTTCTGGGCAATGTGGGCGAGGAAGGCGAAGGCGATCTGCGCGGCGTGCGGCATTTTTATGCAAGCAGCAGGTTGGCGCAACGCGTGGCGGCGCACATTGTGCTGGATGGCGCAGGCTCGGACGGCGCGGTAACGCAGGCGCTGGGAAGCCGGCGTTTTCGGCTCACCATGACCGGCCCCGGCGGGCACAGCTTTACCGATGCGGGCACGCCAAACCCCATCGTCGCGCTGGCAGTGGCGCTGGCGGAAGTTGCCTCCACGCGGCTGCCGGAACACCCACGGACAACGCTGAATGTTGGCACGATTCACGGAGGCACGAGCGTGAATTCCATCCCGCAGCAGGCCGCGGCCACCATCGACTTCCGCTCCACGAGCCCCGAGGAACTGGTGCGGCTTGAAGTAGCTCTTTACCGCGCCGCAGAAGACGCCGTCGAACGCGCCAACGACCTCTCAAAACACTCTCGCGCCAAGCTCGCCTTTGCGATTGAGAAGATCGGCGACCGGCCTGCGGCGCATCTGCCGCGAGAGAGCGCCTTGATGGAAACCCTGCTTGCCGTGGACCGGCATCTGGGCCATGTCACTACGCCTCGCCTCGGCTCGACGGATGCCAACCTGCCGCTCTCGCTCGGCGTTCCTGCGGTTTCGCTCGGCGCGGGCGGCGCAGGCGGCGGAGCGCACACGCTCGAAGAATGGTACTCGCCGCATGGGCGCGAGATCGGCCTGCGCCGCGTGCTGCTGCTCACGCTCGCTATTTCGGGCTGGGCCGCAGAACAATAAGCGCGCCTGCTACCCTGTTGCCTATGCGACCCGCAATCTCTCTGCTTGCCGCTTCCGCGCTCTGCGCTTCCCTTGTCTCCGCTCAATCCGCGCCAAAAGCGCATCCCGACGATATTTACTTCAACGGCCGCATCTATACCGGCGCGGGATTTGCCGAAGACAAGCCGCAGGTCGTCGAAGCGATTGCCGTCGGCGCGGGCAAGGTGCTGGCCGTAGGAACAACGGAAGAAATCACGCGCATGGCCGGACCGAAGACGCGGCTCCATGCGCTAGACACGGCACGCACCGGCACGTACATCTTTCCCGGCTTCAACGACGCGCACACGCACCTTGGCTCCGCGGGCCAGATGCGGCTGCACGTCGATCTCACCGGCGTAAAGTCGCTGGCCGAGATGCTTGCCGTGGTGAAGAAGTTCGCAGATGCCGCGCCTGCCGGCCACTGGCTCACCGGCGGCAACTGGGACCACACGCTGTGGACTCCGACGGTACTGCCCACGCGGCAGGATCTGGACAAAGTTACAGGCGACCGCCCCACGTGGCTCCAGCGGATTGACGGACACATTGCTGTAGCAAACACCGCCGCGCTGAAGGCTGCCGGAATCACCGGCAAGACCGTTGCGCCGCAGGGCGGAGCGATTGACCTCGATGCAAACGGCGAACCGACCGGCATTCTGCGCGAGACCGCACAGGCGCTGATCGACAAGATCGTTCCGCCGCCTACACCGGAAGAACGCCGCCGCGGCGACGAACTCGCCATTGCCGACGCACTATCGCACGGCGTGACTTCCGTACAGGACCTCTCCGACTGGGACGACTTTCTGACCTTTGAGCAGATGGAAAAGGAGGACCGGCTGCACCTTCGCATCTCGGAGTGGCTCCCCTTTAACGCGCCCGTCGAAGCACTCAAGAAGATGCGCGCGCATCACGATCAGAACGATCCACTGCTGCACACCGGCATGTTGAAGGGCTTTATGGATGGCTCGCTCGGCTCGCGCACCGCGGCAATGAAAGAGCCCTTTGCCGACGACCCGAAGAACAGTGGCCTGCCACGCTACGAGCAGAACGATCTGAACAAAATGGCAGTGGAGCGGTCGCAGGCCGGCTTCCAGCTTGGCTTCCACGCCATCGGCGACAAGGCCACCGCAATGGCTCTCGAAGCCTTTTCGCAGCCCGGCGTCTCAATACAGGCGCGAAACCGCATCGAACACGCTCAGGTTGTCGATCCCGCAGACATTCCGCGCTTCAAGAAGCTGGGCGTTATCGCTTCCATGCAGCCCAATCACCTGCTGACCGACATGAACTGGGCCGAAAGCCGTCTGGGACCGCAGCGCGCAGCTTATTCCTATGCATGGAAGGCGTTTCTCGACGCGGGCGTGCCGCTGGCCTTCGGCACCGATTACCCCGTCGAGCCGGTAACTCCCTTCCGCGGCCTCTACGCTGCCGTAACGCGCACGAACGAAGCGGGAACGAAAGCCTATTTCCCGGAGAATAAACTCACGCGCGGCCAGGCGCTCTACGCCTACACGCAGGGCTCGGCCTATGCCGAGTTCGCGGAGAAACGCAAAGGCAAACTCGTACCCGGCTACGAGGCCGATTTCATCCTTGTGGATCGCGACCTTTACACCTGCCCGGAGCCTGCGATCCTGAAAACAAAGGTGATCGAGACATACGTCGGCGGCGTGAAGGCTTATTGAGCGGACTTGTTGATTCCGCAAAAATTTTCTACTACGCGGCGCAACAGCGGGTAAGCAGCTTGTGCCTATCTGCTGCCCGCACAAGCGATTGCAACTACGTAGAGAAGCCCGGGGCGAATTCCGGTTCCCCGCCCGGTAAAATGAATCTAAAAGACTGTGAAGCTAATGATGAACGAACGCAATCTCCGCCGCACCATCCTCCCCAACGGACTCATTGTGCTGACCGAGCGCATGGAACACCTGCGCTCCGTGGCAATGGGTGTCTGGATCAAATCCGGCTCCCGCGCCGAAGAAGCGGAGACAAATGGAATCTCGCATTTCGTGGAGCACATGGTTTTCAAGGGCACACGCCACCGCACCGCACAGCATATTGCCCGCGAGATGGACTCGATCGGCGGCAACCTTGACGCCTTTACTGGCAAGGAGACGATCTGCTTCAACGTCAAGTCGCTCTCCGAGCATGTGCCCATTGCATTAGACGTGCTCTCCGACCTGGTGCTGAATCCTGTCTTTGCCTCGAACGACATCGAGCGCGAGCGCGGCGTGATTCTCGAAGAGATCAAGATTGACGAGGACAACCCCGACATCCTCGTCCACGAGCTTTTCACGCAGAACTTCTGGAAGGACCATCCGCTCGGCAAGCCTATCCTCGGCACTACGGACACCGTGGCTCGACTCGACCAGCCGCGGCTGCTGGACTACCACGCCGGCCGCTTCCACGCTGGCAACATGGTCTTTTCCGCAGCCGGCAATTTGAACCACGACGAGTTCGTGCAATCCGTGGCGGAAAAATTCTCCACGCTGCATCCGGGCGCGCAGCCTGTGGAGCTGGCCGCACCGCCTTCCAGCGCGCAGATTTTGCTCCGGAACAAGAAATCGCTAGAACAGGTGCAGATCTGCCTCGGCGTACCGTCGCCGCCAATTGCAGACGAGAACCGCTTTACGACGCTGATTTTGAACACGGTGCTCGGCGGCGGGATGAGTTCGCGGCTCTTCCAAACAATCCGCGAAGAACGCGGCATGGCGTATTCCATCTACTCGGACGTGACTCCCTACCGCGACACCGGCGCGCTGTGCGTTTTCGCGGGAACATCGGCGGGCAAGGCGCTTGAAACCATCGACCTGATCCTGGCCGAATTCGCGCGGCTCAAGCAGGAGCCACTGGCGGACGAGGAGTTGACGCGCGCCAAAGACCAGCTCAAGGGCAATATCTTGATGGGCCTCGAAAGCTCAAACTCGCGGATGGCGAATCTGGCGCGGCAGGAGATTTACTTTGGCCAGTTCTTCTCGAATGACGAGATCATCGCGCGCGTCGAAGCCGTAACCGCCGACCAGATACAACAGATGGCGCAGCAGCTCTTCGATCCGGCGCGCATTGCCGTAACGCTGTTGGGAAGGCTCGACGGCATCAAGCTGACGCGGTCGCACCTGGTGTGCTAGCCACAACTCCGTGCCTCACCCTTGCGCCTTTTTCCTGGGACAAGGGTGTGGCTCCTTGCATCTACCCACCTCTTCGTAGCATCCTTGCCATAGCCATGAAAGCCATACAGATTCGCGCCACGGGCGGTCCCGAGGTGCTGGAACTTGCTGAGCTGCCGATTCCGCAGCCCGGCGCGGGACAGGTTTTGCTGCGCGTCGAAGCCATCGGCGTCAACTTCATCGAGGCCTACTTCCGCAAAGGCCAGTACAAATCCACGCTGCCGCTCACGCCGGGCAGCGAGGCCGCCGGCATTGTGGAAGAGATTGGCCCCAGCGTCTCGGGCTTTGCCATCGGCGATGCCGTGGCTTCGACCTCCGTGATCGGCAGCTACGCGGAGTACGCGCTGGTTCCTGCCGCGCAGCTCGTCAAGGTTCCGGATGGGCTCAGTCCGGAAAAAGCCGCGGCGGCAATGCTGCAAGGGATGACGGCGCATTATCTTGCCCATTCCACATGGCCGCTCAAGCAAGGCGAGACGGCGCTGATTCATGCCGGAGCCGGCGGCACAGGGTTGCTGCTCACGCAGATGGCAGTGCGGATTGGCGCGCGAGTCATTACGACAGTTTCCACGCCGGAAAAGGCGGAGCTTTCGCGCGAGGCCGGCGCCAGCGATGTGATTCTTTATACCGAGCAGGATTTTGCGGCCGAGACAAAGCGGCTCACTGGCGGGCGCGGCGTGGATGTGGTTTACGATTCCGTCGGCAAGACGACCTTCGAGGGCAGCCTGAGCTGCCTTCGTCCACGCGGGTTACTGGCGCTCTTCGGCGGATCGAGCGGCGCCGTTCCTCCCGTCGATCCCATTCAACTCAGCAGCAAGGGCTCGCTCTTTCTCACGCGACCCACGCTGTGGCATTACATCTCGACGCGCGAAGAATTGGAATGGCGCGCAGGTGAGGTGCTGAAGTGGGTGGCAAGCGGCGAGCTGAAGCTGCGCATGGAGCACGTCTATGCGCTCGAAGACGCTCCGCAGGCACACGCCGATCTCGAAAGCCGCAAGACGACGGGGAAAATTTTGCTGGAGCCGTGAAAGAGTAAAATTGCAAGTGGGGGTCAGAATCGAGGAACAGAAAAATGACCTCCATTTCCATTCGTCCCACTGATCGTGTCTTCATTCTCACCGGTGCTGGCATCAGCGCAGAGAGCGGGCTTCCCACTTTTCGCGCCTCCGATGGGTTGTGGGCCGGGCATCGCGTCGAAGACATCTGTACGCCGGAAGCGCTTGAGAGAAACCCTGCACTGGTGTGGGATTTTTACTCAAAACGCCGAGCCGACTGCGCCAAGGCTGAGCCGAATCCCGCACATAAGGCTCTGGCGGAATTGGAATCGAAGCTCGGCGAGCGATTCTTTCTCTGTACGCAGAATGTAGACGACCTGCACGAGCGCGCCGGTTCGCGGTGTCTGGTTCACATGCACGGCGAGTTGGCGAAATCGCGTTGCAGTGAAGAGTGCGGCGCGCCTCCGGTGGAAGACCACACCGTCTACGCAAGCCTCGATGAAGTGGGCCGCTGTATCTGCGGCGCGCGGCTCAGGCCGCACATCGTGTTCTTTGGCGAGATGCCGCTCGAAATGAATCGCATTCAGCAGGAACTGAACCGCTCGACGCTGATGGCGGTCATCGGAACTTCAGGCTCCGTCTATCCCGCGGCGAACTTCGTGCATTGGGCGCGGCAGGCAGGCGCAAAGACCATTTACATCGGCCCGGAGCGGCCTCTCAATGCGGAAGCCTTCACAACAATCGTAGAAGGCAAAGCCGGCGAGGCGCTTCCGGGATTGTTTGCTGTGGAGTAGGCTGCGAGTTGCAATCCAAAACACGCCATCTATTGTCGGACGAAACATTTCTTCTTCTCTGAAACGTTAAGCGCCACAAAAAACGGAGCTTTAGCTCCTGAGGGATTGCCTCCTTGCAAGCGACTCTCATTCTTGAGACGGAGGATTTGTCCGCCGGACCGGTTTAGTGGAGAATAGACGCAAGCCTGCTTCCTCTCTCTGGCTCAACCTGACATGCGGCGATTCATGGCAATCTCGGCGGTTCTCGCGCTGCTCTCTTTGTGGAGCGCGCCGCTGCTCGCCGCGATGGCCGCAGGTTCCGGGCGAAACCTGCCTGCCTGCTGCCGCAGAAACGGCAAGCACCACTGCATGATGCCGGGAACAGAGCAGCCGGTCACAACGCCTGCCATCTCCGCGCCACATGAGAAGTGCCCCTGCTTTCCCAAAAGCCTGTTACCCGGCACTGCGCGCGTGGGCCTCTTCACACTGCCGCCGGGAGGATTGTTCTTTGCAGCAATCCAAAGCCATCCGGCAGTTTTTGCTCAGACGGAAGCACACTACCGCGTAGCGAGCGACCGCTCGCGCCAGAAGCGCGGTCCTCCCGCAAGGCTCTAGCCCTTTTTCTCCGGCATTCCAGGCGCTCGAAAACCGACAAAAGCGTGTGCACGTTTGCGCGCAACGATAGCTTTCGTTGGCACTGCTCTGCTCACGCAAAGCCGCAGCGCATTTTGTCATGGATACCGGGAACTCACACGCACTCCTTCCGATACGACAAGGCAAATTTGTGAGATTGCGGAAATTTTCATGCTATTGGCGAAAGCGCGGAAGCGCTCTCGCGTGTCTTGCGCTCCTGCTTTTTATATTGAGAACGCTCTGCGCGCAGGAGTCTTTAACCGGCGCATCGATCACCGGCCGTGTGCTGGACCCAAGCGGCGCCGTCATCGCGTACGCGAAGGTGGATGCGCTACATACGGCAACGAACCAGAGCTACACAACACAATCGGACGGGCAAGGTCGCTTCCGGTTCGCCTATCTACCATCAGGGCAATATCGCATCCGCGCACACTCCGCCGGATTTCAGGACGCGGAGCGCGAGGCACAGCTCACAGTCGGCGCGGCCTTCGACCTGACGCTCTCGCTTTCGCTCACGGCAACGACGAATATCCGCGTATCGGACGAGCCTCCAGTGATTGAAACCGATCGCAGCCAGATTGGCGAAACCATCAATCAGGCTGAGATTATGAACCTGCCCTATGAAGGGCGAAATTATCTCGACCTGGCACTGCTGGCGCCCGGAGTTTCACCAACGAACACCGCAAGTACGCAGACTTTGGCCGAGACCTCGGAAGTTGTCGGTCAGGGCTACTCGGTCAACAGCCAGCGAAATTTCTCGAACGGCTTTATCGTGGACGGCCTCTCCGCAAATGACGACGCCGCGGGTGTTGCGGGCAATGTCTTCAGCATGGACGCGGTGAGCGAGTTTCAGGTAGTCACATCCGGCGGGCAGGCCGAGTTCGGGCGCGCCATGGGCGGCTACTTCAACCTCATCACGCGAAGCGGAACCAACGATCTGCACGGCACAGCTTACGGCTTTCTTCGCAATCAACGGCTGAATGCGGACAACGCGCTTTCCGGGAACAAGCTGCCTCTTACGCAAGGGCAGTACGGAGCGAGCCTCAGTGGTCCGCTCAAGAAAAATCGCACCTTTGCCTTTGGTAATTTTGAAGAGCAGCGTCTCAACACAAATGGCATCGTTACAATCAGCCCCTCCAATGCGGCGCAGATCGATGCGCGGCTGACGGCAGTCGGCTACCCTGCCCCGCTGCTGCCCGTAGGCGCAGAACCAACGACGCTTTATCCCACAACGCAGCATACAGACAACGCATTTGCCCGCGGCGACCATCGCTTCAGCTCGAAAGACCAGCTCAATGCGCGATACAGCTTTTACAAGCTGAGCAGCATCAACGCACGCGGCGTGGGTGGATTGAATGCTGTCAGCAATGGCACGTCGGTCTATGACACCAACAACACCGTCGCCGTAAGCAATCTCGCCACACTCTCGCCGCATATCTTGAATGAGACACGTGGACAGTTCGTGTACGACAGTCTCAACGCGCCCCCTAATGACGAGATCGGACCAGTGGTGACAATCTCCGGCGTCGCGACCTTCGGACGCTCGACCTCTTCGCCGACGGCGCGGCTTAATTATCTTTACGAAGCTGTGGACAATCTCATCATGGAGCGCGGCGCGCATACCTTCAAGATGGGCGCGGATTTCCTCTTCAACGACGACACGATTACCTATCCGCAGTCGCTGCGCGGCAGTTATTCCTTCGGGGCGTCGACTGTGACACAGAATGGTGTCACGACCAGCTATTCTGCGCTTCAGAATTTCCTGCGCGGAGTCTACAACTCTCAGGGCTACACGCAGAACTTCGGCATTCCGACGGTTCAGCAGAACAATCCCAACATCGGCTTTTACGCGCAGGACGAATGGAAGGCCGCTCCGGCATTCACACTCAATGCTGGCGTGCGCTACGACCTTGAGTTTCTGCGTACCATCAACACGGCTATCGGCAATGTTTCGCCGCGCATCGGCTTTGCGTGGTCTCCGTTTACAAGCCGCAGAACCGTGGTGCGCGGCAGCTACGGGCTTTACTATGACCGCATTCCACTGCGCCCGCTGGCCAACGCGCTGCTCTCCGCGCATAACACCATCGACCCGGCGCGGGCGGCTCTGCTGAGCTATACCTTTTCGCCAGGACAGGCCGGAGCGCCAACATTTCCGGACGTTGCAGTGGCGCCGCCTGCGGAAGCCGTTGAGAACTATTCGCTCATGGCCCCGAACATTCACACCCCGTATTCGCAACAGGCGAGCCTGGGCGTGGAACAGCAGCTTTTCGCACGCAGCACGCTCGGCGTGAGCTATCAGCATGTGCGCGGCGAGCACCTGATCGGCTCCATCAACACAAACATCAACACGGATGGCACGCGCCCAGATCCAACGCGCGGCAACATCAAGCCGTATAGCTCGGTCTTCGATTCCTACTACGATGGTCTCGAAGTTTCCTTTACGCAGAGACCCGTCCCGTGGGGCACGGCACGCGTTTCCTACACGTGGTCCAAGGCGATCGACGACATCGGCGAATTCTTCTTCAGCGCGCCGATCAACAATTTCAACCCAGGCCAGGACCGTAGCCGCGCAGACGACGACCAGCGCCATCGCGTTGTCTTCAGCGCCGCGCTGAACTCCCCGACAAAACCCGCCGCGGACTGGGCCGGTCGCATCACTCACGGCTGGCGGCTCGGCGGCATCCTGCAGTATTACTCGCGGCTGCCATACAACATCACAACCGGAGCGAACACGAAACAAGCGACCTCGCAGCGCCCCTGTGCCGCCGGCTACAGCCTGACAGCAGATGGAGGACTCAACCCCTGCACAGAAGGACTGACCGGGGCGGTGATTGGCCGCAATGCGGGCACGGGCTTCGACTTCTTCGGCCTGAATGCGCGCCTGAGCCGCACCTTCTTGCTCACCGAACGCATCAAGCTCGAAGGCATGGCCGAGGCATTCAACTCGCTCAACCATCGCAACGACGTGATTCCCAATGCCACATGGGGTTCCGGCTCGTATCCCGCGAATCCGAATGCGAGTTTCGGCCAAGCCACATCGGTCGGAGACCCGCGCAGCATACAACTCGCTGTGCGCGTTAACTTTTGATCGCGGCTGGCTGGCGCGAGAGCCGGTGCCGGATGCGACATCGGCTCTTGTATCATCAGAGATCAGTACTTCTACGCAAAGGAATTCTCAGTGCCTGAAGTCAACGCCTCCTCGGCCGCACCCGCCGCACGCCGCTCTCCGCTCCGCATTGCCATCTTTGGCTTTGGCACCGTCGGCAGCTCCGTCGCACGGATTCTCGCCGAGTCACAGCCTCCGCAGCTCAAGCTGACGCATATCTTTAACCGCGGCGTGGCGCGCAAAAAAGCGGATTGGGTTGGCGGCGATGTGGTCTGGAGCGAAGATGCCGAGGCCGTGCTCGCATCGGATGCAGACGTGATCGTGGAGCTGGCTGGCGGACTTGATCCGGCTGGCGCGTGGGTTCGCAAGGCGCTGACGGCGGGCAAATCCGTAGTTACGGCAAACAAAAAGCTCATTGCCTATTACGGCGTGGAACTGGAACGGCTGGCAGCGGCGAATGGCGGGCATTTGAAGTACGGCGCTGCGGTCGCGGGCGGAATCCCCGTGATTCCCGGCATCGAACAGGGGCTGGCCGGTGACAGCATCGAGCGCATGGAAGGCATTCTGAACGGCACCTGTAACTTCATCCTGAGCAAAATGGAAGAAGGAGCCGATTACGCCGAGGTGCTGAAGGACGCACAGGCCAAGGGCTATGCCGAGGCCGACCCGACGGAAGACGTAGGCGGATTCGACGCCCGCGCCAAGCTCTCGATTCTCATGCGGCTGGCGCTACGCGTGGAAGTCGATCCCGAGCAGATTGTTCCCAAGGCGATTACGGACGTTGCGGCCATTGACTTCAGCTATGCGCGCGACCTGGGCTGCACGATCCGGCAGATCGCCCGCGCCGACAAGACAAGCGGCGCAGTGGCGGCTTCGGTCGGTCCAACACTCGTTGATCTTCGCTCGCCGCTGGCCTGGTCTCGCGGCACGGAGAACATGGTTGTGCTGAGCGGCAAGTACGGCGGCGATGTGGTCTTCTCCGGCCACGGAGCTGGCGGGCATCCCACGGCCGTTGCCGTTGTCAGCGACCTGCTGGCGCTGGCCGCGGGCTCGCGCCGCGTCGAGCTTCCATCAGCCAAAGCCGTCATCGGCTCCGAGATGGAACTACCGCACTACATCCGTTTCCTGGTTTATGATCGCCCTGGCATCGTGGCTGAGATTACCCTGGCGCTGGCCCGCGAGCAGATCAACATTCGCGCCATTGTGCAGAAGGCCGGCTACCCGGCCAACGCGCTGCCGTTTGTCGTGACCGTGGAGCCGTGCAAGTCCTCCACGCTCAAGCGAGCGCTCGAAGGCATCCGCTGCCTGGACTGCATGATCGCGCCGCCACTGGACTTACAGATGTTAGAGTAAGCGAGATGGGAGTCCCGCGCAGATTGTGCCGCGCCGGTTCCCAACCATCGACTCGGCGGAGGCACACTCTATGATCGACACCATCTTTCGATGTGAAATCTGCGGCACGGAGAGCGAGAATCCCATCCGCTGGGTTGTCATCGACTGCAGCAGCTCGCATCTGACGGTTTACCGCTGGTCCAACGAGGCCGCCTGCACGCCCGGAGCGCGCCACTACTGCGGCGAGGCCCACGCGGGAGTCTATATCAGCCGCTGGTTCGAAAATTATTGCTCGTAAATGTAAGCTTCAGGAGCTAAAACCCCCTCCGTTCCGGCGCATCGTAATGCCGGGGATAAATCCCCGGCCTACCTCTTGGCCGGTGCCGTCGACTCCCGCACAATCAGCTCCGGAGCCATGACAATCTCCACGGCAAACTCCCGTTCCCGTTGCGCGATGCGCTCCAGAAGCACCTGCGCGCCGCGCCGGCCCATCTCCGTGAGCGGCTGGCGGACGGTGGTGAGCGAGGGCGTGGTGAAAGCCGCCGACTGAATGTCGTCGAAGCCCACAACGGAAACATCTTCCGGTACGCCGAGACCGGCGTCCTTGAGAGCGCGAATCGCGCCGATGGCCGCGATGTCGTTGAAGCAGAAGACAGCCGTGAAATCATGGCTCTTTTCGAGCAGCGCCTTCATGGGCCGGTAGCCGATCTCCGGCGCCATGGTGTGTTTGCCGGCCTTCATCGACCATCCTTCGGAGTCCATGCGAATCACGTGCGCCGGGTTGATCTTGAGGCCCATTGTCCGCGCCACTTTCTGAATGCTCTCCCAGCGGAACTCGGAATCGGGAATCGCTCGCGGGCCGCGCATGAAGGCGATGCTCCGGTGGCCGAGCTTCCAGAGATGTTCGAGGGCCTGGCGCGCTCCCGATTCATGATCGAGAACGATATTCGTCACATTCGGCACGGCGGAGTGCGCAGAGATGGCAACGACCGGCACGGGAACCTGAATCCCTTCGACCGGCGTGTTGAGCAGAAGAAAACCGTCCACGGCGCGCTCCACCAACATGCGCGGATACTGCTCGATGAGTTCTTTGTTCCAGTCGTGGCAGGCGGTGAAGTAAAAGTAATGCGCCGCGGTAAGCTCTTCCACCACGCCACTCATCACGCGGGTAAAGTAGCCTTCGCTCAGGTCCGGCGCCAGCACGCCAACGCTCATTGACCGGCTCTGCCGCAACGATCGCGCAAAATAATTCGGC
Organism: Terriglobales bacterium; assembly: GCA_015655195.1. Taxonomy (GTDB): domain Bacteria; phylum Acidobacteriota; class Terriglobia; order Terriglobales; family Acidobacteriaceae; genus Telmatobacter. Next base: position 42,873 of record JAATFM010000112.1, read on the forward strand.
CGGTAGTTGAACTTGCGCGCAGCTTCCCTCACCCGCTCGCGGGTCTCTGGGGGAATCGAGTTGCCGGAGGGCGAGTTGTTCAGCACCAGCGAGACGGTGGTTTGCGAGAGGCCCAGGTGATCGGCCAGCATACGCAAATTTACGTGAGCAGGCTTGCCTGTACCGTTGAGGGCGCTTGTTCCCTTCGCAGCCCCACCAGCCTTTGCGCTCTTCTTACTGGCCATTTTGCAGTTGTATCACGCGGCAGACGGAAAAATGAAGGGCCGGAGCGTTTGCCGCGCCCCGGCCTGGTTACTTGCTTTTCTGAGTGATGAGATCAGGCAAGGTCAAAGCGATCGAGATTCATCACCTTGGTCCATGCCGCCACAAACTCGTCGACGAAGCTCTTCTCCGCATCGCTGCTGCCGTAGACTTCCGCAAGAGCTCGGAGTTGCGAATTCGATCCGAACACGAGATCGGCCACAGTAGCCGTCCATTTCGCGGCGCCGGTCTTCCGGTCAACTCCCTCCAGCACGCCTTCCGTCGCAGACTTCTGCCACTTCGTTCCCATGTCGAGCAGGTTGACGAAGAAGTCATTGGTCAGCGTCTCAGGCTTCTTGGTGAAGACGCCGTATGCGGTATGCCCGTAGTTGGCTCCGAGTACACGCAGGCCACCAATCAGCACTGTCAACTCAGGAGCAGTCAGCGTCAGCAGTTGCGCCTTATCGATGAGCAGATTGGCAATATAGCCTTCCAATCCCTTATGAACGTAGTTGCGGAAGCCGTCCGCCTTCGGTTCGAGATAGTGGAACGACTCTACCTCGGTCTGCTCCTGCGAGGCATCGGTACGGCCTGCAGCAAAGGGAACCTTCACGTCGTGACCGGCCTTCTTGGCGGCAGCCTCCACGGCAGCCGAGCCTGCAAGCACGATGAGATCCGCGAGGGAAATCTTCTTTCCGCCCGTGTTGAACTCTTTCTGGATGGCTTCGAGCTTGGAGAGAACCTGCGCCAATTCCGCGGGCTGGTTCACTTCCCAGTCCTTCTGCGGAGCAAGGCGGATGCGCGCGCCATTCGCGCCGCCGCGCTTATCGCCACCGCGGAAGGTCGAAGCCGAAGCCCACGCCGTGCTGACAAGCTGCGAAATCGAAAGCCCCGAAGCCAGAATCTTAGCCTTCAGCGCTTCCACGTCCTTCTCGTCAACCAGTTTGTGATCAACAGCCGGAACCGGGTCCTGCCAGATCAGCTCTTCCTTGGGAACAAGCGGGCCAAGGTAGCGGGCACGCGGACCCATGTCGCGATGCGTCAGCTTGAACCATGCGCGTGCGAAGGCATCCGCGAACTCATCCGGGTGTTCAAGGAAGCGCCGCGAAATCTTTTCGTACTCAGGATCGAACTTCAGAGAGAGGTCCGTGGTCAGCATGGTCGGCTGGTGGCTCTTTGCAGGGTCAAACGCATCCGGAATCGTACCGGTGCCAGCATCGCCCTTCGGCTTCCACTGATAGGCTCCGGCCGGACTCGTGGTCAGCTCCCAATCGTATTTGAAAAGATGCTCGAAAAAGTCGTTGCTCCACTTCGTCGGCGTAGAAGTCCAGGTAACTTCCAGTCCGCTGGTGATGGCATCCTTCCCAACGCCGGTGCCATAGTTGTTCGCCCAGCCCAAGCCCTGCTCCTCGATAGAAGCAGCTTCCGGTTCGGCTCCCACATGGTCCGCGGCCGCAGCTCCGTGAGTCTTGCCGAAAGTATGTCCGCCTGCGATCAGCGCGACGGTCTCTTCGTCGTTCATCGCCATACGGGCAAACGTCTCGCGGATGCCGCTGATCGCCGAGATTGGATCATGATTGCGGTCCGGACCTTCCGGGTTGACGTAGATCAGGCCCATCTCGGTGGCGCTAAGCGGATTTTCGAGTTTCTCAGCGGGCCTGTGCGCCAACCAGGTCCCTTCAAGACCCCAGTTCACGTCTTGATCCGGCTCCCATACATCCGCGCGCCCGCCTGCGAAACCGAAGGTCTTGAAGCCCATCGAGTCAAGCGCCACTGTGCCGGCGAGAATAATCAGGTCGGCCCACGAAATCTTTTTGCCGTACTTCTGCTTGATGGGCCAGAGCAGCCTGCGCGCCTTGTCGAGGCTCACGTTATCCGGCCAGCTATTGAGGGGCGCAAAACGCTGCTGGCCTCTGCCGCCGCCGCCGCGTCCATCGGAGATGCGGTAAGTGCCCGCGCTATGCCACGCCATGCGAATGAAGAAAGGTCCATAATGACCGAAGTCCGCTGGCCACCAGTCCTGAGAGGTCGTCATCAAGGTCTTGAGATCCTGAACCACGGCATCCAGATCGAGGCTCTTGAATTCTTCGGCGTAGTTGAACTCCTCGCCCATCGGATTCGACAGCGAAGACTGCTGATGCAGAATTCCCAGGTTAAGCTGCTCGGGCCACCAGTCGCTGTTGCTCTTGCCGCCTGCCGTTGTGTGCTTCACCATGCTGCCCGAGAACGGGCACTTCGATTCGCTCGACATAAGTAGTTCTCCTGATTGGCCGTATGCAATACGGCCAGCACGTTCAGTATAGGAGCCGTGCGACGAGAGAAACGAAAGAACTGATGAATCGTGTCGATTGAGATTAGCTATGATTGAATCTGTGACCATAGGAGCCAGCTATTGAACCTGCAAGACCTGAAATACCTCGTTGCCGTCGCCGAACACCGCCATTTTGGCCGCGCCGCCGTGGCCTGTAGCGTGAGTCAGCCCACGCTGAGCAGCCAGATTCGCAAGCTGGAAGAGACGCTTGGCGTGAAGCTGCTGGAGCGGACAAACAAGCGCGTCGATCTTACGCCAGTGGGAGGCCAGATTCTGTCTCATGCACAGATGGCTCTTGCCCAGACACGCGAGATGGAAACAGTGGCGCGTGCCGCCCGCGATCCGCTCATTGGTTCGCTGCGGCTGGGCGTGATTCCCACGCTGGCGCCTTACCTGATGCCGCTCATTCTGCGCCCGATGCGGCAGGCGTATCCGGGGCTGATGCTGGAATTGTGGGAGGACCAGACGCACGCGCTGATTGAAGGCATTCGTGGGCACAGGCTGGACGCTGCCTTGCTCGCCACGCCCGCCGCCGCACCGGAGATTACGGAGATCGAGCTTTTCCGTGAGCCGCTGCTTGCGGCCCTGCCGCCGAGGCACAAATTTTCCCGCGCAAAATCCGTGCCGGAGGAAGCGCTGGCCAGTGAGTTGCTGGTGCTCTCCGAAGGCCACTGCCTCGCCAACCAGGCGCTTGCCGCCTGCGGGCAGCGTTCCGGCGCGCCACGCAGCCCATTGCAAAGCGGAATGCAGGCGGCGACTCTCGAAACCCTCGTCAATCTCGTCGCAGCCGGCTATGGAGCTACGCTGATTCCCGCGCTGGCCGTCGAATCGCTCCGCCGGCGGCAGATTTCCATTCGTCCTTTGGCGGGCGACTCGGCGCGGACAATCCGGCTCGCCAGCCGGCCCGGATTCGCCCGCCCGCAGGCGCTCCGGGCGCTCGAAAAAGTCATCCGCCGAGCTGTGGAGCCTGTGCTTTCCTAGTTACTACTAAGGCACTCTCGCGCCAGACAGAAATGGCCCCGAGCCTGTTGAAAACCTGTCCTAAACTGCACTGAAATAACCGGATAGAACCCAAAGGGAGTGGTATTTTTACCGAAGTTGAATTCCGTCCTGCCTTATCCACAAAAACCGCTCCTGGAGCGGTTGACCCCACCCCCGCCGCTCCGTAGAGTCTGAATCTAATAGGTGCGGTTTTCCGCCTGCTATTCGGGTGCCCCGCCCTAGGCGCGTCTTTGCCTTTGCGCCTGGGATGGGGTAGCACAGAAATCCGGGCAGCGCGGATTCCCGCTGTGATCTCGTATTGCGGAGTAGACATGCTGAAACTGAAAAAGATCCACATCCTCGGCTTCAAAAGCTTCTGCGACCGGACGGAGCTTTCCGTCTCCGGCTCCGGCATCGCAGTGGTAGTGGGTCCAAACGGCTGCGGCAAGTCGAACATTCTGGACGGCGTGAGCTGGGTGCTGGGCGAGCAGAGCGCGAAGACGCTACGCGGCACGCACATGTCGGACGTGATCTTTGCCGGCACGCGCGACCGCAAAGCGCTCGGCATGGCGGAAGTCACGCTGACAATGGTGGACCCGGAAGCCTACGAGGGGCCGATTCCGGTCGAGCCGGAAGTACAGGTGGACGCCGAGGGGCTTGATTCGAACGGCGTGGAAGACTGGGACGAAGAGGCTCACCGCAAGCAGCGCGCCGAAGAAGCGGAAGAAATCATCTCTGCCGAGCAGCCGGGACAGGCGATTGAAGGCGAGCCTGGCTCCGAAGCCAGTCCGGCTCCGCAGGCTGCGGCAGGCGTAGAAGCTGAGCCGGAAGCAAGCGCGGAAGCTCCCACCGAACCCAATGCCGCAGCCTCGCAGGCTGGTCCTGTTCCTGTGGTGCTGAAAATGCGCCGCCGCAAGTTCCAGCGCACCTTTCAGAAAGGTGAAATTGTCATCACGCGGCGCTTGTTCCGCACCGGTGAGAGCGAGTACCTGCTGAACGGCAAGCTCTGCCGCCTGCGCGACATTCAAGACATTTTCATGGGAACGGGCCTCGGGCCTGAGAGCTACGCCATCATCGGGCAGGAGCGCATCGGACAACTGCTCAGCTCGAAGCCCCACGACCGCCGCGCGATTATCGAAGAGGCTGCCGGCATCACGCGCTTCAAAACCAAGAAGCGGCTTGCCGAGTTGCGCCTCGAAGCATCGAAGCAGAACCTGGCCCGCGTGGACGATATTTTCGACGAAGTCACGCGGCAGATGAATTCGCTCAAGCGGCAGGCCGCCAAGGCCGAGCGCTACTCCGAGGTTCGCACCGAGCTTCGCACGCGCCTTCGCGTCGTGCTAGCTAGCCGCATGGCACTGATGGACGCCGAACAGGCCGGCTTCGAAACCGAAATCACTGCGCTGAGCGAGCAGATCAACACCTCCGCCACATCGATCGGCGAGATGGAGCAGAGCCAGCACTCACTCACCGAGCGCGGCTATGAGCTGGACCGCACAGTGCTGGAGGCGCGCACGCGCGCCAATGATTCCGCTGTCGAGCTTTCGCGCGCTACGGCCCGCGAGAGCTCAAACACCGAGCGCGTTGCCGAACTGGAAACGCGCATCGCCGCCACGGCAAACGAGATCGAGCAGACCCGCGTGCAACTTGCCGGAATGGTGGAAGAGCGCGCGCAGCAGAAGAGCTTTCTTGAGACTGCTGCATCCGAGGCTCTCGCTTTCCGGAAGAACGTGGAGTCGCGGCAGGTTCAGGCTCGCACCGCGGCCGAAGAGGTCTTTAGCGCCGAGCGCCAGCTTGAGGCGCAGCGCCGCTCCGCGATGAACCTGCTGGCGCAGGCCGGTTCGGCGCGCAACTCGACCGCGCAGGCCGAAGAGAGCCTTGCGGCGCTGGAGCGTGAGGCCGAGCGGCTGGAAGCCGAGATGCGCCAGTCGCACAATGAACTGGAAGAGCTTGGCGTGCGGCAGGGGCAGGCACGGCTCAGCTTTGAGTCGGCCACGGAATCTCTGAAGCGGCTGGAAGCCGAGATCGCCGCCCTGCGCGCGAGCCTACAAACCAAGCGCGCCGACGAAGCGGCGCTGCGGGCGAGTGCGAACAAACTGCGCTCTGAAGTGGCAACACTCACAGGCCGGCGCGATTCCCTCACCGCGCTCATCCGCGACCACAGCTACTCAACTGACACCGTCCGGCGGCTGCTCAAGCCCGGCGCGCTCTCGAACGGCATGGCTCCTGCCGGCACGCTGGCCGATTTTCTTGAAGTCAGCGGCGAACATGAAGGCGTTGTCGATGAGTTTCTGCGCGACGAGCTGAACTATCTCGTCGTGCATAGCTGGTCTGCTGCAGAACACGGCGTGAATCTGCTGAAATCCGGCGTGGATGGACGCGCCACGTTCCTGATTCATCCCGAGCATCCGGCGGCTGTTGCTGAGATTGGCACGACGGAGATTCAGGAATCCGGCCTGACGCCGCTGAAAGAAACAATCAAGGTCCTGAACGGCTTCGGCCGCTCGCTGGAATCGATCCTGCCCAAGCTGCGCGACGGCTACATTGTGGAAGATTCGTCGTCGGTACAGCGCCTGGCCGAACAATACACACACGCGTATTTCCTGACGCCGGGTGGCGAGTGTTTTCACAACACGACCGTCACCGGCGGCAAGCCTTCAAGCGAAGGCCCGTTAGCGCTGAAGCGCGATCTGCGCGAGACAGAGAAGAAGCTCGCGGCACTTGAAACGCAGCTTGCCAAAGCGGAGACGGAAGCCGTCTCGCTTGCTCGCAACATCGAGGAGCTTGCCGCACAGCTCGAAGCCCACAGCGAGGAACGCCGCCAAGCTGAGCGCGACACCGCAAACCAGGGCGCAGCGCTCAAGCAGATGGAAGCGGAGGTTCAGCGCATCGACCGCCGCGTGCAGGAGTGGACCATGCAGGCCGCGCGCAACAAGGATGCACGCGAGAGCAAGCGCGCCACTATCGACCAGAAGCACGCCGAGGCTGAGCGGCTGGAAGCCGAGCACAAGACAGCCGAAGCGGCGCTGGAAGCGAAGCAGACCGAGTTGGCAACTCTGCGGCAGAACCGCGAAGGTTTGCAGCAGGAAGCCGC